>DMNK01000006.1:336-7845 GCA_003453695.1 Acidimicrobiaceae bacterium | reverse complement strand
CGAAGGAGGTGGGCTCGATGCCGTACTCCTCGGGGGGCCGCCCCACCACGGCGTTCAGGCCCACGTTGGGGATCTCGTTGCCCTCGTAGGACCAGACGTCGGTGCCGTCGTCCTTGTGCACCACCCGGGGCTCTCGCCCCTTCCACTTGGCCGGGACCCGCCCCTCGAACATGTCGGGCGGCTCGACCACGTGGTCGTCGACGCTGACGAGGATCAGCTCTTCTGCCTGCATGGGCTCCTCCTGCATCCTGGGCTCGCCCGCCGGGACCGGCGGTGCCGCCTCGGAAGCGTCCACGCGGCTCCCCGCTTCCCGTCAGCCACCTGATTTTATACCTGACACTCGTGTCAGGCACACGTCCTACACTGGGGCCTTCATGGGCGGACGCACCCCCGACGACCAGGGTCATCTGCCGCCGGGCACCCGAGGGGTGTCGGCGATCGCCCGGGTTCAGCCCGAGCGGGTCGCCCTGGTCTTCGGGGATCGGCGGGTCACCTTCGGGGAGTTCGACCGGCTCGCCAACGCCTGGGCCCACGCCCTCGTCCTCCATGTCCCCGAGCCCGGGAGCAGGGTGGCGGTGGCGCTCGGCAACGGGGTGGACGTCCTCGCCGCCTGGCACGGCGTGACCCGCCTCGGGGGCCTCGTCGTCCCGGTGAACACCCGGCTCACCGCCGACGAGGTGGCGTATCTCGTGACCGACTCCGGGGCGGGTGCGGTGGTGCACGACGGCTCAACGGCTGCAGGCGAAGCGGCGCGCCGCACCGGGGTGGCCTCGCTCACCGCAGAGGGTGTCGACCCCGACGATCCCGCTGCCAAGGCCCCCCCGCGCAACGATTACCTGGAGTCCCCCGTCATCGCCATGACCTACACCTCGGGGACGACCGGACGCCCCAAGGGCATCGTGCGTCCCCCGCCCGAGCCCGCCACCGTTGCCCCGCCCAGTCCGTTCGCCTCCTTCTGGGGATTCACCGCCGACGACGTGCATCTCATGTGCGGCCCCGTGTACCACACCGCCCCCAGTGCCTACGCCCTCATGCACCTCGTCGAGGGGGCGACGGTGGTGGTCATGGAGCGGTGGGACGCCACCGAGGCGCTCAGGCTCATCGAGCGTGAGCGCGTCACCACGTCGCAGATGGTGCCGGCACAGTTCATCCGCATCCTCGAAGCCGACTGGCAGTCCTTCGACCTCTCCAGCGTGCGCAAGGTCCAGCACGCCGCCGCACCGTGCCCCGTGGCGGTGAAGCGGCGCATCATGGACGTCTTCCCGCCGGGCACGGTGTGGGAGTACTACGGCGCCAGCGAAGGCATGGCCACGGTCATCTCACCCGAAGAGTGGCTCCAGAAGCCCGGAAGCGTGGGGCGGCCGTTCCCTGGGCTCACCGTGCGCATCCTCGACGACGCCGGGAACGAGTTGCCCACCGGGGAGGTGGGTGTCATCTACGTGTCGGCCTTCGCCGGGCGGGGTTTCGAGTACCACAACGACCCCGAGAAGACAGGCGCCGCCTGGCGCGACGGCTGCTTCACGGTCGGGGACATGGGTTGGCTGGACGAGGACGGATATCTGTTCCTGGCCGACCGCCGCACCGACCTCATCCTGTCGGGCGGGGTCAACATCTATCCCGCCGAGGTGGAGTCGGCGCTCGTCGAGGAGCCGGACGTGGTGGACGCGGCCGTGTTCGGCCTGCCCGACGAGCGCATGGGCCAGCGCGTCCACGCCGTGGTCGAGCTCCGCCCCGGCATGCCCCGGGACGAGTCGGAGCTGCGCCGGCGGCTGGCCGGACGCCTCGCCGACTTCAAGCTGCCCCGGACCATCGAGTTCGTCGACGAGCTTCCCCGGGAGCCCAATGGCAAAGTGTTGAAGGCTCGCCTGCGCCAGGAGCGGACGGAGTCCCCCGCACCGGCGTCGACCGAGCGCAGCGAGAAGGGAGCGTCATGACCGACACGTCCACGGCCTCCGGGCACGAGGTGCGGGGTGAGCCCCGGCTGCTCATCGACGGGAAGCTGGTGGAGTCGTCGAGCGGCGCTACTTTCGCCAACGTCGACCCCGCCACCGAGAAGTCCCTCGGTGACACCGCCGACGGGACGGCCGCCGACATGGAGTCTGCCATCGCCGCGGCGCGCCGGGCCTTCGACGAGACCTCGTGGTCCACCGACCACGACTTCCGGCGTCGCTGTCTGGACCAGCTGCACGCCGCCCTGGAGGCCAACAAGGAGGAGCTGCGCGCCGTGGTCGTGGCCGAGGCGGGCAGCCCCATCGCCCTCACCTACGCCATCCAGGTGGACCTGCCCATCGACGACGTCTCCCACTACGCCGAGCTGGCCGCCAGCTACCCCTACGACCAGCCCATGCCCGAACGCCTGGTGTTCGGCCAGCGCACCAAGCGGCTCGTCCTGCGCGAAGCGACCGGGGTGGTGGGGGCCATCACGCCGTGGAACTTCCCGCTCTTTCTCAACATGGCCAAGCTGTCGCCGGCGCTGGCGGCCGGCAACACCGTCGTCTTGAAGCCGGCCCCCGACACGCCGTGGTCGGCCACCGTCCTCGGGCGCATCATCGCCGAGCAGACCGACATCCCGGCAGGCGTCGTCAACGTGGTCGCATCGGCCGATCACATGGTGGGCGAGGTCCTCACCACCGATCCCCGGGTGGACATGGTGACGTTCACGGGGTCGACCGCCACGGGCCGGCGCATCATGGCCAAGGGCGCCGACACCGTGAAGAAGGTGTTCCTCGAACTCGGCGGCAAGTCGGCCAACATCGTCCTCGACGACGTGGAGGACCTGGGGGCGGCGTGCTCGGGCGGTGCCTTCGCCGTGTGCGTGCACGCCGGCCAGGGGTGTGCCATCACCACCCGCCTGCTGCTGCCCCGCTCCCGCTACGACGAGGGGGTGGAACTGGCCAAGGCCACCCTCGACGCCATGAGCTTCGGTGACCCCTGGGACGCGTCCAACCTCATGGGGCCGCTCGTGAGCGACAAGCAGCGCCGGCGGGTGCTGAGCTACATCGAGAAGGGGAAGTCCGAGGCCCGTCTGGTGCGCGGCGGCGCCGTTCCCTCCGAGCCCGCCACCGGCTACTTCGTCGAGCCCACTTTGTTCGCCGACGTCGACCCGAAGGCGACCATCGCCCAGGAGGAGATCTTCGGCCCGGTGCTGGTGGCCATTCCCTACGAGGACGAGGACGACGCCGTGCGCATCGCCAACGACTCCATCTACGGCTTGTCCGGCGCGGTCACGAGCACGAGCGAGGATCGCGCCCTGGCCGTGGCGCGGCGCATCCGAACCGGGACCATGAGCATCAACGGCGGCGTGTACCTGGCGCCCGACGTTCCGTTCGGCGGGTACCGCCAGAGCGGGGTGGGACGGGAGCACGGCCGCGAGGGCTTCGAGGAGTACCTCGAGACGAAGACGGTAGCCATCGCCGCCGAGGCGGGCGGCCCCAAGCTCACGGGCTGATCCCGACCCCCATCCGACCCAGCGGAGCCGGCAGTCGGCACTTCGATGAGCACTCCCACTTCCCCGCCGCCGCCATGGCCACCGCCCTCCGCGCCGTCATCCTCGGCGGGAGCCCCGCCGGGCTGGTACGCCGACCCTTGGTGGCTGGCGCCGTACCGATGGTGGGACGGCCATGGCTGGACATCGTCGGTGTCGTCCGGCTCCACGGCCGGCGCCACGCCGCGCGCGCCCTCGAAGATCACCACGGTGCGCGGTGTCGTCCTCGTCGTCTCGGCGGTGGTCTTCGCCCTGTGGTGCGTCGTGTGGCTGGCCATCTTCCCGTTGCTGGTGGTGAGCGACGCCGACAACGGTCGCCTCGGTCACGACCTGGCGGTGGTGTGGCTGCCGGAGTTCTCGCTCGGCGCCGCCGGCATGGCGGTGTGCTTCGTCCTCGCCTTCAACGCCAAGGTCCACGCCCGTCTCGGGAACAAGGTGCTCTTCGCCCCGGCGGCCACGGTGGTGGCCCTGGTGCTGTCGGGGGTGGTCATCCGCCTCGCCAACGGCTAGGGATCACTACACCCCGAGGACGGCGGTGGCGGTGGAGCTGATCCAGCCGCCGGTGGCGTTCACACAGGCGAGACGGGCGCCCGGCACCTGCCGGTCGCCACACTCGCCTCGGAGCTGTTTCACCGCCTCGACGAGCAGGAAGATCCCCCGCATCCCCGGCTGGCAGGCCGACAGCCCACCCCCGTCGGTGTTGGTGGGGAGGGCGCCGCCCACGCGCAGCTTGCCGTCCTCCACGAACGGGCCACCCTCGCCCTTCTTGCAGAAGCCCAGGCCTTCGAGCGTGAGGAGCACGGTCAGGGTGAACGAGTCGTAGACCTGGAGCACGTCGATGTCCTCGGGTGTGACGCCCGCCTCGCCGAAGGCCCGCTGCCCCGACCGCACGCACGGCGACTCGGTGAAGTCGGTCCACTCGCTCATGACGGCGTGCGAGATGGCTTCGCCGGTGCCGAGCACCCACACCGGGGTCCTGTCACAGTCGCGGGCCCGGTCCTCGTGGGTGATGACGACGGCTCCGCCGCCGTCGGAGCGGATGCAGCAGTGCAGCTTGGTGAACGGGTCGGCGATCATGGGCGCCGTCTGCACGTCGTCGATGGTGATGGGGTCGCGGTAGTACGCCTGCGGGTTGAACCCGGCGTTGTAGCGGGCCGACACGGCGATCTCGGCCAGTTGCTCGATGCTCGTGCCGAACTCGTGCATGTGGCGCCGGGCCGACATGGCGTGCTTGGCGATGAGGGTGTGGCCATAGGGGGCGTCGAACTGCGACGGGCCACGGTTGCCGAACGACAGGTTGGCGGTGCGGGCCCGGCGTTTGAGGTCGGCCCGGGCCGTGGACCCGTAGCTGAGCACCACCGTGTCGACGTGTCCCTGGGCGATGGCGGCCACGGCGTGCTCGAGGAAGATCTCCCAACTGGACCCGCCCACACCGGTCGAGTCGATGTACTGGATGTGCGGTGCCAGGCCCAGGTACTCCGCCACGTCGATGGGAGGCAACGTCCCCGTCCCGTGGGACATGAAGCCGTCCACCTCGTGGCGGCTGATCCCCGCCTCGGCCAGGGCGGCGGAGGTGGCCTGGTGGTGGAGCTGGTAGGCGGTCTTGTCGTCGACGCGCCCGCAGTCGCTCAGCGCCGCGCCCACGATCGCCACCCGTCGTGCCATGTCCGTCGTCGCCTCCGCGGTGCTCACCGGTGAAGAAGGCCCGAAGCGCGCTCCCTCGAACCTGACGCCGGTGTCGGAGAACGCCACCGGGACGGTAGCGTGGCCCGGTGACCACGGGCACGTCCGCTCCGCGCCGGCCGCTCGTGCGGCTTGCTGCCCGGCGGCCCCGCTCGCTGCGCCGCACCACGCACGTCGACGTGGGGGCCCGCACGGGATGGGGGGCGGAGCTGTCCATCTCGGGCGGGGCGCGGGATCTGCGCACGGGCACCGGCATCGGCGACCCCGAGGTGCTGGGTGAGGCCGTGCTCGAAGCGGCCTTCGACGGGGACCGGCAGCTGGCGGCGCTGCGCACCGACCCCGCCGAACCGTGGGCGCAGGAGCTCACGGGGGCGCGCGCCGGTGGAGGGTTCCGCCGCCGCCTCAACGAGGTCGTCCCGGCGTGGGCGAGCGGGTCGCTCCTCCGTCAGGTGCTCGACGACGTGCCCGCCGCCGTGCTCATCTCCGGCTACGGCTTCATGCGCCTGGCCCGCCGCCAGGGCCTGGCCCCCGAGTCGCTCACCCCGCCCAACGTGCTCGACCGCATGGTCGACCTGTGCTCAGGGTGGCGACAGGGCGGCGCCGCCATGGTGAGCATCGCGTCCGGCAGCGGTGTCCCCCTGCAGGACTGCCCGCCCGCCCCGGAGCTCGACGCCGATGACGACGACCGGTGGGCGTTCCACCGGTGCCCGCCCCTCGCCCCCGATGCCATGCGCCGGCGTCGCTGCCTCGACGCCGCCGTGGACGAGGACGGCGTCATGTCGGTGTGGGCCATGTTCCGCGACACCGTCGGCGAGCCGGACGGAGGGGAAGCCGTCCTGCACGAGTACGCCCTCAGGGCGCGACTCGAGGACGGCGTGTTCACCGACATCGAGGCCGATCCCCGGGTTCTGCCCTTCGGCGAGTGTCCGGCCGCCGCCGGCGAAGTGACGGCGGTCGTGGGCACCCCGCTCAGCGAGATGGCCGACCGGGTGCCCGAGCTGATCGCCGGCCCGGCGTCGTGCACCCACCTGAACGACCTGCTCCGGGCCCTGGGCGGCCTTGCCGGGGTGGCGGACCGGCTCCACTGAGCGGTCCCGGGCCGGGGCTGGTGGGAGTGGGGTGTCCTCCCAGCTCAGAGCGATTTCCCTACGGTCGCCCAACGGCTGCTGCATGAGAACGCAACCGGGGCGCCACGGACCCCCAACGGTGACATTCGGCCCTAATCCTGGGCTGCCCGCGTGTCGATCACTCGAGCATCGACCTGAACGCCACCTCGCCCCAGGAGGGTCCGGACAGGGCACACATGCAGGCCTCAGCGCAGGACACCGGCACCGTGTTGGTGCAGCGGCTGATGGTGCACTGGCGCGTCCGCTGCGTGCTGCGGCGAGCCCCCATCGAGGCCACCGCGGGGTCGGCCGCCTTGGACCTGTGCGCTGCCATCGTCGCCACCTTGGAGCGCGGCGCCCCCCCGCCCGGTCTGGCACGGGCGGTACGGACCTGGGGTGCCGGCCTGCGATCCGCCGACGAGGCCGTCCCGGCCGCGCAGTGCCTCTCGGAGATCGCCACCGAGCTCTCCGCTGACGTCTTCGAGCAGTTCCCCTCGGCGGCGTTGGAGCCGGTGCTCGAGCTGCTCGCCACCGAGGCCGCCGCCGCCTCCACCCGTCTGGCCGAGCGCCGGAGCGTGGCGTCGTCGTTGGCGGACCGCCGAGCGCTCGAAGGCGACCTCGACGAGGCGGTGGCGGCCAGCCTGCTCTCCAACGCCGAGGCGGCTCTGGCCGTCATCGAGCTCGACGCCGCGCCCAAGGGCTCGCTGCACCGGCCCCGTGATCCGGGGGCGGACGACGCCGCCGTGCTCGCCCTCGCCGCCGCTCTGGCGGGCGCCGGGGCACCCGGCCAGCGTGTCTACCGCTTGAGCCGCCGGAAGCTGGCTGTGCTGGCTCCCGGCAGCCACACCGTCGACCTGGGCGCCGTCGTGCTGGAGGCGACCTTGGCCGTCGGGCTCGGGTTCTCGTGGGGCATGGCCGGGTTGCGTGCGTCGGGGGCCGACGTGCTCGCCAGCCCCGACGTGCTCCTGATGCTGGCCGAAGCCGACCTCCACCTGCGCCGTCGTGACTACGTCCACGCCCGGCACATGCTGTCGCAGCACCGCCGCCGCTCCGCTCTGGCATCGGTGAGCGCGGCGCTGGTGCTCTTGGCCGCCACGGTCTTCGGCCTCGGCGCCTTCCGGGGCGCCCCCCATGGACCGGGCCAGCTGGCGGCGCCGGCCGGGTTGGGCAGCTCACCCCCGGCTCCGTCTTCGTCGGGGCCGGCCGTGGTGCCACCACCGCCACCGAGCCCGCCGC
>DMNK01000006.1:0-183 GCA_003453695.1 Acidimicrobiaceae bacterium | reverse complement strand
GCCCCCGCCCCGGGCGGGGGCAACCAGGGCGTGTCGACGCCGACGCCGGTCGTCCCCGCCGTCGTGACCCACGTGACACCGCCGCCGCCGCCCCCCACGCCGGCCCCGCCCCCGCCGTCGGCCCCGCCGGCGGCAACACCCCCGGCCCCCTCCCCGCAGGGGACGCTCACCGGATCGGTGCAT
>DMNK01000108.1:30456-30764 GCA_003453695.1 Acidimicrobiaceae bacterium | reverse complement strand
CGGCTGCTGGGCGGTGAGCGTCGAGCCGCCTGTCTGGGTGTGGAAGCGGAGCAACTTGGAGCGCTCGTCTCTGGCGCCGAATCGCCCGGTCATGATCGTGGCCCACATGCGGCGAGCGGCGCGGAACTTGGCCACCTCCTCGAACAGGTTGTTGTGGGCGTTCCAGAAGAAGCTGAGGCGTGGCGCGAAGGAGTCGACCTCGAGGCCTGCCGCCTTGGCCGCTTCCACGTAGGCGATGCCGTTGGCCAGCGTGAAGGCGATCTCCTGCACCGCCGTCGAACCCGCTTCGCGGATGTGGTAGCCGGAGA
>DMNK01000108.1:23620-30241 GCA_003453695.1 Acidimicrobiaceae bacterium | reverse complement strand
GCGCAGTAGGCGAAGGTGTCGGTGATGAGCCGCATCGACGGCCGCGGTGGGTAGACGTAGGTGCCTCGGGCCACGTATTCCTTCAGAATGTCGTTCTGGACGGTTCCGCCCAGAACGGCCGGGTCCACACCGTGCTCCTCGGCGACGAGCTCGTACAGCAACAGGAGGATGGCGGCCGTGGCGTTGATGGTCATGGACGTCGTGACCTTGTCCAGCGGCAAGTCGGCCAGCAGCAGGCGCATGTCGGCCAGCGAGTCGATGGCCACGCCCACCCGCCCCACCTCACCCTCGGCGCGGGGATGGTCGGAGTCGAGGCCCATCTGCGTGGGCAGGTCGAAGGCGCACGACAGGCCGGTCTGGCCGGCCGCCAGAAGGAACTTGAAGCGCTCGTTCGTCGACTCTGCCGTCCCGAACCCGGCGTACTGACGCATGGTCCACAGCCGGCCCCGGTACATATTGGGGTAGATGCCGCGGGTGTAGGGGGGCTCGCCGGGGCGTCCGAGCTGCTCCCCGGGGTCCCAGCCGGCCAGGTCGTCGGGACCGTACACGGGATGCACCTCGATGCCCGAGTCGGTCCGCCTGTCCTCGCTGGTCACAGCTTCAGGTTAGAAGCCCGGCACCGAGGCCCGACAGCCGGACCCGGGACCCAGGGCGCCGCCACCCGTGCTGCCGGCCGCGGAGTCAGCCGGCTGCGGGAGGGGTAGCCGGGTGGGGCATGCACAAGTCGTCGTACTCGGCGATGACGATGGGCGCGGCGTTCTCCCCGCATGCCGGGCACTGCGGGTCGCGATGGAGCTTGAAGGTCCGGAACGACGCCTCAAGGGCGTCGTAGGCGAGGAGGCGCCCGATGAGCGGGTCGCCCAGGCCGAGGAGCACCTTCAAGGTCTCGATGGCCTGGATGGAGCCGATGATGCCGGGCAGCACACCGAGCACCCCGGCCTCGGCGCACGACGGTGCCAGCTCGGCGGGCGGCGGCTGCGGGACGAAGCACCGGTAGCAGGGGCCCTCGTAGGGCGCGAACACCGTCACCTGACCCTCGAACCGGAAGATCGACCCGTGGACGACGGGGACCCTCTTCAACAGCGCGGCATCGTTCACGAGGTACCTGGTGGGGAAGTTGTCGGTGCCGTCGAGGATGACGTCGTAACCGTCGATGATGTCGAGGATGTTGTCGGCCCCCAGGCGCACGTCGTAGGTGACGACGTCCACGTCGGGATTGAGAGCGGACAGCGTCTTCTTGGCCGAGTCGACCTTGCGCTCACCGATGCGGTCCATGTTGTGGAGGATCTGTCGCTGGAGGTTCGAGTCGTCGACCACGTCCATGTCGATGACGCCGAGGGTGCCCACGCCGGCAGCTGCCAGATACATCGCCGCCGGAGAGCCGAGCCCGCCGGCCCCGAGCAGGAGGACCTTCGAGTCGAGCAGCTTGAGCTGGCCGGTCTCCCCTACCTCGGGAAGAAGCAGATGGCGCTGGTAGCGGTTGCGCTGATCCGGGCTGAGGGCGTCGGGCGTCGACCAGGGACGGCCTTCGTCCTTCCAGCGGTTGAAGCCGCCCGCCATGGAGGTGGCGTCCTCGTAGCCCAGGTCGGTCATGGTCTTGGCGGCGAACGCCGACCGCACGCCCCCGGCGCAGTACACGACCACCGGGCGGGACTTGTCGGGGAGACGGCCCTCCACCTGGAACTCGAGATGCCCCCTGGGCAGGTGCACGGCACCAGGGATGGCGCCCTGCTCGTACTCGTCGGGCTCTCGCACGTCGAGGAAGATGGCTTCGGCCAGCCGCGTCTGGGCTTGCTCTGGCGTGAGTTCGCGGATGGCGGCCTTGGCCTGGTTGAGCAGCTCACGGGGGGTGGCCACGTACGGACCTCCTGGTACGACGATCGCCCGCGGTGGCTCACACCACCGCTCGCACCTGCCTAAAACCCTACCAGCGGACTCGACATTCCCCGCCCACACCCATGCCCGGCCCACAGCTACCCGCAGCGGCACCGACCAGCCTCCTCGAGCAGCGGTAGCGTCGCCGGGCGTGGAGCTCGCCGATGCGGCAGCGCGGCGACACATGGTGCGCAGCTTCTCGGGTGCCCCGCCCCACCCGGAGGCGCTCGACCGGATCCTTCGATTGGCTCTGCGAGCCCCGAGCGCAGGCAACACCGGCGGCTGGGACGCCGTCGTCTTGGAAGGACCGGACCAGACCGAGCGGTTCTGGGCGGCCACGACAACCGACGACTGGCGACGGCGCTCGGCGCGGTGGCCGGGCCTCCGGCGGGCGCCGGTCGTGGTCGTCCTGTTCGCAGACCCCGCCGCCTACCTGCAGCGCTACCGCCAACCGGACAAGGCGGCGTCCGGGCTGGGCGACGACGACGCTGCCTGGCCGGTGCCGTACTGGCACGTCGACACGGGCATGGCCGCCCTGCTGTTGTTGCTCGGGGCCGTGGACGCCGACTTGGCGGCGTGCTTTCTCGGCAACTTCCGGGGGGAGGGTGACCTGCGCCTGGCGCTGGGGGTGCCGGAAGACCGTCGCTATCTCGGGGCCGTGCTCGTCGGCGAGGCCGGGGAGGACGACGTCCCCACCGTGTCCTCCCTGCGCCGGCGTCGCTCACCGGAGGAGGTGTTCCACCGCGGCGCCTGGTGAACATCGGCCAGCTCGTCGAACACCGCCAGGCGGGCTCCGGCATCCTTGGCCCGTTGCATGGTCAGGTCGGCCCGCCGGACCAGGGTGCGCCCCGGGAGGTGCCCGCCCCCGGGCTCGGTCAGCACCAGGCCGAATGTCGCCGTCAGACGATGGTGGACCCCGCCCACGAGGAACGGTCCCCCCACCTCCGCCGCCAGCCGGTCCACGACGCGCCGGGCGGCTGTCTCTGAGCCCACCCGGGGACAGACCACGGCGAACTCGTCTCCGCCGATGCGCGCCACCAGGTCGGACGACCGGCGAGCGGCGGCGAGATGGTCGCCGACGCGGCGCAACAGCAGGTCGCCGGCGTGCTGGCCGTGGGTGAGATTGACATGGCGGAACCCGTCCAACCCCAGCGCCACCACGGCCAGCCGGCTTCCATCGCCGGCGGCGCCGGCCAGAACCCGGTCGAGCTTCTCGATGAGCTGGTTGCGGGTGAGCAGGCCGGTGAGCGGGTCGGTCGTCGTCGCAGGCCGCGCCTCTTGCGCGTGACCTGGACGGAGCACGCTCAGCGGTCCCGGTGGTCGGGCGGGGAGGATCGCCGACAAGCCGCGCCCCAGGCCTCGACGCCCCATCACCGTCGTGTCCTGCCCATCGAACCTGTCGTCCACGCAGCCCTCCGGTCTGCCGCCGCGTCCGAGCGCGACAGTCAATTCGCACCCGGAGAGGTACCCGGCGAGGTGCCGGGCAAGGCGAAGCCGTCATGGTAGCGGCGCGCTGCACGCGCTGCCCGGGCCGCCAGGTGCCTGTGGCGACACAGGCGGGCACCGGAATGCGAAGGGGGACCATGACACTGATCGATCCGGCACGACACGCTGCCGACACCGTGTTGTCACCTGTTGCCTCACGTGATGCGGCGCCGTCACCGACGACGACCACCGATGCGCTCGGAGTGATCACGGAAGCGGCCGCGCCCGCCGTGGTACGGGTGGTTGCATGGCGCGACCCGGTTGTCGACGTCCTCGGTGTGGACCCGCGCTCGTACTACGTCGAGCAGTTCTGGCTTCCCGTGATCGGTCCCACGTGCACGTGGTTGTTGCGAAGAATTGTGGCGCGCTTGGAGCACGAGGAAGTCGGGTTCTCCCTCGACCTTGACGAGACGGCTCGATCCCTTGGCCTGGGCGGGCGCCAGGGGCGCAACGGGCCGTTCCGCCGCGCCCTCACGCGCTGCATCACCTTCGAGCTGGCGCGATGGCAGGGGAAGGGGACGCTCGGGGTGAGGCGCCTGCTCCCGCCACTGAGCCGTCGTCACGTGATCCGGCTCCCCGCCGCCTTGCAAGAGGCGCACGAGCAGTGGACAGACGGCCCGGCACCCGGGTCGCTCGACGGGCAGCGCCGCCGAGCACGGCGCCTGGCCCTGGGGCTCGTCGCCCTGGGCGAGCCTTTCGACGGGGCCGAGGCCCAGCTGATGCGGTGGGGGGTGCACCCGTCGCTGACCCATGACGCCGTGCACTGGGCACGCCGGTTGCAGTCGTAACCGGCACGTCGCGTCCAGGAAACACGCCGTTCACGCTCTCTGCGTACGCTCGGAGGGTGGCGGTCTTCCTCTTCCGAGTGGCGCTCGCAGACCGCCCCGGGGCGCTGGGAGCCGTGGCCAGCCGCATTGGAGCCGTGCGCGCCGACGTCGTCGGCGTGGAGATCGTGGAACGCGCTGGAGGGCGGGCCGTGGACGAGTTCGTGGTGGAGCTCGCCGACCAGGCCCACATGGCGCTCCTCGTATCGGAGATCGAGCAGGTCGACGGGGCCGCCGTCGAGCAGGTGCGCCCTCTTCCCCGCGGGCGCCGCGACGCCCGTCGTGACGCCTACGAGGATGCGAGGACGCTGCTCACCGAGCGTTCTCGCCAGCGCCTGCTGTCCACGGTGGCCGAGCTCGGCCGCCGTGAGCTCGACGCGGCGTGGGCGGCGGTCGTGGGTGCCACCGGGACGGGTGAAGGGCACGCCGTGGCCGGCGACGGACGGCCCCCCGCCGCCCGTTGGCTCATCGCCTACCTCGACGAGACGAGGACGGCCCATGGCCGGCCGCCGTCGCCGGAGATCGCCTGGGCCGAGCTGGCCAGCTGGGACCTGGTGCTGGTGGTGGGCCGCCCGGGCTGTCCGTTTGCGCGCGGCGAGCAGTTGCGGCTGGAAGGATTGGCGGGGCTGGCCGACGCCCGGTGGGCAGATCTTGCCCACTCCGGGACACGCACCGCCCTTGTGGGCGGCGTGGACCGCCGGGAGGTGGCCGGGCGGCTCTGATTCGCCGGCCGGTGATGAAGAGGGTCGTCAGGGGGCGGCGGGACGAAGCGGTCCGGGGTCAGCGCCGAACCGTTCCAGGAACTCGAGAAGGGTGGCCACGCCGAATCCGGTCCCGCCCTTGGTGAGGACGCCACTGTCCTCCTCCGATCGCGCCGGCCCGGCGATGTCGAGATGCGCCCACGCCGTGTCGTCGACGAAACGCTCCAGGAGCAGGGCTGCGACGATGGCGCCTGCCTGTCCGCCCTTGCCGATGTTCTTCATGTCGGCCACCTCGGAGTCGATGTCGGATCGGTACTCGTCGGCCAGAGGCAACGGCCACGTCCGCTCGCCTGCGCCTACAGCGGCGTCACCCAGCCTCTCGAGCAGGACATCGTCGTTGGCGAACAGGCCGGCGATGGTCCGTCCCAAGGCGACGACGGCGGCACCGGTCAGCGTGGCCAGGTCGATGATGACGTCCGGCTCCAGCTCGGAGGCCAGAGAGAGGCCGTCGGCCAGGATGAGGCGGCCCTCGGCGTCGGTGTTGAGGACCTCGATGGTGCGCCCGTTGCGGGCGACGAGGACGTCACCAGGCTTTTGGGCCCTGCCGCCCGGCATGTTCTCCGTCATGGGGGCGATGGCGGTCACCCGGACCCGGACGGCGAGCTCGGCGCACGCCCCGACGACGGCCAGAACGGCGGCGGCGCCGCTCATGTCGGTCTTCATCGTGGTCATGCCCTCGGCCGTCTTGAGCGACAGCCCGCCCGAGTCGAAGGTGATGCCCTTTCCGACGAGGACCACGTGGGGAACGCGGCCCTCGACCTCTACGGGGTCAGCGGGCTCGAAGGCCGCCCGGATCAGCCGGGGCGGCTCGGCCGATCCCCGGGCCACGGCGAGCAATCCGCCCAGCCGCTCGGCCTCGATCCGGCCTTCGTCCCATACCTCGAGCGAGAGGGCAGGCAGGCCGCCGAGGTACTCCTCGGCAGCGGCGGCCATCCGTGCCGGTGTCATCGTGCTCGGGGGCTCGTTCACCAGGTCCCGGGCGAAGCACACTGCCCGGGCGACCGCCGTGCCCCGGCGTACGCCCTCGGCCAGCACCTCCGGCTCGATGTCCACACCGGCCACGACCATGCCGTCGAGGTGGTGTGCCTCGTCACCGCTCTTGTGTGAGGTGAACCGGTAGGCGGCCAGCACCGCTCCCCCGGTGACCGCCTGGGCCGCTCGTCGGGGGGCCGGCGGCAACGGGGTCGGATTTCCGGTCGCTGCCGGCAGCCTGCCGACGAGGGCGGCGGGCAGCACGAACACGGCCTGTCCTCGACGGCCGGCGCTGCGGACCAAGGAGGCGGCGGCGCGCTGCAGCACGTCGATGGCGAGCGCATCGGGGCGGCCCGTGCCCAAGAAGACCACGGCTGGACCCTCAGCCGGGACGACGACGAGCGTCTCGCCCGTCCGGCCCTTGAAGCCCCGTCGTTCGGCGACATCGCCGGGCAAGGTGAGCGGGAGCGGGCCGGGGAGCAACGCCGAGTCGAGTCGCTCCGGCACTCCTCCGACGACAGCCGGGCCGTCGTCTGTCTCGACGGCCGGGATGCCGACGGCGGCCAGCTCCCCGGCGGACAGCACCCGATCCAGGCCGGCGAGGTCCGACGAACGAACCTGAAGTCGCGACGGGCGCGGCGACGACGTCGGGCCCCCGGGAGGGGCGGGAGCGGTGGCGCCGCCGGGGGGGGCGGGAGCGGTGG
>DMNK01000108.1:20419-23401 GCA_003453695.1 Acidimicrobiaceae bacterium | reverse complement strand
CCGGGGGGGGCGGGAGCGGTGGGATCTGCATCCATGAAAGCGATGACCTCGGGTCGGTTGTGGGGGCCTGCTCGGGACGGGATGGGGTGGTTCAGGGGCGCGCCGCCACGCTGCGAGTGGTGAGGTGCTCCCCTTCTTGCCAGCGGGCCATGGTCCAGATGAGGTCGGAAAGGCGGTTCAAGTACGGACCCACCTGCGAGCCCGAGGCGGACCCCACCTGCACCATGAGCCGTTCGGCGCGGCGCACCACGGTGCGGGCCACGTCGAGGGCGGCAGAGAGCGGGTCGTGGCCAGGGACGACGAACTGCGCCGGCATCTCGAAACGCGAGCTCAGGTCGTCGATGTGACGCTCCAGGGCCTCGACCATCTCCGCTGTGACGGCGGTGCGGCCCGGCTCGAGCTTGGGGCGGTTGTCGACGGCGGTGGCGACCTCGGCCATGAGCACCCACAGATCGCGCTCGAGCCCGATGAGGAGCTCGTCCACCTCCGAACCCGACTGCGCCTGGGCTCGGGCCATCCCCAGCGCGGCCTGAGCCTCGTCCACCGCCCCGTTGGCCTCGATGGCCGGTGAATCCTTGGCCACCCTGCCGCCGTAGAGGAGCCCGGTGGTGCCGTCGTCGCCCTTGCGGGTGTAGATCTTCGGCATCTGCCGCATGCTACCGGCGGCCTCCACGCCACCCCCAGGACGGTGTGCACAAACAGCAGCCGTAGACTGACGGAGCCGTGCCCGACGACTCCGCGCAGGCAGCTGTCCTGGCGCACGACGCCCTGCCGCTCGACGACCGGGGCGCCGCCTACCTCGACGCGGCTCGCCGGCGGGTCGTGGTGTTCGACGGCGCCATGGGCACCAACCTGCAGCTGGCCGGCCTGGGTCCCGACGACTTCGGCGGACCCGCCCTCGAGGGGTGCAACGAGGTGCTCTCGCTCACCCGCCCCGACGTCGTGACCGGAGTACACCGGTCGTTCCTCGACGCCGGCGTGGACGTGGTCGAGACCAACGCCTTCGGCGCCTTTCGGGTGGTGCTCGCCGAATACGGGCTCGAGGACAAGGTCGAGGAGATCAACCTGGCGGCAGCTCAGCTGGCCCGCCAGGCCGTCGACGCAGCGTCGACGCCCGAACGTCCGCGATGGGTGGCGGGCAACCTCGGGCCCGGCACCAAGTTCCCCACCCTGGGCCAGATCGCCTACGTCGACCTGCGCCAGGCCTACCAGGAGCAGGCGACGGCCCTGCTGGCCGGCGGCGTCGACCTCCTCATCGTCGAGACGGTGTACGACCTGCTTCAGGCCAAGGCCGCCATCAACGGCTGCAAGCGGGCCATGGTGGAGGCGGGACGGCGGGTTCCCCTGCAGGTGCAGGTCACCATCGAGCTGACCGGCCGCATGCTCCCCGGCACCGAGATCGGTGCGGCGCTCGTGGCGCTGGAGGCCATGCGGCCCGACGTGATCGGGCTCAACTGCGCCACCGGCCCCGCCGAGATGGGCGAAGCCCTGCGCCATCTGGCCCAGCAGGCCCGGACCCCGGTGTCCGCCCAGCCCAACGCCGGCCTCCCTTCCGTGGTCGACGGGGCCATGCACTACGACCTCTCGCCGGACGAGCTGGCCGACCATCTCGCCCGCTTCGTCACCGAGCTGGGGGTCACGGTGATCGGCGGCTGCTGCGGGACCACGCCGGCGCACCTGCGCGCCGTGGTGGAGCGGTGCCGCCACCTGACCCCCGCCCCTCGTGAGGTGACCCACGAGCCCGGGCTGTCGTCCATCTACAGCCCGGTTTCCCTCCACCAGGAGACGTCGTTCCTGGTGGTCGGCGAGCGCACGAACGCCAACGGCTCCAAGCGCTTTCGCCAGGCCATGCTCGCCGGTGAGTGGGACACGACGGTGGCCATGGCCAAGGACCAGGTGAAGGAAGGCGCCCACGTCCTCGACGTGTGCGTGGACTACACGGGCGCCGACGGCGTCGCCGACATGACGGAAGTCGCCAGCCGATTCGCCACCCAGGCCAGCGTGCCGATCATGATCGACTCCACTGAGGCCCCGGTGGTCGAGGCCGCCCTGCAACGCCTCGGTGGCCGCTGCATCCTCAATTCGGTCAACCTCGAGGAGGGGGACGAGACCGGCGGCCGGCTGGACCGGTTCCTGACCCTGGCCCGTGAGTACGGCGCCGCCGTGGTGTGCACCTGCATCGACACCGAGGGCCAGGCCCGCACCGCCGACTGGAAGGCCGGGGCGGCCAAGGCCATCCACGACGTCGCCACGGAGCGATACGGGCTCGAAGCGGCCGACCTGGTCTTCGACCCGCTGGTGCTGCCCCTTTCCACAGGCATGGAGGAGAGCCGGCACGACGGCGTGGAGACCTTGGACGGGATACGACGCATCAAGGCCGAGCTGCCCGGGGTGTTCACCATCGTCGGGCTGTCGAACGTGTCCTTCGGCTTGTCGCCGGCAGCGCGCCACGTACTCAACTCCATGTTCCTGCACGAGTGCGTCGACGCCGGGCTGGACGCTGCCATCGTCCATGCGGCGCGCATCATCCCTCTGTCCAAGATCGACGAGGAGGTGCGGGAGGTCTGCCTGGACCTCATCTACGACCGCCGGCGTCCTGACTACGACCCGCTGGCTGAGCTCCTGGCGCGTTTCGAAGGGGTGTCCTCGGGCGCGCTCGAGCGGGAGGACCGCTCGGGCTGGTCCGTCGAGCGACGCCTCGAACAGCGCATCGTGGACGGCGACCGCAACGGCCTCGAGGACGAGCTGGAGGAGGCGCTCGGCGGTGGCCACAGCCCGCTCGAGGTGGTCAACGATGTGCTCCTCGTCGGCATGAAGACGGTGGGAGAGCTCTTCGCCTCGGGTGAGATGCAGCTGCCGTTCGTGCTCCAGTCTGCAGAGACCATGAAGACGGCCGTCTCCTATCTCGAGCCCAAGATGGAAAAGGCGGACCAAGGGGGCAAGGGGACCGTGGTGCTCGCCACCGTCAAGGGCGACGTCCAC
>DMNK01000108.1:10798-20197 GCA_003453695.1 Acidimicrobiaceae bacterium | reverse complement strand
GACATCATCCTCACCAACAACGGCTACGAGGTGGTGAACCTCGGGATCAAGGTCGGCATCAGCGAGATGCTGGCTGCAGCCGAGGACCGCAAGGCGGACGCCATCGGCATGAGCGGCCTGCTGGTCAAGTCGACGCTCATCATGAAGGAGAACCTGGAGGAGCTGAACGATCGGGAGCTCACCCACATCCCGGTGCTCCTCGGTGGCGCGGCGCTCACCCGCAGCTACGTCGAGCGCGACCTGCGTGAGGTGTACCGGGGGCGGGTCTTCTACGGCAAGGACGCCTTCGAGGGCCTGCGCACCATGGACCGGCTCATGGAGCTCAAGCGGTCGGGTGAGGACGATCCCGCCTTCGGACGGGAGCCAGGGGGCCGCAAGCTCCCGCCTCGACGCAGCCAGGTCATGGCGGAGGCCGGTACCGAGGGCATCCCACCGCGTTCACCGGAGGTGGCTGCCGACAACCCCGTCTTCGTCCCTCCCTTCCTGGGGAGCCGTGTCGCCAAGGGCGTCGCCCTCGACGACCTGGCCGGCTATCTCAACAGGACGGCGCTTTTCCGCAACCAGTGGGGGTACCGCCCCGAGAACGGGGAGAACGACGACGAGTTCAAAGAGCGTGTCAGCGTCGTGCTCCGAGCCGAGCTGGACAAAGCCAAGGCCAAGGACCTCCTCGTGCCCCAAGTGGCGTGGGGCTACTTCGCGGCCAACGCCGATGGCGACGACCTGGTGGTGTGGGCGGACGAGGACCGGCGTGCGGAGCTCACGAGGTTCACCTTCCCCCGACAGCGCAAGGAACCGTGGCTGTGCATCGCCGACTTCTTCCGCAGCATCGAGTCGGGGGAGGCGGACTACGCCGCCTTCCACCTGGTCACCATGGGCCCGGCGGTGTCGGCGGAAACGGCTCGGCTGTTTGCCGAGAACCGCTACAGCGAGTACCTGCACCTGCACGGGCTAGGAGTGGAGATGGCCGAAGCCCTGGCCGAGTACTGGCACCGGCGCATCCGCGAGGAATGGGGCTTCGCCGACGAGGACGGGCCGACGCTCATCGGGCTGTTCCGTCAGCAGTACCGAGGTGGGCGCTACTCGTGGGGGTACCCGGCCTGTCCCGACCTCGAGGACAACGCCAAGGTGGTCGAGTTGCTCCATGGGGAGCAGATCGGCGTGGTGGTGAGCGAGGGGTTCCAGCTCCATCCTGAGCAGTCGACCCTGGCCATCGTCTGTCACCACCCCCAGGCCAAGTATTTCGTCGCCTGACAGGCAGGCGGCGACGCGCTCAGCCGGCTGCGCTTGCTCCCCCGTCGACGGCCACGGCAGAGCCGTTCACGAAGCCGACCGGCTCCGAGCACAAGAAGGCCACCACCTTGCCGAAGTCGCCGGGATCGCCCATGGGCCCGTCGGCACCACCGAGGTCGATGGTCCGCTGGGTGGCGTGGGTCCCCGGACACACCAAGTTGAGCGTCACGCCGGATCCTTCTGCCGCCAGGTCAGCGGCAGCCGTGCGGGCCCATGCCCACAGCCCGGCGCGGGCCAGATTGGACAGGGCCAACGTGGGAATGGGCTTCAGCACCGAATAGGAGGTGACGCAGCAGATCCGCCCCCATCGGGCGGCGCGCATGTGGGGAAGAGCCGAACGCACGAGGCGTACCGACGTCAACATGTTCGCCTCGACGGCGGCCCGGATGGCTTCGTCGTCCACCTCCGAGGCGCGGCCCCGGGGCGGGCCGCCGGCGTTGGCCACGAGAACGTCGAGCCGACCGAAGCGCTCGACGGTGGCATCGACCAGGCGGGCCGGCATGTCCGGATCGGTCACGTCGCCGGCAATGGAAAGCACCTCGGTGCCGCCTGCGCGCAGCGACTCCGCCGTCTCCTCGAGGCGCGCGGGGCCGCGGGCAACGATGGCGAGCTTGGCCCCCTCCGCCGCCAGGGAGGCGGCGGCCGCTCGGCCCAGCCCCGCCGACGACGCCGTGACCAGGGCCACCCTTCCCCGCAGGCCTAGGTCCACCGCTCAACCTCCCGCCGTCTCGACGAGGTCGGCCCGGTCACGGCGCTGATCGCCCCGCTCAGGCGTCGACGACGACGAGGTCGTGGTCGACGCGGTTCAAAGGCTCGGGGCCTTCTGGCCCGACCACCACGATGTCTTCGAGCCGCATGCCGAAGCGGCCAGGGAGGTAGATGCCCGGCTCTACCGAGAAGGCGTGCCCCTCGACCAACGCCGTGCGGTTCCCCGCCACCACGTACGGGTCTTCGTGCTCGTCGATGCCGATACCGTGGCCGGTTCGGTGGATGAACCGTTCCCCGAGCCCGGCAGCGGCAATGACGTCGCGAGCGGCGGCGTCGACGTCCTCGGCGGCGATGCCGGCGCATGCCGCGGCGACAGCACTGGCCTGGGCGAGGCGGAGCACCTCGTAGCAGCGGCGCACCTCGTCTCCGGGATCGCCGGTCACCACCGTGCGAGTGATGTCCGAGCAGTAGCCCACGTCCTCCCAAGGTGCGACGAGCTCACCACCGAAGTCGCATACGACGACCTCGTTGCGGCCGATGCGGCGTTCTCCGGCGTCGTGGTGGGGACTTGCCCCGTTCGGCCCGCTGCCCACGATGGCGAAGTTGACGTGGCGGTGGCCCTCAGCGAGCAAACGCTCGGCGATGTGGCGCGACACCTCGCGCTCGGTCCGGCCGACCAGCGCGATCTCGCCCGCCTGCAGGGCGCCGGCCACCCGGTCGGCGGCTTCCGCCGCCAGGCGCAGCGCCGCCACCTCGGCGTGGTCCTTCACGGCACGAAGCGGCGCCGTCACGGTGGAGGCGCTCAGAAAGGTCGCCTCGGGCAGCTCCTGCTGCAGCCCGATCAGGGTTGCAGCCCAGGCCCGATCGGACAGGGCCAGCCGAGAACCGGGCGCGTCGGGCAGGAGAGCCGATGCCAGCTCGATGGGATCCTCGGTGTCGCTCCAGGGGCGCACCGACACGTCGATGCCCATGAGCGGAAGCCGCGGTGCTTCCAGGGCGGGGACGAGCAGCACCACCTCACCTTCGGGGCGGACGACGAGCAGGGTGAGCCGCTCGAGAGGCATGGCCCGGTAGCCGGTGAGCCAGGGCAGCTCCGCGCCGTGGGAGAGCAACAGGGCGTCGACCTCGAGCTCCTCCATGCGCCGGCGCACCCGCTCCAGCCGAGCGGCGCGGGCGTGGCGGACGGTGTCGCCGTCCATCTGGGCGGCCGTCACGGGCAGGTCGCCGTCACGGGCAGGTCGCCGTCACCAACGCGTCGGCACCGGCCGCCGAGGCGGCGGCCCGGGCGTGATAGCTGGACCGAGTGAGCGGTGAGGCCTGTACGTGGGCGAATCCCATGGCGCGCGCGCGGCCGGCCAGCGCGTCGAATTCTTCCGGAGTCCACCAACGGGTCACGGGGGCGTGGGCCGCAGACGGACGCAGGTACTGGCCCATGGTCACGATGTCCACTCCCACGGCGGCCAGGTCGGCCAAGGCCGAAACCACCTCGTCCTCGCTCTCGCCCATGCCGAGGATCAGGCCCGACTTGGTGGTGAGCCCCGCCGCTTTGGCCCGGGCCAGCACGGCGAGGCTGCGGGCGTATCCGGCAGACGGGCGAACGGCGCGCTGCAGCCGGGCCACCGTCTCGAGGTTGTGGTTGAGCACATCGGGTCGGGAGTCGAAGATGACGCCCAGTGCCCCGGCGTCGCCCTTGCAGTCGGGGATGAGCAGCTCGACTGCGGTGCCGGGGGACTGACATCGGATGGCGGCGACGACAGCGGCGAAAGATCCGGCTCCGCCGTCAGGGAGGTCGTCGCGAGCCACGGCGGTGATGACGGCATGGGCCAGCCCGAAGCGCGTCACGGCGGCCGCCACACGTTCGGCCTCGCCCCCGTCGAGCGGAAGAGGCTTACGGGTGTCCACCAAGCAGAAGCCGCAGGCCCGCGTGCAGCGGTCGCCGTTGATCATGAACGTCGCCGTTCCGTCCGCCCAGCACTCGAAGATGTTCGGGCACCCGGCCTCCTCGCACACGGTGACCAGGTCGAGCTCGCGCACCGTCCGTCGCAGTGCGTGGAAGTCCGCCCCCATCCGGACCGGCACCCGGAGCCACGGCGGCTTGCGGGCACGCACGGACTGCCCGCCGTCGGGATCGACCCCGGCTTGGCGAAGGCGGTGCCGCAGCGAAGCGCCCGGAGCGCGCTGGCCGACGGGCAGCGCGCCCTCCTGCTGGTCCGGCTGGGACGCCGGCTGTCGATCCGGTTCGGCCGCCGGCGACCACTGGCGCCTGGCCGCCCCGATGACAGCCTCGGTGACCTCCGCCATTGATGCCTGACAGCCTTCGGCCCGAAGCGAGGTCACCGCTTTGTCGGTGATGCCACAGGGGACGATGCGGCGGAACCATGTGAGGTCGGGATCGACGTTGAGGGCGAGCCCGTGCATCGAGCGCCCGCGGGTCACCCGCACCCCGACGGCGGCGATCTTGCGCGGCGAGGGCCCCTCGGGGTCCACCCAGACCCCGGGGTACTGCGCCAGGCGCCCGGCGCGGATCCCGAGGTCCGACAGGGCGTCGATGGCGACCTGTTCGACAGCCGCCACGTGGCGCGGCACCGACCCCGACGAGGCGGGGACCTGCACGACCGGATAGACGACCAGCTGGCCGGGTCCGTGGTAGGTGACGTCTCCCCCCCGGTCGGTTTCGACCACCTCGGCACCCACCGAAGATGGGTCCACGAGGATGTGCGCAGGGTCGCCGCGCACCCCCAGGGTGAAGACGTGGGGGTGCTCCACCAGGAGCAGGTAGTCGTCTTCGGTGCCGCCGTGCAGGGCCGACTGGAGAGCGTGGGCCTCGGCGAACGAAACCCGGCCCAGGCAGCGAATTCGCAGCACGTCCGGAGGTTCTACAGCTCGGCAGCCCAGTCGTGGCTGTCCAGCAGCTCGGCCACCCGGTGGACGAACGCCGCTGCATAGGCGCCGTCCACGGCCCGGTGGTCCCAGGCCAGGCACAAGAGGCCCATCGAGTGGATGGCGATGGCCTCGGTGCCGTCCTCGGCCGTCACGACCGTGGGACGCCGCTTCACACCATCGGTCGAGAGGATGGCGATCTGCGGCTGGTTGATGATCGGCGACGTGAGGAACGTGCCGTAGGGCCCGGCGTTCGTGATCGAGAAGGTCCCGCCGGCGATGTCGTCGGCACTCAGCTTCTTGGTGCGGGCCCGGTCGGCCAGTTCGCGAATGCGCCGGGCGATCCCCCGCAGGGTCAGCTCCTCGGCGCGTGGCACGACGGGCACGATGAGCCCGCGGTGGTCGAGGTCCACGGCGACGCCCAGGTTGATCTGGTGGTGGACGATCAGGGCGTCGTCACCGACCGAAGCATTGAGATCGGGCCACTCGCGCAGCGCCTCCACCGTGGCCCGGGCCACGAAGGGCAGGTAGGTGAGCGAGAAGCCTTCCTCCTCCCTGAAGGCGGGCCCCATGGAGCGACGGACCTGCTCCACCCTCTCGTAGTCGGCTTCGACCACGACCAGGGTGTGCGCCGACGTCGCCTTCGACCGGACCATGTGCTCGGCAGTACGGCGCCGGATGTTCGTGAAGGGGATGACCTCGTCGGTTCCCGCTCGGGCTGCAGGTGCCCCAGCCGGGGCCGGAGCCGTGGCGGGAGCACCGGCAACCGCAGGGGCGGGGCGGGGCGCACCTCGCACGGCCCCGGCGGCCGGGACTCCGCCGGCCCGGCGGGTGTCGATCACCCCGAGCACATCGGCACGGGTGATGCGGCCCCCCAACCCGGTGCCCGGCACGTCGGCAGGGTCGATCCCGTTCTCGTCGAGGAGTCGGCGAACAACCGGAGAGAGGATCCGGTTCCCCCGTCCGGCGGCGCCATCGGCAGGCGGCGCAGCCGACGGCTGAGGTGCCGGCTCCGCTGGGGCAGAAGGCCCTGCTGACGCCGGTACAGGCTGAGGGGTCTGGGATGCGGCGGGGGGTGCCGGGGCAGCTGGTGGCGGGCTTTCTGCCGCCTGCGGCTCAGGCGGCGGTGCGGGTGCGGGTGCCGTTGGAGGAGCCGGTGGGGCGGACGGAGCCGGCCCTGGGGCGGACGCCGGGGGTGGCGAAGGTGCCGGGGACGGGGCCACCGAATCCTGCACGGGCGCCGCGGCCGGCCTAGTGCCGGTCGACGCCGCTCCTGAGCCGTCGTCCGAGACCACGGCCACGACGGTGCCGACGTCCACTGTGTCGCCCTCGGGGACGACGATCTGCGACAAGACGCCCGAGGCAGGTGAGGGGACCTCCGAGTCCACCTTGTCGGTGGACACCTCGAACAGCGGTTCGTCCCGCTCCACGGCTTCGCCCACGGCTTTGAGCCACTTGGTCACCGTTCCCTCGGTGACGGTCTCGCCCAGCTGCGGCATCACCACGTCAGCCAACGTGCAACCCCCTGCCTGTGAGCGCCAGCACCGTCTCGCCGAAAGCCTCGGAAAGGGTGGGATGCGGCTGGATGAACTGACCCACTTCCTCGGGGCTCGCCTCCCAATTGACGGCCAGGTAGCCCGGGCCGAGCAGTTCGGTCACCCAGGGGCCCACCATGTGCACGCCGAGAATGCGCCCTGTCCTCCCGTCCGCTTGGCGTTCCGCCACTACCTTCACCAGGCCGTCCGTGTCGCCCAGGATGCGGGCCCGGCTGTTGCCGCCGAAGGGGTCCTTCTTCACCACGACGTCGAGACCGGCCTCCCGGGCCGCCTGCTCGGTGAATCCGGCGAAGGCCACCTCCGGGCTGCAGTAGATGCACCACGGCACACGGCTGTAATCCACGGGCAGGGCGTGCTCGCCGAGGATCGTCTTCACGACGACGATGCCCTCGGCGAACCCGACATGAGCGAGCTGAGGGGTGTTCACCAGGTCACCCACCGCGTACACCCCGTCCACGTTGGTTCGCATGAGCTCGTCGACGACTACGAAACCCCGCTCGTCGACGGCGACACCGGCGCCGTCACCGAGCAGTCCGTCGGTGAGCGGGCGACGACCCACGGAGAGGACGACGGCGTCGACGGCCACGGTTTGCCCTTCCCCGAAGGCGACCGTGGTGCCGTTGCCGTTCGGGGTGTGCCCGGTGACGCTGACCCCGGTGTGGACCGTGATGCCCCGCTTGCGGAAGGAGCGGTTCACGACGGCGACCACTTCCTCGTCGCAGCCGGCCAGCAACGTGGGCAGGACCTCGAGGATCGTGACCTGGGTTCCCAGGTCGGCGAACATCGAGGCGAACTCACACCCGATGGCGCCGCCACCGATCACCGCCACCGACCGGGGCAGCTCGGTCATGTCGAGCACCTCGTCCGATGTCATCACCAGTCCTCCGTCGACTTCGAAACCGGGGATGGTGCGCGGCACCGACCCCGATGCCAGCACCACGTCGGCGCCCGAGATCTCACTGGGTGCCTCGGCACCGGGGCTGGCTTCGATGTGCACCTTCCGGCCCGGAAGCAGCGTCCCCGTTCCTTGGTAGACCGTGATGCCGCGGCCCTTCATGAGTCCGGCCAGGCCCCGGAACAGCTGGTCGACCACCTTCTGCTTGCGGCCCTGGCTCGTGGCGAAGTCGACGGTGGGCTGGCCGGCGTTGACGCCGAACTCCTTGGCGCCCGCCACGGTGCGGTAGATCTCGGCCGTCTCGAGGAACTCTTTGGCAGGGATGCAGCCGCGATGGAGGCAGGTCCCGCCCACCTTCTCCTTCTCGACGACGGCCACCGACAGGCCGGCCGACGCGGCATAGAGGGCGGTGGCATAGCCGCCCGGCCCACCCCCGATCACCACGATGTCGAAGTCAGCGTCGTCGGGCGTCGAAATCACCTCCGTGGGGCTCCGAGCCCAGCCTAACGGCGGCGGACTGCCCCACCGGCGTCTTGAAGTCGCCGCGGTCCTGGCCTCTTCGCCGAGGTTCGGGGCGTCGACAGTTCAGATCTGCGGCGGGACGGGGAGCGGGCGGCGGCCGGCGAAACCGTCCTCGGGAAGGTGCCACCACGCCAGATCGGGTTCACCCAGCTGCCAGCACAAGAGCACCTCTCGGCCGCTGGCGTGGCGACTGGGGAAGTCCACGAGACCTCGTTCCAGGTCTCGCAGGACGACGCCGCGCTCCTCCAGCTCGGCGAGCGCTTCAGCCGGGCCGACGCCGCGCAGGGTGGCCGCGTCATCGGGCTCGGGATCCACGACGGCCTCAGCGGAGCCGGCGACCTCCTCTGACTCCTCTTCGTCGCCGACTTCCGGGGCGCTTCCGTGCCCGTTGCTGCGGGCGCGGGCCGACACCGCCACACTGCGACGCAGGAGTCGAAGCAGAAGACGAAGCCGAGGCAGGTAGGCCCGGGCCTCCTCCACCGTCCAGTCGGCCACCGGACGCCCGGGTTACTTGGGCGGCATCCGAATGCCGCCGTCGAGACGGATGACCTCCCCGTTCAGATAGCTGTTGCGGGCGATGTCGGCGACCAGCTCGCCGTACTGCTCGGGCTGGCCCAAGCGCTTGGGGAACAACACCGACTGGCCCAGGGCGTCGCGCTGCTCCTGGGGGAGCATGCCGAGCAGGGGCGTGTCGAAGAGCCCGGGAGCGATGGTCATCACCCGGATCCCCACCGAGGCCAGGTCGCGGGCAGCCGGCAGGGTCATGCCCACCACGGCTCCCTTGGAGGCGGAGTACGCCAGCTGGCCGATCTGGCCGTCGAAGGCGGCCACCGAGGCGGTGTTGACGATCACCCCCCGCTCGCCGTCGGGCCCGGGCTCGGTGCCTGCCATCACCGACGCGGCCCGGGTCATCACGTTGAACGTGCCCACGATGTTGAGCTCCATGATGAATTTGAAGGCGCCGAGGTCATGCGGCGAGTTGTCCCGGTTGATGACCCGGCCCACCCATCCGGTGCCGGCGCAGTTGACGGCGATGCGGAGCGAGGCATTGCCGGCGGCCTGGTCCACGGCGCGCTGGCAGTCGTCGGGATTGGTCACGTCACCGGCGACGTAGTCGGCGCCGGTGCCCACCTCGTCGGCCAGCTGCTTGGCGCCGGCCTCGTTGCGGTCGAAGATCGTGCAGCGCACGCCCAGGCCACACAACTTCCGCACGGTGCCGGCACCGAGCCCGGACGCGCCGCCAGTGATCAGAGCTGAGACACCATCGAGTTCCATGCGGGCATGCTACGGGCGGCTCCCGTGCCGCCGCCAAAGCGCGCCGCCGGGACATCGAGCACCGACGAGGTGCCGAGCTCCCCGGTGATCAGCTCTCGAAGTGCTCTCCGGCTGTGCCGCGTTGGGTGGCGGCGGCCGTCGTGGCGAGCAGGTCCACGCGGTCGTTCATCACGTCGCCGGAGTGCCCCTTGACCCAGTCGAAACGGACCGGCCGAGCCGGATCGAGCGCCAGTTGCAGCAGCGGCTCCCACAGGTCGCGGTTGGCCACCGGCT
>DMNK01000108.1:10331-10520 GCA_003453695.1 Acidimicrobiaceae bacterium | reverse complement strand
GATCTCCATGCGCTGATTGGTGGTGGCGGGATCTGCTCCACTGGCGTACGGCCCGTCGGGCACGGCCCAGGCCCAACCCCCAGGTCCGGGGTTGCCAAGACAGGCACCATCGGTGAAGACGAGGGTCTCGCCCCGTTGGTGGGGCGCAGCGGGGACTCGGGCGGGCACGGCGACAGCATGCCCCGGGCC
>DMNK01000108.1:9745-10103 GCA_003453695.1 Acidimicrobiaceae bacterium | reverse complement strand
GAGACAGGCCGGTGCGTCACTCAGGCGGCAGCCACTCCCATTTCCCGGGACCGCCCAGGAGGCGGTAGCCGTCGTAGGTCTTCATGCGATGGTGCATCCGGCACAGCCGGCACAGGTTCGACAGCTCGGTCGGGCCGCCCCGGGCGAAGGGGATCTGCCAGTGGTCGATCTCGAGCCCCACAGACACCTCGCAGTTGGGCACCACGCAGGAGCGGTCTCTTCCCTCGAGGGCGCTCTTCACCGTGGCGGGCACGGCCCGGCCCAGGTGCACCACCCGGGTCACGTCGGCTCCGTCGCCGATCACCACCTTCTGGTGCGCCTCGCCGATCAGGCAGTCGAGAAGCTGGAGAGGCACGGG
>DMNK01000108.1:9373-9527 GCA_003453695.1 Acidimicrobiaceae bacterium | reverse complement strand
GGGCCCACTCCGGAGACCTCGGACAGCTCGCCCGGCCAGACCTCCCCCCGCTCGAGGGCTTCGGCGCTCACGTGGTAGACGACGGAGGGCCGCCCGCAGGCGCCCGATTCGGTGCCGGCGAAGGTGGCCCGTCGCTCGTCCCCGACGACAAGCG
>DMNK01000108.1:8762-9150 GCA_003453695.1 Acidimicrobiaceae bacterium | reverse complement strand
CGGCGGCGACGAAGGCGGCCCGGGATCGCACCGCTGACAGCATGGGCACGCCGTCCTCGGGGGTCACCCCACCCGAGAAGCGCAGCACGCCCTCGGTGTCGACCCAGGAGTGGAAGAAGCGAGCCGCGTGCAGGCGCTTGTGGTGCTCGGGATCTGCTTGGCGGGCATCTCGGGCCACGGTCCGGGCAAAGCCGGAGAACTCGGCCATGGGCAGGGTCGTGGCAGCTTCGATCAGTTGCGACTCGGAAGCGGGGTCAGCGCTGGCCGCCGAGGCGACGACCTTGGCCTGGGTGGGTGAGAGTTGCCCCGCCGACAAGGCCTCGGCGAGCGCCGGCAGCTTCTCCGCCTTCTTGGCGGTGTCGATCACGGACACCGCCTCCGGAACCGA
>DMNK01000108.1:970-8476 GCA_003453695.1 Acidimicrobiaceae bacterium | reverse complement strand
CAGGTCGAGCAGCCGCCGGCCGTCCTCGGGACTCAGGGTGCCCGGCTCCAGCCCGGCGACGAAGGCCGACAGCTTCGCCAGATGGTCCTTGGCGTCCTCCAACAACATGGCCCCATTGTGGAGGGCGGGTGTAACAGCCCCCGAGCAGCGGCGCAGCCCGGGGCGAGGGCGGCCCGTAGCATGGATGGGTGCTCTTCGACGGGATGTCACACCAGCTTCCCGACATCGACCCGCAAGAGACGGCCGAGTGGGTCGACTCCTTCGACGCCGTCCTCGACACCCACGGTCGGAGCAGGGCGCGCTTTCTCCTCATGAAGCTCCTGGAGCGGGCCCAGGCCAAGCAGGTCGACTTCCCGGCCACCGTGTCCACCCCGTACGTCAACACCATCCCTCCCGAGCAGGAGCCGTGGTTCCCCGGTGACGAGTACCTGGAGCGCCGTATCCGGGCGTACATCCGGTGGAACGCGGCCGTCATGGTCAGCCGGGCCAACCACCGCAGCGAGGGCATCGGCGGCCATCTCGCCACGTACGCCAGTTCGGCGGCGCTCTACGAAGTGGGCTTCAACCACTTCTTCCGAGGCAAGTCGGACGGCGGCTTCGGTGACCTCGTGTACTTCCAGGGCCACGCCTCGCCCGGCATCTACGCACGCGCCTTCGTGGAAGGGCGGCTGACCGAGGACCACCTCGACTCCTTCCGCCAGGAGGTGGGTGGCCACGGGCTGCCCAGCTACCCGCACCCCCGCCTGCTCCCCGACTTCTGGGAGTACCCCACCGTGTCGATGGGACTGGGGCCGTTGTGTGCCATCTACCAGGCACACGTGAACCGGTACCTGCTCAACCGAGAGGTGGTCGACACGAGCAACAGCCGGGTGTGGGCGTTCCTGGGCGACGGCGAGCTGGACGAGGTCGAGTCCATCGGTGCGCTCGGCGTGGCGGGGCGCGAGCACCTCCACAACCTGATCTTCGTCGTGAACTGCAACTTGCAGCGGCTCGACGGCCCGGTACGGGGAAACGGCAAGATCATCCAGGAGGCCGAGGCGATGTTCCGCGGTGCGGGCTGGAACGTCATCAAGGTCATCTGGGGCTCGAAGTGGGACGAGCTCCTGGCCCGTGACGTCGACGGGGTCCTTCTGGACAAGATGAACAGCACGCCCGACGGCGAATTCCAGAAGTACGCCACCGAGAGCGGTGCCTACATCCGGGAGCACTTCTTCGGCCCCGACCCGCGCCTGCGCAGGCTCGTGGAGCACCTCTCGGATGAAGAACTGCAAGCGCTGCCCCGGGGAGGCCACGACTACCGGAAGCTGTACGCCGCCTACAAGCTGGCCACCGAGCAGAGCGACCAGCCCACGGTCATCCTGGCCAAGACCATCAAGGGTTGGACGTTGGGACCGGAGATCGAGGCCCGCAACGCCACCCACCAGATCAAGAAGATGACGCGTGCGCAGCTGCTCACCCTGCGGAACCGGCTGTACCTGCAGGAGGAGATCCCCGACGAGGCGCTCGACGCCGAGCACCCGCCTTACTACCGCCCGCCCGAGGGATCGCCGGCACACGAGTATCTCGTGGCCAGGCGGAAGGTTCTCGCCGGTCCTCTTCCCACCCGCGTCGTCCGGCCCAACCCCTGTGGCGATCCCGACCCCAAGGTGTTCACCGACCTGCTGGCCGGGTCGGGCGGGCAGGCAGCGTCGACGACCATGGCGTTCGCCCGCCTGCTCCGGTCCATGGTGCGCGACAAGAACATCGGGCGCCTGGTGGCGCCGATCGTGCCCGACGAGGCCCGGACCTTCGGGTTGGAGCCGCTCATCGCCGAGACCAAGATCTACGCCCCCGAGGGCCAGCGCTACACACCGGTCGACGCCGAGCTCATCCTCCGCTACGCCGAGGACCGCAAGGGTCAGGTGCTGGAAGAGGGCATCACCGAGGCGGGCTCCATGGCCTCGTTCGTCGCCCTGGGCACCGCCTACGCCACGTGGGGGCAGCCCATGCTCCCGATCTACCTCTTCTATTCGATGTTCGGCTTCCAGCGGACCGGAGACCTGGCGTGGCTGGCGGGGGACATGCGTGCCCGGGGCATCCTGGCCGGCTGCACGGCCGGCCGCACCACCCTGCAGGGCGAGGGACTCCAACACGACGACGGCCACTCGCCGGTGCTGGCGGGGACCAACCCCGCCTGCCGCGTGTACGACCCGTCCTTCGCCTACGAGGTGGCCGTGCTGGTCGAAGAGGCGGTGCTCCGCACGCTCGGTCCCGAGGCCGAGGACCGGTTCTGGTACCTCACGTTGTACAACGAGAACTACGTCATGCCGCCTCTGCCTGAGGGTGAGGCCGGCGCACAGGTGCGCCGCGGCATCCTGGGCGGCATGTACCGCTTCGCAGAGCCGGCTGACGGCGGCCAGCGGCGGGCGACGCTTCTGTTCTCGGGCCCCATGTGGCAGGCGGCCATGGAAGCTCGGGACATGCTGCAGCGCGACTGGAACGTCGCCGCCGATGCCTGGTCCGTGACGTCGTACTCGGAGCTCCGCTCAGACGCCCTGTCCGTCGAGCGATGGAACCGCCTGCACCCCACCGAGGCGGCGCGCTCCGCCTACGTCCAGCAGGCCCTCGGCGAGGGCGAAGGCCCCGTGGTGGCGGTGACCGACTACGTACGGTCCGTGCCCGACCAGATCGCCCGGTGGGTCCCGAGGCCGTTCACCTCACTGGGGACCGACGGCTTCGGCCGCTCCGACACCCGAGGGGCACTGCGGCGCTTCTTCGAGATCGACGCCGCCCACCTGGTGGTGGCGGTCCTCTCGGCCTTGGCCTCGTCGGGTGATGGCAAGACAGAGGACGTCGCCCAGGCCATCGAGCGCTATGGCATCTCCGCTGACGCCGCCGATCCCTGGCTCACAGCGGACTCCGCCGGCTGAGCACGCCGAGGGCGCACCTCCCGGGTCAGACCGGCGTCTTGTGCTTCCTCAGGAAGGACACGAACTCGACGCCTTCGCGTAGGCGCCTCGTGAACATGTCGCGGTCGCGGACCATCTCGGAGACCATCTCGGCGATCTTGCCGGCCCGGAAGTAGAACTTCCGGTAGAAGGCGTCCACGGAGTCGAAGATCTCCGTCCGGCTCAGCTCGGGATACTCGAGCACAGAGGACTGCACGCCGTGCTCGTCCACGAGGCTGGCGCCGTCGTCGGGCAGCCACCCCTGCTCCTTCGCCTGCTTGTACAGCGCGGTCCCGGGGTAGGGGGCGGCGATCGACACCTGCAGCGAGTGGGGATTGATCTCTCGGGCGAAGCGGATGGTCTGTTGGATCGTCTCCTTCGTCTCCCCGGGAAGGCCGAGGATGAAGGTGCCGTGGATGGTGATGCCGAGGTCGTGACAGTCCTTGGCGAACTGCCGTGCCCGCTCGACCTTCACGCCCTTCTTGATGTTCTTGAGGATCTGCTCGTCCCCCGTCTCGAAACCCACGAGAAGGAGCCGCAGGCCGTTCTCCCGCATGACCTTGAGCGTCTCGTACGGGACGTTCGCCTTGGCGTTGCACGACCAGGTCAGCCCCAGCCGGCCCAGGCCCCTGGCGATCTCCTCGGCCCGGGGCCGGTCGTCGGTGAAGGTGTCGTCGTCGAAGAACACCTCCTTCACCTGGGGGAAGTACTTGGGGATGAGCTCCATCTCACCGAGCACGTGCTGCACGCTGCGGGTCCGGTAGCGGTGACCGCCCACGGTCTGGGGCCAGAGGCAGAACGTGCACTGGGAGCGACATCCCCGCCCCGTGTACAACGAGACGTAGGGGTGTTTCAGGTACCCGATGAAGTAGTCGTCGATGTCGAGATCACGCTTGTAGACGTCCACCACGTACGGCAGCCGGTCCATGTCCTCGAGGACGGCCCGGTCGGGGGTGCGCACCACCGAGCCGGTATCGTCGCGGAACACCACACCGTCGATCTCGGCCAGGGGCCGGCCCTCGGCGATCTCGACCACGGTGAAGTCGAACTCTTCACGGCACACGAAGTCGATGTCCGCCGACGCCGTCAACGACGCTTCGGGCTCGACGGCCACCTTGGCGCCGACGAAGCCGACCTTGAGGTCGGGGTTGGCGGCCTTGAACGCCTCAGCCACCTTGACGTCACCGGGAAAGGACGGGCTGCTCGTGTGCATGACCACGAGCTCGTACTCCTTGGCCAGGGGAAGCACGTCTTCGAGGGACAGATCGGCGGCCGGGGCGTCCACCAGCTTGCTGCCCGGCACCAGGGCGGCGAGCTGAGCCAGCCAGGTCGGGTACCAGAAGGAGCGGATCTCCCGCTTGGCCTGGTAGCGGGACCCGGCTCCGCCGTCGAAACCCTCGTACGAGGGTGGGTGGAGGAACAGAGTGCGCATCATTGGCAGTGCCTCCTCGGGGGGTCGAACTCTCGAGCTTGCCGAATCCGGGCCACGGCCGTCTAGCCCGCCGCCTCGATCTGCGGCGACCGGGCCGAGACGCCGAGGGATTGCAGGGCGCCGGCGAAAGCGACGGGCCACTCGTCGGGGGGGCGGATGACGGTCGGCAACGGCCGCTTCATCCGTTCGAGGACGGCCTCCACCACAGGCTCGAGCTCGTGCAGCGCCGGGCCGCAGGCGTCGGCAGCGCCGAGCTCCAGCTCATGCTGCAGGTTCTCGCGCCCGTGCCCGGGAAACACGTCGAGGACGACCAGATGCCGCCCGATCACCCGTGCCTCACTGCAGGTGGTGGCGCCGGGCGTGGTCATGACGACGTCCGACGCAGCCATGAGCTCCGGGATGCGATCGGTGAACCCGAAGGGGTGCACGTGGTCCCTGTCGAGCTGCTCGAGACTGCGGCGCAATGTCTCGTTGTGGCCGGCTACGGCCAGCACGTGTGTGCCCGAGGCTCCCAAGGCGGCGGCCAGCTCGGCAACAGGCCCAAGCCCCCATCCCCCACCCATGAGCAACACACATCCGGCGTCCTCGGGGATGCCGAGGGCGCGCCGCGCCGAGAACTGGTCGGGAGCCTGGTAGAAGGCGGGACGAACGGGGGGCGGCACGACTTGGATGTGCGCTTTGGGGACGAAGCGCCGGACAGCGGCCGCCGCAGCTTGCGAGGTGACGAGGTAGAGGTCGATCTCGTCCCACACCCACAACCAGTACGGGTCGACGTCGGTGCACAACACCGCCGATCGGACCCTGGGCAGATCGGTACGGAGCTTGGCCGCCACCGATGCGCCGGTGGCGAAGGTGGCGAAGAGCAGGTCGGCAGGCTGCGCCTCGAGCTCGCGCTTCACCGCCGGCACCAGACGCTTGGTGGCCTCGCGGTCGATGGCCCGCACGAGCCAGCTGCCGGTCCGGAAGTGGGCGAAATGAAGCCCGTCGTACAGGCCCGGCATGGCCGTGACGCGCCGGAAGACACGGTCGCCGAGCTTGGCGCCACGCGAGCCGAGCATGGCCATGCAGTCGAGCGTGCTGACCTGCCAGTCGTGTGCCTCGAGGCTCTGGACGACCACCTCGGACACCATGTCGTGGCCGCTGCCCAGCGCGCCCGAGAGAATCACCGCACGGGGCACGAGCCACCTCCAGGGTTGCCCCAACTCTCCGGTCGCTGCGATTCCCAGGCTAATGCCCCGCGCCCGCCCCCGCCACGCCTGACGCACTGATCACTACACTGCGCGATGGTGAGACTGCACTTGGCGCAGAACGAGGAGGCTGACGAGCTGCTGTCGCGCAATCCGTTCGCCCTTCTGATCGGGCTCGTGCTCGATCAACAGGTCACGATCGAATGGGCGTTCAGCGCTCCTCTGGAGCTGAGCCGCCGTCTCGGGGCCGACCTCGACGCCGGGAGACTGGCGGCAACGGACCCCGACGAGCTGGCATCGGTGTTCTCACAGCGGCCGGCACTGCATCGCTATCCCGGTGCCATGGCCAAGCGAGTCCACGAGCTGAGCCGGCTGATCGTGGACGAGTACGCCGGCCGCCCCCAAGCGATCTGGGAGACGGCGTCCTCAGGGGACGAGCTCCTGGCCCGGGTGCGAGCCCTCCCCGGCTTCGGCGACCAGAAGGCCAAGATCTTCGTGGCCTTTCTCGGCAAGCAGATGGGGGTGTGCCCGCCGGGATGGGCGGAGGCGAGCGTACCGTTCAGCGATCCGGGCAGTCATCGCTCGGTCGCCGACATCGTCGACGACGCCAGCCTGCGGCGGGTGCGGGACTTCAAGCAACAGATGAAAGCCGCCGCCAGGGCGGGCAAGGTGGACAAGGCGCCCAGGGCGCGGACGCCGGCTGCCGCCAAGAACACGCGCAGCGCCAAGGCCACCAAGGCGGTGCGGCCACCAGCCAGCGCGTCGCAGTGATCTCGCCACCGGCCGGCGCGCTCGCCGGCCGGCGCCTGTATCTGTGCACCGCCGACAGGCCCGATCTCGAGGCCTTCTTGGAAGCCTGCCTGCGCGGCGGTGTGGACCTCGTCCAATTGCGCGACAAGCGCCTCGAGGCCCGCCCTCTCGCCCAGCGAGCGAGCCTGGCAGCTCGTTGCTGTGCCGCCCACGGGGTGCCGTTCATCGTCAACGACCGGCCGGACATCGCGCTCGAGGTGGGCGCCGACGGTGTCCACGTCGGTCAGGACGACGTGGCGCCGGCACTGGCCCGCCGTGTGCTCGGACCCGGGGCCGTCGTGGGGCTCTCCACTCATGCACCGGCGGAGCTCGAAGCGAGCTGGGACGAGCCGGTGGACTACATCTCGGCCGGCCCGGTGGAACCGACGCCCACCAAGCCCGGTCGTCCCGGGACGGGAACGAGCTACGTCCGCCTGGCGGTCTCCACGTCGACCCGCCCGGTGTTCGTCACCGGCGGGGTTCGACCCGAGACGGTGCCAGAGCTCGTAGCCGCCGGGGCACGCCGGTTCGTCGTGGTCCGTTACCTCACGGAGTCGGCCGACGTGGAGAGCGATGCCCGCCGCCTGGCCGAGGTGATCGACGAAGCCGTGGCCGAGCACTCCGGTTCGCCCTCCTGAGCCGGCTCGCCCTCCTGAGCCGGCCCTCACCGGAAGCTCAGGGGCCCTGGCGTTCCAGCCAGCCGACCAGCAACGCCAAGGCGCGGGGGTCGGCCTGGAGGCGATGACCCGCACCCGGCAGCACGTGCAGCTCTGCCGAGGCCCCGGCGGCGTCAGCGAGCTGGCGGGCGTCCGAGAGGGGGACGTCGTCGTCCTCGGCGCCGTGCACGACGAGGAGCGGCCTGGGCCCCATGGCGGTGGCGGCCTGCACGGGGTGCAGCACACCGAACTCGTTGGCCCATGCCGAGAGGCTCGAGGGGAACTCGGGGTTCCGGATGACCCCGACATGTCGCGCCGCCTCCAACATGGCGGCGGGCTCCAGTCCCCAGTCGTCGAAGGTGGCCGGCGATCCGAGGCAGCCGACGCCCCGCACCAGGGCTTGGGAGGCGGCCAGGCACAGGGCGACGCTGCCTCCCACGCCGAATCCCACCGTCCACACCCCCCCACCGGCGGCGAGGCCGACGGCGTGTTCGACGAGCACGGCCAGGTCCTCG
>DMNK01000108.1:457-768 GCA_003453695.1 Acidimicrobiaceae bacterium | reverse complement strand
GAGAAGTCGCCGCTCGAGCCTCCGACCCCTCGCAGGCACCCGGCGACCACCCGCCACCCCGACTCCGCCGCCAGCCGGTCGGCGAGCATGGGGAGAGAGCGACCGGTGCGCTCGGCGCCCGCCTCCTCCAAGGGGAAGTCGTGCACGAGCAGCGCCGTCGTGGCCGCCACCGGCACGGCGGTGGCCGAGGGCGATGCCGAGGTGATGACCCCTCCGGGCGCCACATGCACCATCAACGCACCCGACGACCCCTTCACCGACTCCCAGGTGCGGCCCGGCACGGACTAACCCCGGCGCCAGCGCCGTCGCCG
>DMNK01000108.1:0-247 GCA_003453695.1 Acidimicrobiaceae bacterium | reverse complement strand
GGGCAGGTCGGCGGTGAGGGCGTACAGCTCGCTCAACGACCGGGCAGCGAGGACCCGGTCGACCCGCTCTGCGAATTCCTCGGGCGTGAGCCGCCCGTCGGCGAAGTGCCGCTGCAAGGCGGCGACGAAGCTCTCACGCTCGGCGTCCGAGGCACGTGGTCCCCCGTCCACCCGGCCAGTATCCCTCTCGCCGGCCCGGTCTTGGGACTGGCGGCCGGGCCCGGTCAGATCCCGATGCGCTGGGCCA
>DMNK01000045.1:4370-7502 GCA_003453695.1 Acidimicrobiaceae bacterium | reverse complement strand
CGAGGGGTGTAACACCATGAGACGAACTCAAAGGGCGCGGCCACCCGCATGGGGAAGCGAGCAGTCCCGGGACGCCGACAGCGAGAGACCGGCGGGGTTCAGGCGGCGGCGGCGAGAAGGTCGGAGAGCCAGTCCACGGGCTTCCGGCGCTGCACGAGCTCGCGCAACGCCTCGGCCCGTCGCGCCCGTTCGGCCGGCTCCAGATCCACGGCGGCCGCCAGGGCGGCGGCGGTGGCGGAGACGTCGAAGGGGTTCACCTCGAGCACCGTCCCGCGCAGCTCCTCGTAGGCGCCCGCTTCCCGGGACAGTGCCACCACGCCGTCACGCTCGTTCAGGAGCGGGCCTTCCTTGGCCACCATGTTGAGCCCGTCCCGCAGCGGGTTCACGAGCAGGACGTCGTAGCGGGTGAGGGCGGCGAGAGAGCTCGCCGTGTCGTCGGCCACGTCGAGCACGACCGGCTGCCAGTCGGCCGTGCCCCACCGCTCGTTGACGCGCGCCGCCGTGTGTTCGACCTCGTTGGCGTAGGCCAGGTACTCGGCCAGCGACTGCCGGGAGTTGTAGGCGTGGGCGACCATCACCATGCGGTCCCGCAGGTCGGGCCGACGGGTGAGCAGCTCGTCGTAGGCCCAGAAACCGCGCAGCAGGTTCTTGGACGGCTCGATGCGGTCGACGCGCGCCACCAGCTGCCGGTCGCCGAGCATGTCGTCGAGCCGCCGGCGGGCCTCGACGCACTCCGGGCGTGCGGCCCGGGCGGCCAGGTTCTCGGCGTCGGGGGTGAGGGGCGACACGAAGGTGCGCCCCGGGTCCACCCCCAGGTCGGCGCAGCACGCCCGGTAGCCGTGGGCCCATCGGGCGGTGTGGAACCCGCAGCTCCGAGAGGCGGCCATCCCCGAGAGCAGGTCCCGAGCGACCCGTGCGGGCAGGACCCGCATGATGCCGGGATCGGCGAACGGCGTGTGGCTGAAGTGCACGGTGCGCAGGTCGGGCCGCGCCCGGCGCAGCATCCCGGGCAGGAGATAGAGGTGGTAGTCCTGCACCAGCACGGTGGCACCCTCGGCGGCCACCTCGCACACCGCGTCGCTGAACAACTGGTTGAGCTCGCCGTACGCCGTCCAGGCCTCCATGAAGTGGTCGTCGATGCGGGGCCGGCGGGCCAGGTCGAAGAGGTGGTGGTGCATGAACCAGAGCGTCGAGTTGGACACCACGTCGTAGGCCATGCGATAGGTGTCGGGACTGGGCTCGACGGTGCGCAGCTCGATCCCCCCGTCCTTCATGAGCCCCTGGGCGGCGGCAGCCCGGTCCGCCTCGGACATGGCACAGGCCAGCCAGACGGCGCCGCTCCCCGACAGCATCGGGTACAAGGCGGCGGCCAGGCCGCCGGCCGAGCCGGCCGGGACGGGCCTGCCGGCGTCGTCCAGCGAGAACGACAGCGGCCCCCGGTTGGAGGCGACCACGAGGTCGGCGCCGGTCACCGTGGGGGACGCTACAGGTACGTCGGCGTCGGGGGAGCCACCATGGCCGTATGCCCAGCGCCCACCGGGACGAACCCCGGGTCGTCCTCGCCCCCGACAAGCTGCGAGGGACGCTGAGCGCTCCGCAGGCGGCAGACGCCCTGGCAGCGGCGGCCCGCGCCTCGGGCTGGGCCGCCGAGGCGGTCCCCCTCTCCGACGGAGGCGAGGGATTCCTGGACGTCCTGGCCGGGATGGGGGGAACGGTGCACACGACCAGGGTCACCGGCCCTCTCGGCACGCCCGTGACGGCAGCCTGGCGGTTGGAGGGGGACCGCGCCGTCATCGAGTCGGCTCTGGCCTCGGGCCTCGAGCTGGCAGGAGGAGCAGAGGGGAACCGACCCCTCGACGCCACGTCCCGAGGCACAGGCGAACTGCTCGTGGCCGCCCTCGAGGCCGGTGCCCGCCGGCTGCTTGTGGGTGTGGGCGGCTCGGCCATGACCGACGGTGGTGCCGCCGCTGTCGAGGTGGTCGAAGAGCGGGGAGGGCTCGGGGGCGCCGAGCTCGTCGTGGCTTGTGACGTGCAGGCCACCTTCGTCGACGCCGCTGCCTTGTTCGGTCCCCAGAAGGGAGCTGGCCCCGACGACGTGGCCGAGCTGCGACGACGGCTCGAGCGGCTGGCCGCCGCCTACGCGGCGCGCTACGGACTGGACGTGACGACCCTCCCCGGCGCCGGGGCGGCCGGCGGCCTGGGTGGCGGCCTGGCTGTGCTGGGCGCCCGGCTGGTGCCCGGCTTCGCCGTGGTCGCCGAAGCGGTGGGCCTCGAAGCGCGGCTGGAGGACGCCACCCTGGTGCTCACCGCCGAGGGCCGTCTCGACGCCTCGTCGTGGACCGGCAAGGTGGTGGGCGGGGTGGTGGAGGCGGCGTCGGGTCATGGCCTTCGTGTCGTGGTCCTGGCCGGCTCCGTCGACGAAGCCGGTGCCCTGGAGGCGGCCCGGCGGGGGATAGAGGTGATCGACCTCGAGGCGCGCTTCGGGCCCGAGCGCTCCCGAGCGGACGCAGCCGGTTGCCTGGCCGAAACCGCCGCCGACATCCTCGGGCCGGCGCGCAGCGACGACTGAGGGAGACGATCGAGGGATCAGCCCGTGCCGATCACCGCTCCCGCGCGGCGCAGCGCGGCGCGCAGCACGTCGGTGGCCTGAGGACGCAGTTCCTCGAGAGGACGGTTGCGATGGGCGCGGCTGCCGAGGTCGACCTGGGCGATAGCGTCGACGCCGTAGGCCTCGGCGATGTCGACCAGGAGTCCGAGCTCCACGCCGTAGCCCGGCTCGAGGGTGATGTCGTCCAGGGCGGTGCGCCGCACCGCGGTCTCGCCTGCCAGGGGTTGGCGGATGTGGTCGAGCGCCGGGAAGAGCAGTTCGATGACCGGGCGGGCCACCAGCTCCGTGACCCGGCCGCCACCGCCGGCCCGGCCGTCGATGGGGCGTTCGTAGAACGCCTTCACCAGTTGCACGTCCGGCACGACCGGGCCGCCGTCCGGTCCAGTCAGCAGTGGACCGCACAGGCCAGCCACGAAATGGGGCGCGAAGTCGGTCACGTCGGCGTCGAGGAACACGACCACGTCGCCGTCGGTGGAGGAAAGGCCGGCCGCCATGGCCCGGCCCTTGCCCCCACCACCGGCCCC
>DMNK01000045.1:2294-4193 GCA_003453695.1 Acidimicrobiaceae bacterium | reverse complement strand
ACCGGCCCCGGCGCTGATCACGCGGGCACCGGCGCGCTCGGCTTCGGCGGCGGTGGCGTCCGCCGACCCGTCGTCCACCACCACGATCTCGTCGACGAGGTCGACCCCGCCTCCCGCCGCCGTGAGGGCTCGGTGCACGGCGCCCACCACCGCAGCAACCGTCTTCTCTTCGTCGCGGGCTGGGATGCACACCGACACCCGCGCCGTGCGCGCCCGGGCCAGGCGGACGGCGTCGAATTCGCCGTGGTTGAAGATGAGCCGCCCGGGCTGCTCCACGTGCAGATCATGCCCCCAGGGTGCGCACCGGGCCCCACCTGTCCGTGCGGGCCCCACCCGCCCCGTACCCAGGGCCCCACCCGCCCGTACACACGGCCCCACCCGCCCGTACAGGCCAGGGCCCCACCCGCCCGTACACAGGGCCCCACCCGCCCGTACAGGCCGGGCCCCCACCCGCCCGTGCACGCACCGCTGCAGGCAACGCTGGCGGGCACGGCCGAAGGCGGGCTTTTCCCACTGTCCCCGTCGTCCACTACCATGGACCAAATCATCCAGAGCGGCTGAGGGACGGGCCCGATGACGCCGCGGCAACCAGCCCCGCCCACCGAGGCGAGCCAGGTGCCAATGCCCGATCGATGAGGAGGCGTTGTGGACTACGTCACCGGGTTGCGCTGTCGGGAGTGCGCGCGTCCCTACCCCGCCGAGGCGCTGCACGTCTGTGACTACTGCTTCGGGCCCCTCGAGGTCGTCTACGACTACGAGCGGCTCCGGGCCGAGCTGACCCGGGAGCAGATCACCGCCGGGCCCCACACCATCTGGCGCTACCGCCCCTTGCTGCCCGTGTCGGACCCCGCCCCCATCGACCTCGGCGCCGGGTTCACCCCACTGGTGCGGGCCGACCGTCTGGCCGCCGAGCTCGGCCTGGGCGAGCTGTGGATCAAGAACGACACCGCCAATCCGAGCGGGTCGTTCAAGGACCGGGTGGTGTCGGTGGCCCTCACCAAGGCCCGCCAGCTCGGTTTCAAGGTCGCCGCCTGCGCCTCCACCGGGAACCTGGCCAACTCCGTGGCCGCCCACGCGGCGCGCGCCGGCATGGTGTCGGTCGTCTTCATCCCCAAGGATCTCGAGCTGGCCAAGGTGGTGACGACCGCCGTCTACGGAGGCCATCTCATCGCCGTCGACGGCACCTACGACGACGTGAACCGGCTGTGTGCCGAGCTGGCCAGTGACCACCCCGACTGGGCCTTCGTCAACGTGAACGTACGCACCTACTACGCCGAGGGTTCGAAGACGCTCGCCTACGAGGTCGCCGAGCAGCTGGGCTGGCAGGCCCCCGACCACGTGGTCGTCCCTGTCGCCTCGGGCAGCCAGCTGGTCAAGGTGGCGAAGGGGTTCGGCGAGCTGCACGAGGTGGGCCTGCTGGACGAGGAGCCCCACGTTCGGGTGTCGGGAGCCCAGGCCGCCGGCTGCGCTCCGGTGGCGCAGGCGTTCGTGGACGGCGCCGACGCCATCCGCCCCGTGCGCCCGAGCACCATCGCCAAGTCGCTCGCCATCGGCAACCCCGCCGACGGCTGGTACGCGCTCGACACCGTGCGCCGCAGCGGCGGTGCGCTGGCGGCGGTGAGCGACGAGGAGATCCTTGACGGCATCCGACTCCTCGCCCGTACCGAGGGCATCTTCGCCGAGACGGCCGGCGGGGTGACCATCGCCACCCTGGCCCGCCTGGCCGCCCAGGGCGTGGTCCGTCGCGACGAGCGGGTGGTCGCCTACGTGACCGGCCACGGGCTCAAGACCGTCGAAGCGCTCACGGGCTCGGTGGGCCCCACCGCTACCATCGCCCCCACCCTGGAGGCGTTCACCGAGGCCGTGGACCTCGGTGCCGGGGGCGACTGGAGCAACACG
>DMNK01000045.1:0-2018 GCA_003453695.1 Acidimicrobiaceae bacterium | reverse complement strand
CGCGTGAGGAGCAGCGCGTGAGCGTCACCGTCCGCATCCCGACTCAGCTGCGCACCCTGACGGGGGGCACCGGTGAGCTGTCGCTCGACGGCGCCACGGTGGGCGAGGTGCTGAAGGCCCTCGACGCCGCCCACCCCGGGATGGCCGACCGCCTCTTCGACGAGTCGGGCGGCCTGCGCCGTTTCGTGAACGTCTTCGTCGAGGACGAGGACGTGCGCTTCCTCGACGGCCTCGAGACGGCGGTGTCGGCCGGTCAGACCGTCTCGATCGTGCCGGCGGTGGCCGGGGGCTGAAGGCCGGCGCCGTCGCCCGGTGCGGGGACGGGGGCGACGGGGGCCATCAGCACCGTGGGCGAGAGCCGGCCCCGCAGCACCACCTCTCCTTGCTGCTCCCAGCACGCCGCCTCCTCGGGCGCCGCCGCCACCGCCTCCCCGCTCGCCAGCAGGCGGCCCGGGATGGTCTTGGCGAGATCGCTCAGGCGGGCGGCCTCGTTCACCGGGTCGCCGATGACCGTGTACTCGTAGCGGTCGACGGCGCCCACGTTGCCGGCCACCACCGTGCCGGTGGCGACCCCGATGCCGGCGTCGAGACCGGTCTCGGTGCGCCGGGCCCTCTCGAGCATGAGCGCCAGGCCCCGGCCCGCCCGCAACGCCGCCCCCGCGTGGCCGGTCAACTCCTCGGGTGCACCGAAGACGCACAGGGCGCCGTCCCCCTCGAACTTGTTGACCCACCCTCCCTCGGTCGTGACGGCCTCGACGACGCAGCCGAAGAGCCGGTTGAGCACCGTCACCACCTCGTCGGGAGGGCGGGAAGCGGCCATGGCGGTGGACCCGGCCAGGTCCACGAACAGCACCGTCACCGCTCGCCGCCGGCCCCCGAGGACGGCCTCCTCGGACAGGGCCTGGCGAGCCACCTCGGCCCCCACGTGCCGTCCGAACAGCTCCTGGAGCCGCTGCCGCTCCCGCAGGCCGGCCACCATCCGGTTCACGTCCGATTGCAACAGGCCGATCTCGCCGGGGTCGTTCACCTCCACACGGGCCGACAGGTCGCCGGTGCGCACCGCCGACAGCGCCCGGCGCACCCCGGCCAGCGGCTCGCTCACCGACTCCGCCGTGGTGGCCGTGATGAGGTAGCCGGCCACGAGGCCGATGGCGGCCAGCGAGGCGACCGACACGGCCAGGCTGACCAGGCCGTGGCCGGTGTGCTCGAAGGGCGTGGTGCCCACGGCCACGAGCGGCACGGCGGAGCCGACGAACCAGGTGAGCAACAGGCGGCGCCGGATGGCCCCGCTCCGCCCCTCGCTGGGCTCGCCGCCCAGGGCCAGCACCACCACCGGCCGCCACTGGCGCTCGGCCAGGAGGTAGGTGAGGGTGGCGGTCACGAGGCCGCCGAGAAGGACGCCCACCACGACGTGGACCACGTTGCCGGCCGAGTAGCCGTTGATGACGTTGACGACCCCGTAGAACATTGCCGCCCCCGCCCAGGCGGCGGCGGTGAACCCGGTGAGAAGGCGGGGAGCGGCCAGCGCCGCGTAGCGCTCGTCGGGCGTCGGGGCCCGCTCCTCCCACGCCCACGGAGCCGAGAAGACCCTGCGCATGATCCTGTTGCCGATGAGGACGGTGAGGGCGACGTAGAAGACGAGCATCACCACCGACCCCCACAGGCCGCTCCGGGGGCCCTGGTGGATGTAGGCGCCGGGGGCCAGGAACTCCAGGTACACGTAGGTCACGAGGGCCCCCACAAGGTTGGCCCCGATGCCCCAGACCGCCACCGACGGACCCACGCGGCGCAGCTCCGCCTGGCCGCCCCCAGGGCAGTCGCCGCCCGGCACCTGCACCTCACCAGGCTACGCCCGTTTCCCGCCCGGCCCGGCCTTGCGCCGCCCCGACGGCCCGTGGTTTGCTGTTAGCACTCGTCCCGATAGAGTGCTAACGGGCGCCGGGGCCGGCGGCCCAGGCACTCGACACGGAAAGTCCACGGAGGAACCACCCATGGCCAAGTTGATCGCCTTCGACGAG
>DMNK01000143.1:7963-8667 GCA_003453695.1 Acidimicrobiaceae bacterium | reverse complement strand
GGATGCGGCCCTGTGACTCGGTGACGGGGACCCGCTGGACGCGATGGGTGCCGCCTTCGTGCTTGAGCCGCTGCCAGGCGTCCGCCCCCTTCACCACGAAGGTGACCTCGTTCAGCCCGTCTCGCTCGGAGGGGTCGGAGGAGAGGACCTCGAGGCGCCAGCCGCGCTGCTCTGCGTAGTGGCGGTACATCTCGAACAGATCACGGGCGAAGAGGTTGGCCTCTTCGCCGCCTTCGGCCCCGCGGATCTCCATGATCACGTCCCGGCCGTCGTGGGGGTCCTTGGGGAGCAGGAGATGGCGGAGCTGTTCTTCCAGCGTCTGGAGGTCGGCCTCGGCGCGGTCGAGCTCCTGGCGGGCGAGCTCTCGGTCCTCGGGCAGCGACTCCGACACCATCTGCCGTGCCACGTCCACGTCGCCCACGGCCTCGGCCAGGCGCCGGCCCACGCCGATGAGCTCCTCGAGCTCCTTGTGCCGGCGCGACACGTGGCGCAGGCGCGCCTGGTCGGCGATCACGGCGGGATCGGCGAGGGCCTCGAGGACCTTCTGCTGCTCGTCCTCCCAAGCCTTCAGGCGGTCGGCGTCCACGCCGACCAGGGTACCGAGGTCAGGAGCGCTTCGACCGCGTGCCGCGCTGGCCGTAGCGACGCTGGAAGCGCTCCACCCGGCCACCGGAGTCGACGAGCTTCTGCTTGCCGGTGAAGAA
>DMNK01000143.1:7333-7795 GCA_003453695.1 Acidimicrobiaceae bacterium | reverse complement strand
GGGTGGCACTCGTTGCACAGCTCGACGTGCAGGTCGGACTTGGTGGACCGCGTGGTGAAGGTGTTGCCGCACGAGCAGCGCACGGTGGCCTCTGCGTAGTCGGGGTGGATGTCGCTCTTCATCGCTGTGTCCTTTGGTGGGGCGCCCTCTGGTGGGGCCGGGAGCTATTCAACCGTGCTGACCGGCTCGGTCAGACCGCCGGCCCCTTGGCGATCTCGGCCAGGAACTCGTCGTTGGACTTGGTGGTGCGGATCTTGTCGATGAGCAGCTCGAGCCCGGGGGCGGCGCTGCCGTCGGCGGCCAGGGCGTTCAGGACCCGGCGCAGCTTCCACACCTGCTGGAGCTGGCCCCGCTCGAAGAGCAGCTCCTCGTGACGGGTCTGGCTGGCGTTCACGTCGATGGCCGGGTACAGCCGGCGCTCGGCCAGCCGGCGGTCGAGGCGCAGCTCCATGTTGCCGGTGC
>DMNK01000143.1:6974-7125 GCA_003453695.1 Acidimicrobiaceae bacterium | reverse complement strand
CGAAGATGACCTCGTCCATCTTCGACCCCGTCTCGACCAGGGCGGTGGCGAGGATCGTGAGCGAGCCACCTTCCTCGATGTTGCGCGCCGCGCCGAAGAACTTCTTGGGCGGGTACAGCGCACCCGAGTCGACACCACCGGACATGATGCG
>DMNK01000143.1:4766-6795 GCA_003453695.1 Acidimicrobiaceae bacterium | reverse complement strand
CCGCTGGCCGGCTGGGCCAGGTTGTAGGCCCGCGACAGGCGGGTGATGCCGTCGAGCACGATGACCACGTCCTGGCCCAGCTCGACCAGGCGCTTGGCCCGGTCGATGGTGAGCTCGGAGATGGCGGTGTGCTCGTCCGAGGGCCGGTCGAAGGTGGAGGCGACGACCTCGCCCTTCACCGAGCGGCGCATGTCGGTCACCTCTTCGGGGCGCTCGTCCACGAGGAGCACGATGAGGTGGACCTCGGGGTTGTTGGCCTCGATGGAGTGGGCGATCTGCTTGAGGATCGTCGTCTTCCCGGCCTTGGGCGGCGACACGATCATCCCCCGCTGGCCCTTGCCGATGGGCGAGAGCAGGTCGATGATGCGGGTGGTGGCCTCGGCCGCTCCCGGCATCTCCAGCCTGAGCTTCTCGTCGGGGAACAGCGGCGTCAGGTCCTCGAACTTGGGCCGCGACCGCGCCTGCTCGGGGTCGAGCCCGCACACCGAGTCGATGCGGATGAGCGCCGGGAACTTCTCGTTGGATGCGGCCGGCCGGCAGGCGCCTTCGATGTAGTCGCCCTTGCGCAGGGCGAAGCGCCTCGCCTGGCTGATCGACACGTACACGTCACGCGGGCTCGGGAGGTATCCCTCGGCCCGGAGGAAGCCGTATCCCTCGTCACGCAGGTCGAGCAGGCCCTTGACGGGGATCAGCTCGCCTGAGTACTGGGCCTCCTGTCCACCGCCCTGCAGCTCGCGCTCGCCCCCGCCGGGGCCGCGCTCCCGGCCGCGGCGGCGCCGGTTGCGACGGTTGCCGGGCTCGTTGCCGCCACCGGGACCGCGCTGCTGGGTGCGCTGGGCCGCGGCCGGTCCGCGCTCGGCCTGGTTGGACGCGCCCACGGTGGCCTCGACGGAGGCACTGGTGCCGTTGGTGCTGGCGTCGGCGCCACTGCCGTTGGACTGCACGGCCCCGTCTGCGACGGCCTCCGGCGCCGGGCCGTCCACGGCGCTCGCCCCGGAATCGGCACCGTCGTCACCGTTGCCAGCCTCGGCCGCAGCGGCCGGACGGCGGCCCCGGGGACGGGTCTCCCCGTTGGCCGAGGACGAGCCGTCGACGCCGGCGGCGTGGAGGATCTGGTCGATGATGTCGGCCTTCTTGCTCCGCGAGTTCGTCTCCAGCGACATCGCCTGAGCGATGGCGCGCAGCTCCTCGCGTTCTTTTCGTTCGAGTACGGACCGCTCGAGCTGTTGCTCTGCAGCCATCAATGCCACCTCACTGGGTAGTGCCGATTCTGGGTGGGCGAGGTGCCGAGCCAGAAAGGCACGTGATCAAAGGGCAGGCTCCGGTACCGCCAGGGACCGGTTCCGCCGCTTCCCCGTCACTCCTCTGGGGACGCCCTGGGGAGCCACCCTTCGGGCGAGAAATCCGCGCTCCGGGATGCTGGGGGGCGGCGGTATCCAAATGGTACCGGACACCGAGGTTCATCGGCAACAACACCGCTGCCGATGCCGCTATTCCCGCCTCGGCCCCCCGGGCAAACCCCGGTGGCCTGTGCTCAGGATACCGGTGCCGCCTCGTCAGAGACCGAGGGCGTCCAACACCGCGGCGGCGTCGAGGTCGACGGGGGTCGGCACCGGGATCTGGCTGATGGCGAGGTCGGGGTCCTTGAGCCCGTGGCCGGTGAGCACGCACACGACCGTGGACCCCTCGGGCACCCCCACCTTGAGCAGCCCCGCCACCGACGCCGCCGAGGCCGCTTCGCAGAACACCCCTTCCTCGGACGACAAGAGCCGGTAGGCGGCCAGGATCTCGTCGTCGGTGACCGCGGTGATCGACCCTCCGGACTCGCTGGCCGCCGCGGTGGCGCCGTACCACGAGGCCGGGTTTCCGATGCGGATGGCGGTGGCGAGGGTGTCGGGGTGCTCGACGGGATGGCCCTCCACGATGGGTGCCGCCCCGGCGGCTTGGAACCCGAACATGCGGGGCAACCTGGTGGCCCGCCCGGCGTGGCGGTACTCGCAGTAGCCACGCCAGTAGGCGGTGATGTTGC
>DMNK01000143.1:4373-4609 GCA_003453695.1 Acidimicrobiaceae bacterium | reverse complement strand
GCGGTGATGTTGCCGGCATTGCCCACCGGGATGCAGTGGACGTCGGGGGCGTCACCGAGCACGTCCACGATCTCGAAGGCGGCCGTCTTCTGCCCCTCGATCCGATAGGGGTTGACGGAGTTGACCACCGTCACCGGCTCGCGCTCGCCGAGTGTCCGCACCATGGCCAGTGCCTCGTCGAAGTTGCCACGGACCTGTAACACGCGCGCCCCGTGCACGAGGGCCTGGGCCAGCTT
>DMNK01000143.1:744-4124 GCA_003453695.1 Acidimicrobiaceae bacterium | reverse complement strand
TAGGCCGCCGCCGACGCCGAGGTGTTGCCCGTCGACGCGCACAGCACCGCTTTGGCGCCCTCCTCCAACGCCTTCGAGATGGCGAGGGTCATGCCCCGGTCCTTGAACGAGCCGGTGGGGTTCACGCCTTCGAACTTGAGCAGCACCCGGGCGCCGGTGCGCGCCGAGAGGCGCGGGGCCTCGAGCAGCGGCGTGCCGCCTTCGAGCAAGGTGACGACCGGAGTCGACGACGTGACCGGCAGCAGCGAGCGATAGGCCTCGATGACCCCCGGCCACCGGGCCGGCGTCGTCACGGGCGGTCCTCCTCGTCACCGAGGACCCGCAGCATGCCTCCCACGTGCTCGACGACGTCCAAGGATCGCAGCCCGTCGATGCACGCCATGACGTCTCCCTGGCGGGCGATGTGGGTGAGGAAGACGAGGCGGGCCTCGTCCCCCATGCCCAGCTGCTCCATGGAGCGGATGGACACGGCGTGGTCGCCGAACACGGTGGCCACCGCGGCCAGCACGCCGGGACGGTCGAGCACGTCGATGTTCAGGTACCAGGCGGAGCGCAGGTCGTCGGCGGGATGGAAGTGCGCCGGCGACACCGGCAGGGCCGGCCCGGCCACACCGGATCGCACGTTCCGGGCGGCGTCGACCACGTCGCCGAGCACGGCCGAGGCGGTCGGCTCTCCGCCGGCGCCCCGTCCGTACAGCATGAGCTCACCGGCCCGGCCGCCCTCGACGAACACGGCGTTGAAGGCGCCGCGCACCGCCGCCAGGGGATGCTCCTTGGGCAGCATGGCCGGGTGCACCCGGACCGAGATCTCCGCACCGGGCGGACCGTCACCGGCATCAGCACCGTCGAGGCGCTCGGCAACCGCCAAGAGCTTGACCACGTAGCCGAGTTGCGCGGCGAAGGCGATGTCGACGGGGTCGACGCGTGCGATGCCTTCTCGGGGGACGTCCTCGGCATGGACGTCGCAGCGGAAGGCGATCGACGCCAGGATGGCGGCCTTGGCGGCGGCGTCGTGCCCCTCGACGTCGGCGGTCGGGTCGCGCTCGGCGTAGCCCAGCTGCTGGGCCTCGGCCAGCGCCTGGGCGTAGCCCAGCCCGCTCTCCGACATCCGGCTCAGGATGAAGTTGGTGGTGCCGTTCACGATGCCCATGACCCGGCGCACCGGCTCACCGGCGAGCGACTCGCGAAGCGGACGGATGATGGGGATGGCCCCGGCCACGGCCGCTTCGTAGAGCAGGTCCACGCCGGCTTGACCAGCCAATGCCGAGAGAGCGGCTCCCTCGGCGGCGAGCAGCTCCTTGTTGGCGGTGACCACGGCCTTGCCCGCGGAGAGCGCGGAGCGCACCAGGGCCCGGGCCGGCTCCAGGCCCCCGATGAGCTCGACCACCACCTCCACGCCGGGGTCCTCGACCAAGGCCTTGGCGTCGGCGGTGACGAGGCCGGCAGGCACACCGGCGCGGGTCTTGGTGAGATCGTTCACCGCCACCCCGGCGAGCTGCAGCGCCACTCCCGAGCGGGCCTCGATGCCGCCGGCGTCGTCGAGGAGCACTGAGACCAGGGCGGCGCCGACGTTCCCGAGCCCCAGCACGGCCACGCGAACCGGCCCTGTCTTCATCCATCGAGGGTACCGCCCCGGACTCCGGTTTCCGTGTTCCCCACGCCCCTCCGCGTCAGCCGTCGAGTCGGGTGAGGTCCTCCGTCGTCTCGCGCCTGACCACCACCCGGGCCTGGCCGTCGCGCACGAAGAGCACGGCCGGGCGGGGCACCTTGTTGTAGTTGGACGCCATCGAGTAGCCGTAGGCGCCCGTCACCGGAGTGGCGAGGACGTCGCCCACGGCCAGATCGGCCGGGAGCCGGGCGTCCGCAACGAGCACGTCACCCGACTCGCAGTGCTTGCCGACCAGGCGCGCCGCCAGCGGCCGGGGAGCGTCCGTGCAGCGGGGCAAGAAGGCCTCGTACCCGCTCCCGTACAGCACAGGGCGGGGGTTGTCGCTCATCCCCCCGTCGACGGCGACATAAGTACGCAGCCCGGGGAGCTCCTTGATCGTCCCCAGCCGGTACAGGGTCACGGCGGCGCCGGCGGCGATGGCCCTTCCGGGTTCGGCCGTGACGCGCACGTGGTCGGGGAGCCCGGCCCGGCGGCAGGCCCTGTGCACGGCGTCGGCCCACTCGGCCATGGTCGGCGCCGTCTCGCCGGCGACATACGGCACCCCCAGCCCGCCCCCGACACACAGCTCGGGCAGATCCAGCGGAGCTGCAAAGGAGGCGAGGATGTCGGCCTCTTCGGCGAACGACTCGGCCCGGAACACCTGGCTGCCGATGTGGGCATGGATGCCGACCAGCTCCACGCCGGGAAGGGCGCGCAACTCCTGCACCGCCTTGCCCGCTGCTCCCGACGCCAGCCCGAAGCCGAACTTGGTGTCGTCCTGGCCGGTGCGGACGAACTCGTGGGTATGGGCCTCCACCCCGGGGGTGACGCGCACGCTGACCGGCAGCACTCGACCCGGAGGCCGGTATCCCACGAGCCGGCGAAGCCGGCTGATCTCGTCGAAGGAGTCGACCACGATGCGGCCCACGCCGGCGTCGGCGGCGAGCGCCAGTTCCTCGTCGCTCTTGTTGTTGCCGTGCATCACCAGACGCTCGGCTGGTACGCCGGCGGCCAAGGCGACGTGCAGCTCCCCGCCGGTGGAGACGTCCAGGCACAGCCCCTCCTCGTGGGCGAGTCGGGCCATGGCCAGGCACAAGAAGGCCTTGGTCGCATAGGCCACGCCGTCGCCCCACGCTGCGCGCGCCTGGCGGCACCGGTCGCGCAGGTGATCCTCGTCGTAGACGAACAGCGGTGTTCCGAAGCGGTCGGCCAGTTCGACGAGATCGAGCCCGCCCACCGACAGCGCCCCGGATGCCGCCACCCGCGCCGTCATGGGCAGCAGCGACCGTTCGAGCGGCCCCTCGTCGGGCTGCACCAGCCGCGGCTCCGATGATCGCGCGCCCGACATGGGCGAGACGGTACTGGCCCCCTGCATCCCTCGTGTGCAGGGCGGTGACGATACGAACCGGGAGTACAGTGCGTGGGACGAGAAGGACGGCGCTGTCCGCCGGGTCGCAGCCCGGAGCACGTCCCGTCTCGGCGGCGGGCACGCCGCGAGCACGCCCTGAAGGAACTGCCCTCGTAGCTCAGTGGATAGAGCGCCGGCCTCCGGAGCCGGGTGCGCAGGTTCGAGTCCTGCCGAGGGCGCCACGGCCGCGGCCGCCATCCCCCTCGTGCTCCCGGCTCCCGCGGCGACTCCTCGGCGAGGTGGCCGGTCGAGCCGAGGAGAGCAGCCGCGACCTCGCCTCTTCCCGACGCAGCCGCTCAAGTGGCTCTTCGGATCCTGACGGGG
>DMNK01000143.1:402-588 GCA_003453695.1 Acidimicrobiaceae bacterium | reverse complement strand
GGAGCCGGCGGTGCTCTATTTGAAGAGTCCGGCCGTGTCGTCACCCCCCACGGCCGGGTGCGGGGGGCTTGCGGGGGGACCGACAACGCAAGCACTCGAGGGGCGTGGTCCGAGGGCGGCCGTGCGCACGCCAGGAGGTGTCGTATGGCACCTACCGGGACCCGGCGAGACCGCCGGTCGGTCCGC
>DMNK01000143.1:0-160 GCA_003453695.1 Acidimicrobiaceae bacterium | reverse complement strand
GCATGGCGGTCCTCGCGGCTTTGGTGTTCTCCGGCTGCTCCTCGCCATCGGCGAACACTGAGGCCAAGCTGCCGCCGCGGTCGACCGCCGATTCGATCGCCAGGATGAAGGCCGCCGTCCTCGCCGCGTGGAGGGCAGCAGAGACCGCCTTCTACGAGGC
>DMNK01000009.1:49152-49346 GCA_003453695.1 Acidimicrobiaceae bacterium | reverse complement strand
GGCGAAGAATTCGAGGTTCTTCCGGCCGCTCAAACGCCAGAAGAACGACCGGTCCTCGCCCAGGGTGAGCCCGATCTGGCGCCGGACGCCGGCGGGGTCGGCCACCACGTCGTGCCCGCACACCTGTGCCGATCCGGCGTCCGGCCTGACGGCGGTGGCCAAGACCCGGATCAAGGTGCTCTTGCCGGCCCCGT
>DMNK01000009.1:48749-48877 GCA_003453695.1 Acidimicrobiaceae bacterium | reverse complement strand
CCGACAGGTCGATGCCGTCGAGTGCCTGCACGGGACCGAAGCGCTTGCGCAGGCCCGTCACCTGCAGGCCGCCGGTGTGGTCCGTCGTCCCCAGGATGGGACCGCTCTCCACGATCTCGTCCACGAGC
>DMNK01000009.1:46132-48583 GCA_003453695.1 Acidimicrobiaceae bacterium | reverse complement strand
CTCCACGATCTCGTCCACGAGCGACAGGGTGTCGGTGGAGGCCATGGCCCCCGGAGGGCGGGGTGCCGGCGAGGCCATGGGACTCAGTAGCAGCCGCGGCCGCTCAACACCGCCCGTGCCGTGCGGGCCAGGATGCGCACGTCCAGCCAGGTCGACCAGGACGTGGCGTACAACGTGTCCAGCCGGCACATCTCCTCGTAGGTGAGGTCGTTGCGGCCCGAGACCTGCCACAGACCGGTCAGGCCCGGCTTCACGTCGTAACGCTTGAGCGCCCACGGCGAGAAGTTCCAGGCGAAATCGGGGGGGAGCGGACGCGGCCCCACCAACGACATCGTTCCCGTCACCACGTTCAACAGCTGGGGCAGCTCGTCGATGCTGGCCCGCCGCAACAACCGGCCGAACGCCGTCATGCGGGGATCCACCTTGAGCTTGGGGAAGGGCCCGGTGACGAGCTCTCCCGAGGCGAGCACCTCCGGTGGAGGAATCGACTCGGTCACCGTGAAGGTGCGGAACTTCCAGATGGTGAACTGCTTGCCGCCTCGCCCGACACGCTGCTGACGCAGGAAGATGGGGCCGCTCGAGCTGAGGCGTACTCCCACGGTGGCGACGACGATCACGGGAACCGACAGCAAGAGGCCGATCGTGCCGCCCACGATGTCGACGACCCTCTTGGCCACCCGCTGCCAGTGACCCGAGTGTGAGGGCACCACGCTCAGGGCCGGATACCCGGCGACCAGGTCGTGCGCATCAGCGGTGGTGGGCGTCACGTCGAACAGGCGGGGCACCACCGAGATGGGGACGCGGCCCTGCAGTGGTCGCAGCGCGTCGACGATCTCCTCTGCCGGAGCCCGCGAGAAGGCCACCACGACGTGAGCCACGTCGTACTGCTCGCACACGAGGGCCAGGTTGGCCAGCGGACCCAGCCAGCCCGTGGGCTCCTTGGGATCGTCGTCGACGAAGCCCACCACCTCGACCCCGGCTTCGCAGGCCATCTGCGAGCTCAGCCGCTCGGCGACGACTCCACTGCCGACGACGACCACCCGTCGCCGGCCCCGACGGGCGGTGGTGGCGCCCAGCCGCCGGGCCAGGGCCACCGAGCCGGCGGCGAGGACGCACGTGGCGAGCAGCGAATTCTCGGAGGGAGGTGACAGCGAGGTGAGGCCGCCGACCACCTGCCACCCGGCGATGCACACCAGCGTCCCGGCGGCCAGGGGGAGCGCCACGTCACGGAGCTCCTGGGCGAAGGTCGAGCCGAGTCGACGGCGCAGCTGCAGCCGGGATCCGCCCAGCACGGCGTAGAGGACGGGAAGGCAGACCGCCAGCCGGAGCAGGGTGGCGCCCGCCCGGCCGGGACCGGGGATCCCCGAGGCGGGCGTGGCGAGCAGTGACGCTGCGACCAGGGCCGACGCCAAGGCCACGGCATCAGAAACGGTCCCGGCAGCCCGGGCCGGCGCACCGGGCGGGGCCGGCAGGGCGGCGACCGGGTCTTTCGCAGGTCGAGCGCTGTCTCCGAAGGCCAGGAGCTCGGCGGCCTCGAAGACAGCGGAGGTACCCAGTGTCTCGGCGAGATCGACGACGTCGGCGCCCCCGAGCGCAGTGGCTGCACCGGCGTCGTCTAGCCGCACTGGGTCGATCACGCTCCGCCACCACCCCTGGGTTGCCCTGCCCCTGCCGTTGCTGAAAACGGCTCAACCCCGCCCTCCTTGCGGGCGCGCCGGCCGCCCCTAGAGGACGAGCCTCCGGTGGCGCAGACTGGCCTGGGAGGTCGCCGCCAGTCCGACCAGGTCGCCCAGCGCCAATTGGGCCAGGCGGACCACGAGGGGCCGGCCGGGCCGGTGCCGTGCCTCGGGAAGGGCCGACACCACCCAGGGCAGCAGCCCGGCCAGCCATGACCGGCGCCCGGTGACCAGCCACAGGACTCCGGCCGCCACGGCCAGGACCGTCGCCGCCGAGCGGGACGACAGGAACCACCGGCCCCAGAAGGCCCGGCGGGCCAGGGGGTGGGCGCCGGCCAGGGCAGGGAACACCGCCCGGCCGCGGATGTCTCGGAGCCAGACGGCGTAGGTCGAAGGTTCGACCCGATGATGGACCACAGCGCCCGGTTCGAAGACGAGGGCGGCGCCGTGCTCGATGACCTTCCAGCCGGCGAGCGCGTCCTCGGCGACCTGCTTGCCTGAGGGGTTCGGTGGGGTGTCCGTGCGCCCCGGAAAGCCCCCCACCGCTGTCAGGTCGCACATCCGGTAGGCGATGTTGCAGGTTTCGAACAGCCAGGTGGGCCGGAGCACCCATATGGTCCGGTCCCACCCCCCGGCCTTGGCGCTCTCCTCGGGCACCGGCATCGTCCGGCCTTGGACGACCAGGGCGGGTCTCACCTCTTCGACTCCGGTGAGCAGCGGCGCGCACAGTCGCTCGAGCCACGTCGGGGTGGGCAAGCAGTCGTCGTCGGTGAAG
>DMNK01000009.1:45226-45972 GCA_003453695.1 Acidimicrobiaceae bacterium | reverse complement strand
TCGTCGTCGGTGAAGGCCACGACCGGCGCCCGGCAACGATCGAGACCGCACGTCCGGGCCGCTCCCGATCCGACGTTCACCTCCGCCCGCAGGCACTGGAGCCGCAGGCTCGTCCTGGCCGCGATCTTCTGCAGGGCCTCCCAGGTGTCGTCGCGCGACGCGTCGTCGATGACGACCACCTCGAAGCGCGCCGGAGAGAGGGTCTGTGCCTCGAGCGCACTGATCAACTCGGGCCACACCGAGGACCGCTCGTAGGTGGCGACCACGACCGAAATCTCGGGCTCCGGGCCGGGATACGCTGTGCTCGAGCACTGCTCGAGTCGGGTGGGACGGTCCGGGCTTGCCGAAGCCGTGGACAGCCCTGCCGCCGCCGGAGCGTGACGACGTGGCAAGGGGCGATCCCTCGTAGTGAACACTTCAGCTTCCGGTGGTCTGCGTCTGTCGGCGGTCCACGATCACCCCGTGGTGGTGAGGCCGTGAGGATATCCGTGGCTGCCTGTGAACTTCCTCACCCGCAAGGAACGGCGGCGGGCCGAGACCTGTGGGCGTGGTGTGAAGGGGTTCGGTCCCTCGGCCATGAGCTCGACGCCTGGGTGTGGTTCCGCTCCACCTCGTCCCCCGAGGGCCCGGTGCCGTCGTGGTGCCGCTACGAGCCCTTCGATGCGGGCCCGATGTGGCGGTCGCACGTGCGCAGCGTCCTGCACCCCCGCAGCGATGTCGCCCGGGCGGGTTGGGAACCGGCCGAC
>DMNK01000009.1:33585-45094 GCA_003453695.1 Acidimicrobiaceae bacterium | reverse complement strand
GGGTTGGGAACCGGCCGACGGAGCGGTGGCGGTGGCCGACCACTACTGGTCGTTCGCGGCGGTGGCGCCCTTTCCCCGGTCGGTGGCCACTGTCCACTTCCACAGCCTGTCCGACGTCCGGGCCGTCGGGCGGCGCCTGGCACCGTCGGACATCCAGACGGCGAGAGCAGAACGGCACATCGCCCGGCGTGCTTCGCTCGTCCTCGCCTACTCCGACGAGCTCCGCCGGCGCCTGAAGCCGAGCGCTCATGTGGTCCCCATCGCCTACCCCGTCCCCGAGGCGTCGGTGGTTCCGGTCGAGGAGCCCGTCGCCGGCCTGCTCGCCGACTGGTCGTGGCCCCCGAACCGCTGGGCTCTCCAGTCGCTGCTGTCGGAGTGGCCGGCGGTGGCGCAGTCCGTCCCCGGGGCGCGCCTGCTGCTCGCCGGGCGGTGTCTCGACCAGATGAGCGTCGGGTCCATGAAAGGGGTCGAACTGGTGGGGAGTGTCGCCGCCAGTGACGAGTTCCTGTCGCGTGTGGCGGTCGTCGCCTTTCCCTGCCCCCCCTCGACCGGCCCCAAGGTGAAGGTCATCGAGGCGCTCGCACACGGCGTACCCGTGGTCACGACTCCAGCCGGCGCCGAAGGCGTCTTGGGGCGCGACGAGAGCGGCGTGCTGGTCGCCGGGGACGGCGAATTCGCCCGGACTCTGTCCGACCTGTTGCGATCTCCCCAAGGCCGAGCCGAGCTCGGCGCCGCCGGCCGTCGCACCATCGCCAGCCACCACTCGGGTGTGGCCTCGGCCCGGGCCAGGCTCGAAGCGTTCGCCGCGGCGTTCGGGGAGTGATCGGTGCCCGGAGCCTCGAGCCCTCTCGTCTCCGTCGTCTTGCCCACCTACAACCGGCCCAGCCGCCTCCCGGCGGCGATCCAGTCGGTCCTGTCCCAGAGCTACGCCTCGTTGGAGCTCCTCATCGTGGACGACGCCTCTGAGTCTCCCGTAGACGAGGTGGTCGAACGCACCGCCCGAGGCGACCGCCGCGTCCGGCTCATCCGGCTCGACCGCAATGTCGGTGCGGCAGGGGCGCGCAACGCCGCGCTGGGTCAGGTCCGCGGGGAGCTCGTGGCCTTCGTCGACGACGACGACCGGTGGGAGCCGCACAAGCTGGCCCGACAAGTCGACTACATGGAGGAACACCCTCGGACGGGGCTCGTCTCTTGCGACCACTTCATCGAACGGGACCGGAGCAAGCGCCCACCGGTGCGCTTCCGGGGGCCGCGCTCGTTCTCGGCCGAGCAGATGATCTGGGTGAACTTCCCGGGGAGCTTCTCTCAGGTCTTGGTCAGACCTGGCCTCCTAGGCTCGGAGTTCCGGATCGACGAGAGCTTCGAATGCGCCGAGGATTGGGATCTGTGGCTCCGCTGTGCCCGGCTGGCCGGGGCGGGGACGATCCCCGAGCCGCTCGTCCATTACGTCAGCCACAGCGACCCCCGGCTCACCCACCCGACGGTGAAGCGCGGGGGCCTGGAACGATTCGATCGCAAGCATTCCTCCGACATGAGCCCCGCATGTCGCGCTTTTCACCTTGCCCATCAGCGCATGGAAGAAGGCGAGGGATGGGAAAAGCGCATGCACGTGCTGCGGGCCCTGGCCACGGCGTCGCCCTCCGTGCTCGGCCTTCTCGCCGTGGAGCAGGCTGGGCGGCAGATGGGACGAGCGGTCGGGGATCCGGGGCTCGCCTACCGCCTGCTGGCGCGGGCCATCCCGACGACATGACCCTCCAGAACCGATTGGCGTTCTCGCGCTCGGGTGGAGAGTGCCCGCCCACGCAAGGCACGGACCAGGGGCACGTTCCCGCACATGTGCCACGTCCGCACGAGGTCGTGCTCATGGGGACCCGCCTCGACAACCTCGACGAGGCAGAAGTGGTGGGGAGGATCATCTCTGCCATCAGGGACGGCCGGGGAGGCTGTGTCATCACTCCCAATGTCGACCTGCTGTTGAAGATCTCGAGGTCCACCCACTTTGCCGACGTCGTCTCCCGTGCTGCACTGGTGGTGGCGGACGGAATGCCGCTCGTGTGGGCGAGCCGGTTGCAGCGGACCCCCCTCAAAGCTCGGGTCAACGGCACCCAGTTGGTCCGAGCCATGGCGCAGGCGCTGGCCGGGGAGGACATGAGCATGTTCCTCCTGGGCGCTGCCCCCGGTGTCGCCGAACAGGCTGCCGCCGTCCTCCGGGCACGAGCTCCCGGATTGCGCATTGCCGGCACCCTGGCGCCACCCATGGGATTCGAATCTGATCCCGCCCAGCTCCGGAACATCGTCAGCTCCCTGCGCGGCGCCAATCCGCACTTCGTGGTGTGCGCCTTCGGCTCCCCCAAGCAGGAGCAGCTGATGGACTCCTGGAGCTCGCAGTTCCCTTCCACGTGGTTCATCGGAGCCGGGAGTGCCCTCACCATCATCTCGGGGGCGACTCCGGCCGCGCCCGAGTGGATGCGTCGCAACGGCCTCGAATGGTTCCACCGACTGCGCCTGGAGCCTCGACGCTTGTTCACCCGATACATCGTCGACGACCTGCCCTTTGTGGTGAGGATGCTCTTCGAGAGCGCCCGCTCACGCGTGCGCAACACCGCGCCGGGTCCTGACAGCCTGGCGGCGTGAACCGGGTCGCTGCCCGGTGCGAGATGGAGGCGTCGAACACCTGGCCCGGGTGCCGGCACGGACCCGAGATCGGCGCCGATCACTACCATTGCCGCCGTGAACCGCGCCGAGCGGGCAGTCGACCGGGCTCTTCCCGAACTGGCCGTGTACCTCAGACTGGCGAAGAAGCGGATGCGGGGTGACTTCACGCTTCGTGCCATCGAGGCGCTCGTGAGGCCGGGAGAGGTCGTCGTCGACGTCGGTGCCTATCGAGGGGTGTACACCCTCAAGCTGGCCCGACAGGTCGACCCGGGAGGCTGGGTCTGGGCCGTGGAGCCCATGCCCGACAGTTTGCGGGCCCTGCGACGGCGTTGGGACCCCAAGTTCGGAAGGTCACCTGCGAAGCGCGTGGGCATCCTCCCTTTTGCCGCCTCAGATCACTCCGGGTCGGCAGAGCTGCGCGTGCCGGTGGTCAACGGGCATGCCGTGCCCGCTCGCAGCTCCCTCTCGAAACTCGAGGTGGCATGCCGGGTGGTCCCGATCGAGCTTCGTCCCCTCGATGACATGGTGACGCCGATGAACTCCTCGATCACCTTCATGAAGATCGACGCCGAGGGTCACGAACACGAGGTGCTGTTGGGGGCATCCCGCATCCTCCGTTACGACAGGCCCAACATCTTCGTAGAGATCGAACAGCGCCACAGAGACTCACCGGTCCACGACACCTTCGACCTTCTTCGGGACGCCGGGTACGAGGGATATTTCGTCCTCGACGACCGGCTCCATCCCCTCTCCGGGTTCGACCTCGACATCCATCAACCGGCACACCTCCGGGCGCCGGGACGGTGGGAAGGGGACATGCCGCCTGGCTACGTCCACGACTTCCTGTTCGTCCGGGCCTGGTCCGACCGCTCCATCATCTCCCTTGTCGATCGAGCAGCCCCGGGACATGGACCAGCGGAGGACCGAGGGCGCTAACCGCCGGCGGTTGCCTCCGCCGCTTCGAGGAACCGGGTGGCAAGGCGCTCGGCCGAGAACACCAGCGCCCGCGCCTTTCCCCTGGCGACACGCCCGGTCCGCTCCCCTTCGTCGTGGACCAGTCGCTCCATGGCCCTCGACAGGGACGTCCAGTCCCCCACGGCGAAGTACCGGGCGGCGTCCCCGCCGACCTCGAGATGCGGGGGGATGCCGGTGGCCAGCACCGGAGCCCCCAGCGCCATGGCCTCGAGCACGGTCAGGCCGAACCCCTCGTGCATCGATGCGGTGACGAAGCCGAGGGCGTGACGGTAGAGCCCGGCGAGGTCGGGGGCGGACACCTCCCCGAGCATGGTCACCCCGGGGGTGGCCCGGGCCCGCTCGACCCACGACCCGGCCTTCCACCCCGCCTTGCCGGCCAACACCAGCCGGACGTGCGGATGCCGCCGGCGCAGGTCGTCCCAGGCGTCGAGGACCGTCGACAGCCCGCTTCTCGGGTCGATGCGCCTCACCGCCAGGAAGTAGGGCGCCGATGGCGCCACGGCCGGACGCTCGATGGCGGCGCCGGCGAGGTAGCGCTGGTACCAGGGGGCGAGGGCGTTCCCGACGACGTGTACCCGCCGCCCTTCGAGCCCGAGGAGGGCCTCGAGGGCGCCCTTCGACACGGCTGAGGGAGTCGCCACATGGGCTCCATGACGGATGCTCATCGAATGGAACGTCCGGAACCACGGAGCGGCGCCCCGCCCCATGACGTCCGGCTTCATCCACGGGATCGGGTCGTGGATGCCCACCAAGAGGGTACCGGCATACCCGGCCGGTGCCGGCTTGGCCCCGCAGTACAGGACGTCGAGCCTCGCCCGCCGGGCGGCGCGACGCAGCAGCACCTGAGTGGCGAGGACCTGACTGTCGGTGTCCAGACACCGGGCCTCCAGCCGCCCCTGGATCTCGTCCCATTGCCGAGGGAGCTTCCGTCGCACGAAGACCACGAGTTCGTGATCGGAGAAGCGGGCCACGGCGTCGACCAGGGTGAGGACATGGTTCTCCAGCCCGGTGCCCTCGTCGAGCACCGATGACGCGTCGATCCCTATCCGCACGGCGGCGCCACCTCGGCTCGCCGCTCGACCGCCTCCCGGTAGCACTGGAGCGTGGCCGCCGCCGTCGCTCGCCACGAGTACCTCTTCACACGCTGCGTCCCTGCCGAGGCCAGGGCCGAGCGGCGGGCAGGGTCTCGCAGCACGGTCCTGATGGCGCCGGCCAGCGCGCCGGGGTCGAGCGGATCGAAATAGGACGCGGCCTCCCCGTATATCTCGGGCAGACAGGATGCCCTGGCAGCGACCACGGGCAACCCGTGGGCCATGGCTTCGACCCCGGTGAGCCCGAATCCCTCGGCGAGCGACGGCTGCACCAGCACAGACGCATTTCGATAGAGCCACGTCAGCTGGTGGTCGTCGACCCTTCCGGCGAAGACCACGCGAGGACCCACGGTGCTCGCCTCCGCCCGGCGCCGGAACACCTCGGCGCACTCGTCTTGTGGTCCGGCCAGCACCAGGCGCAACTCGTTCTCGGGGCCGAGCAGCTCCATGGCTGCCAGGAGCGTGGCCAGGTTCTTGTGGGGGAACGAGCTCCCCACATAGAGGAGGAACGGTGGGCCACCCTCGACCGCCGGAACAGCCTCGCCCGCCCCTGTCGGGCTGTCCGTGCCGGCATAGGTGACCCGGATGCGCTCGGGTCTCACGTCGAACGCCCGGGAGAGGTCGTCCGCCGTATGCTGCGACAGCGTCGTCACCCTCGTCGCCCGGCGTGCTCCGTGCGCCATCCAACTTCGGGCCAACGCCCGCTTGGCGCCATGTCCGACGCGCCGCGAAAGCGACGTGTCGCAATGGCTGGCGAAGCGCAGCATGGTGAGGTCGTAGACGGTCAGGACGAAGGCGCCGCTGTACGCCCACGGCATGTTGAAATGCGTGAAGTGCACGAGGTCGGGCGCAAGTTCGTGCAGCTCCCGTCGCAGCACGACTTGCTCGGCCCATCGATACGGCCGAAAGTCGGCGACGCGAGCGGTGAAATTCGGACCCGGAGGGACCCAGGCGTCTGGGTCGTCCTCTCGCACCAAGACGATGTACTCGTTTTGGTCGTCGAGGTTCGCCAATTCCCCGAGGAGCCGGTCGATGTAGCGCCCGATACCAGGCCAGTTCATGCCCCTGCCGTCGATGACGATGCGCACGCTTCAGCCCTCACCGCCCGAGATCGTGATCATGGCGTGCGTCGTCCCAGTGACAGCAGGCGCGGCAGCCTAGGCGCCCGGCGCGCCGGAGCGCCACAGAGGTTCTGCGGCTGCTGTGCTACGTGGTGGGCGGTGACGCCGCGGTCAGCCGAATCCGAGCGGAGGGGACTCGCACGACAAGTGGCTCCCGCCCATGGCTGCAACAGCAGGACCGTCGTTCACATTGGCCGGCCAGGGGGTGGGGGACGACGATCCGATTCCGGGCGCCAGCATCATGTAGGGAAGCTGGTAGTCGTTCACGTCCGCATTCTGGAAGTACAGCACCGACCAGCCGGCGGCTCGGTCGTCCTGCATGGCGCTGATCATGTTGTTGACCCAGTAGCCGTGCTGGAACACGAGGATCGGGACGTTCCGGTTGAGCGTTCCCGCATGGGCGTAGTAGGAGTCCTCCCCGCCGGGGAAGTTGAATTCGTCGAAGACGACGGGCCGGCTCCGCAGCGATCCGGTAGCCGGGTCCACCATGTACGACTGCACCCCGGAGGACGTCGTCGAGCACGCCTCGGGCGTCGCGGTCCTGCACTGCGCGCTCTGGTGTCCGCTGGACAGCGGGCTCGAGGTGTCCTGGCAGTCGTAGGGATGGAACACCTCCACCAGGTTCGACGCGCTGTTCAAGGGCGGGCTCATCGACTCGAACGTCGACCTGTTCGAACCCCACTGGTTGGCGTCGAGGAAGACCAGCGGCTTGGCGACCCCCGCCGGAAGGTTGTTCATGATCGTCTGGTACAGCGAGGCCATCCCCGGAGTCGGGTACTGCTGGCCTCCGATGGCCGTGCCGAAGATGTTGACGGTCTTCACGGTGACAGTGCCGGCGTTGTTCCATGCCAGCTGGGCCTCGGTGTCGTTCGGGCACACCTCCCCCGCCTCCGACGAGTCAGCCCGGAATTGTGTAGCGCCGAAGCCGCCCGTGGACTGGGCGCAGCCCTGGGGCTCGTTGAACGGCTCGTATCCGACCAGCGGATTCGACCCGTAGGTGGCAGCGAGCGATGCCAAGGTCGCCGCCGTGTCCTCACCGGGAAGCGGCACCGCGTTGGACGTCTGGCCCGAGCTCCATAGACAGTTCGGGTTGCTCGTGTGGATGTCGAGCACGGTGTAGATGCCACGGCTGGTGAGCCCGTTCACCGCTTGCGCCAGCTCGGTCCGGTAGGTCGGGTCCAGGGCCTCGTTGGGACACGACTGCGTGTACTGGTCCGCCGAGATGGCCAGACGAGCGAAGTTGGCACCCCAATCCGCAAGCGTGGCAATGCCACTGGGATCGATGAAGCCCTGCCCGTAGGGCCCAGCCGTCTCGGCGAGGACGTTGACGCCCTGCAAGGTGACGCCGCGGGAAGCCTGCCCTTGGTCGACGAGGGTGGATCCGCTCACGGCCAGGGGACCCACGAGCGGCGCCTGTGCCGCCCGCGCCGGCGCGCCGGCGGCGAGCATGCCACCGAGAAGGGACAGGGCGGCGAGCACGCTCGCGCCTGCGAAGAGCAGCCGCCGCTTACCGCCCAAGGACCGACGCAGTGCCGCCATCTGCGATCCACCCCCATCCACGTCGGGTGCCGCCAGGACCTGACGCGCATAATAGAAGGTGAGGTCGGGGTGAGCACATTGACCGTCGGGAATGCAGCCCCGGTACCCGTTACGAACGGGCTCCTCCTAGGACAGATGCACTGTTTGTGTGTGCGTTGTCTCCGGGGGTGAGCCGGCCACCGCCGCGGCGATCGCCTGTCGGTCAGACCGGCCGGATGGTGATGCGAACCCCAGATCGCCGGTGGGTCCGGCACCGGCGCTGAGTCCCGGCGAAGAGGGCCGTCCGCACGACGTGGCCCCAGTCGAGGCTTTCCAGGTCGGGGAACAATGCCTGCTGGTCGCACAGCTCGCAACCCTGGGCCCCGAGGACGTCGGTGCAGGCCATCGACCCGCCGGCGTGGGGGCTCGACGGTCCAGGACAGCACCGGCCGGCCAGCTCCTCGGTGCAGGCCGCCAGGCTCCCGTCGTGGTGAATAAGGACTGTTCCGCCACAGTGCGCCACGAGCCGCCCTCCTGCGCCTTTGCTCTGGTCACTGACCTGCCATACAACTTCGGCTGTTGCAGCTGGCCGGGGTAGGTCCGAAAGTCCCAATTCTCGGTGATTGGGCCCGGGTTGTGGGCGATGCCGAGGTCAGGGCTCGACCTCCTCCACCTCGAGCCGGCGTATGGCCCGGGCCGGGCTCCCCGCTGCCAGCCACCCTCCGGGAACGTCCTTCGTCACGGTCGAGTTGGCACCGATGACGGCGCCGTCGCCGATGTGCACCCCGGCGGCCACCACGACGTGAGCGCCGAGCCAGCAATTTCGTCCGACAGCCGTGGGAGAGGCGGTGACGTGGTGGAACACCGGCACGTCCAGGGGTGTCCGCACGTGGGACGAGTCGGTGAGGGTCACGTATTCGCTCAAGGTCGTCATGTCACCCACAGTGGTCGATGTGGCGCAGTGCAGGTAGGTGCCGTAGCTGACGAGGCACTCGTCGCCGATGAGCAGTTCGCCGGAGGTGTCGACCTGGGCCCCCCGTCGGATGATGGTCCGCTCCCCGACCACCATGGCCCCGCCCCGGAACTGCAGGACGGCGTCGTCTCCGATGACGGTGCCGGCACCGACCTGGAGCGAGTTCACCGTCTTGGGCTCGATCTCGATCAAGATGCGGCGTCCGACTCGGGCGCCGGGTGCCAGCCGCACGCTGATGCGAGACGCCACCGACCGTGCTGCCGCCTGGGCCCGGAAGAGGAACCAGACGCGCCGAAGCGCAGCCGCCAGTCGCGGAGGCCACAGGAGTGCCCAGTACAACACCGGTCCGACCGCCCTCCGCCAAGGGCTGGACGCGTCGGCAGCGTTCACGCCGCCGCCCCGATGAGCCGGTCGTAGAGGGCATCGACCCGGCTGGTGCACCGGGAGACCTCGAATTGGGCGACCCAGGCCGGGCCGGCGGACGCCAGGCGAAGGGCCAGGTCCTCGTCGGTGAGCACCCGCACCATGGCCTGGGCCAGGGCCGCGGGATCGGCCTCGGGCACGAGTAGTGCCGTCCTCCCGTCGTCGACGAACTCGGGGATGCCCCCGTGACGGGTGGTGACGAGGGGCCGACCCGAGGCCTGGGCCTCGAGGTTGACGAGCAGAAGGCTCTCGCTGTCGCCATCGGAAGCCGTCCGGCTGGGCGTCACCACCAGCCGGGCGCCCCGGATGGCCTCCCTCACCTGGACGCCCCGCCTGGTCGGTTGCGCCTCCTCCACCACGACGCCGGGGCCCACCGAGGGGACGAGGGTCTCGAGTGGTCCGAAGCCCACGAGTCGAAGCGTGGCAGACGGGACCCGGCTGCGGACGGACGGCCACGCGGCGAGCAGGGTGTCGACCCCCTTCTTCTCGACGAACCGGCCGACGAACACCACCTCGGGGGACCCTCCGGGCAGCGGCGTGGGCGCAAACACCTGGGTGTCGACTCCACTCGGGATCACGTACACCGACTCCTCTCGAGCACCGATCTCCACCGCCAGGCCCATGAGGAACCGCGAGGGCACCACCACCGCGTCAGCGACCTCCAGAACACGAGCGAGGTGACCAGGGTGCCTCCGGGCATCGCTGGTCACATCTTCTCCGTGCAGCGACACGACGAACGGGACCCCTCGGCGCCGCACGAACCCAAGGGAGCTTCCCGCCCCATAACCATGATGGTGGTGCACCAGCGCCGGGTGGTAGCGGGCCGTCAGGGTCATGAGTCCGGCCGTCACGAGCCGCTGCTCGTTGCGCGCCGTGGGCCATCGCGTGGGGACACGACGCAAGCTCCTCACCGGCTGGTACGGGAAGACGTCGGTGTTCTCCAGCGGGCGGCGGGCCACGACCACTCCCGGGTGACGGCTGCCTGTGACCAAGGCATGGACGAACTGCTCCGACAGGGGCAGCCATCGCTCCATGGTGTGGAGGACCCACTCCCGCCCCGGGACCGGAGCGCGGCCCCTGCGCCGGAACGTCATCAAGCCAGGCTTCCTGCCGACGTCGACGTCAGGAGCTGGCGCGCTTCTCGTACTCGCGGTAGAGGTCGCCCACCGTGTCGATGCCCACCGCCACGTCGTCGGGGAAGCGCACGCCCAGTTCCTCCACCAGCGTGAGGGCCTCGACCATGTCGAAGGAATCCAGGCCCAGGTCCTCCACGAGGCGAGCGTGGGCCACCACCTCGTCCGGCTCCAGGTCCAGGCCCTCGCTCAGACGGGCGGCGAAGCTCTCGAAGCTGAGGGGCCCGTCGCTCCTCACAGGCGCTCAAGCTCCTCAGCCTGGTAGCGCGCCCGGCAGGCGCTGCGTCGCAACTTGCCCGACGACGTCTTGGGGATCGTGCCCGGAGCCACCAGCACCACGTCGTCGAGGCGCAGCCCGACGGACTGGCCCACCGCCCGGGCGATGCCGTCACGAAGTGCGGGAGGATCACCGCTCTTCACCTCGGCCACGACGACCAGGGCATCCCCCTTTCTGCCGCTCGCCACGCCGAAGGCGATCACGTTGCCGGCCCTCACACCCTCGACGGTCTGGGCGGCACGCTCGAGGTCCTCGGGGAAGACGTTGCGCCCCCCCACGATGATGACGTCCTTGAGCCGTCCGCACACGACCAGGTCGCCCTCGGCGAAGTAGCCGAGGTCGCCCGAACACAGCCATCCCCCCTCACGAAAGGCGGCCGCCGTGGCGTCAGGGCGACGGAAGTAGCCGGGAACCACCGACGGCCCCCTCAGCTCTATCTCCCCGGCCATTCGGTCGCCCACCACGGTGCCGGTGTCGGGATCGGTGATCCTCACCTCCATGCCCCGCACCGGCGGGCCGCACCGGGCGAGGCGACGGGCGCCGGGGTCATCGGGCGTCCGGGGCTCGGCCCGCCCGTCGAATTCGAGGGTCCGGGCGTCGACCACGTCGGCGGCGAAGCCGGTGCCGTCGGGGGGGAAGGCGATGACAACGGTGGCTTCGGCCATCCCGTAGGCGGCGAACAGGGCGTGGCGACGAAGGCCGTGCTCGGCGCCGGCCGCGCTCAGGCCGTCCATGATCCCGGGGTCCACCGGCTCCGAGCCGCTGCCCCAACGCCGGCAGCGGCCGAGGTCCCGCTTGGTCGTCCCCCGCAGGAGCCGTGCCGTCATGGCCAAAGAGAAATTGGGCCCGAGGGTGAAGGTCCCGCCGTACTGCTCCATCCACTCCACCCAAGAACCGGGTGAGATCACGAAGCGGGCCGGCGGGGCGAGGACGAGACGGATCCCCGACGTCATGGCGTGGGCGGCGTTCGCCACCAGCCCCATGTCGTGGTACAGCGGCAGCCAGGACACATAGGTGTCCTGGCGCATGGCCGGGTCACGATCGACCATGGCGTCGAGGTTCTCCAACAAACAGCGTTGCGGGATGACGACGCCCTTCGGGTCTGCCGTCGAGCCGCTCGTGAACTGCAGGATGGCGGTTCGTTCCGGGTCATCGGGTGGCCGATCGTAGGAACCCGCCGGCATCGAAGTGGCTGCGCCCGTCAGCTCGGCAAGGGTCACCGGAGCGGGCGAGGACTCCCCTTCCGCCACCTCGACCAGGTCGGGATCGCAGACGACGGTGGCAACCTCTCCCAGGCGGATCCGCTCCTGGGTCCGAGCCCGGAACTCGGGCAGCGGCTCCAG
>DMNK01000009.1:33202-33350 GCA_003453695.1 Acidimicrobiaceae bacterium | reverse complement strand
AGGCAGAGACGAAGGCTCGGGAGGTGCTCCCGAGGAGGGCCACCCGGTCACCAGGCGCCACGCCTCGCACCTGCAAGGCCGAAGCCATGGCACGAGCCTCGTCGTGGAGCCGGCTCCACGGGACGTGCTCGGGCTCGGGCCCGTCGAG
>DMNK01000009.1:15620-32963 GCA_003453695.1 Acidimicrobiaceae bacterium | reverse complement strand
GCGCTGAACCGCCTGCTTCGCCTGCGGGTGCCGGCCAGAAGCTCTTCGCGCAGTTCCGGAGGTCCGAAGTAGCGGACAACCCGGGCAGGCGCGCCGACGGCAAGGCAATAGGGGGGCACGGGCCGATTGACGACCGACCCGCTGGCGACGACGGCTTTCTCCCCGATGTCAGCCTGGATGGTGCACTTGTCCGACACCCCGGCTCCGTCCCCGATGCGAATGGGCTTGAAGTCGTAGCCCTGCTCGGCCCAATTCCTCTCGGGATCGCGGTAGCGGTGGTAGCCGTCGGCAATGACCGTCGACTGTCCGAAGGCGCATCGGCTCCCGATGCTCACCAACGTCGAGCACTGGATGAGGGTGTTGGAGGTGAACACCGTCCCGGCCCCGATCTCCACCCGGCCGTCGCCCTGGATCTCACAGGAGAAATCGCGGCGGAAGTCCACTCCCTTCCCGACGACGAAGCTGCCTCCGTCCGGGATGAAGAGACTGAACCCGGGCCCGAGCCGTACAGGCCATTCGATGTCGACGTTGCAGTGCAGGTGCGTCGCCCGCAGCACGAGGAGCCGGAGCCAACTGGTCACACGCCAACCAAGGAGATAGCGAGCCTTCCAAGGCAACTTCGCCAATCTCTCGTCCGGCACGGGTCGGCAGTATATGGAGGCTGTGCCGGCACCATGGCCTGTCGCCCGACCAGCCGGGTATCCGGGCGCGGTTGCCCGAGGACCGGGGAAGGTCAAGGTCGGCCGAAAGTCGACGACTGCTCGGCTGCCGACAGGTGAACCTTCTCGAGCCGCTCGGCATACACATCGAGCGTCATGGCATGAGCCGTCCGGGTCCCGCCCGTGACGACGAGCTGTCGAAGCTCGTCGTCCGAAGCCAGCCGCTTGACGGCGTCGGCGAGAGCGCCGGCGTCCCCCGCCTGGAACAGCAGGCAGTTGTTGCCGTCGGCCAGGAACTCGCCTGAACCTCCCGTGCCGGTGGCCACGACGGGCGCACCGCAGGCCATGGCTTCGAGCGGCACCAGCCCGAAGGGCTCGGGCCACTCGCTCGGGAACACGACGGCATCGGCCTGGCGGTACCGAGCGGCCAGCACCGACCGGGGAGAGAACGAGAACCGGAGGCGGTCCGTCACCCGCAGCTCCTCCGCCAGTGCCGTCAGCTCGCGTCGATCGCCGGCAGAGCAGTAGCCGTCGACATCGAGCGTCGCTTCAGGCGGGAGATGTGCCAGGGCCCGGACCGCCGTGTGGACCCCCTTCTGCGGCACCACTCGGCCCATGTAGAGGAGGCGCCATTGCCAATCCTTGCTCGTCCCGGACACGTCGACGATGGGGAAGTCCCTGGTCTCGATCCCCATGGGGATGACCGGCGCATCGTCGAACCGCCAGCGTGCCGATTGCTCGACTCTGTCGGCGATCATCCGGCTGGCGAAACTGACCCGGGCGTGGCGAAACGTCGGCAGCTCTGTCTCGAACCCCAACATGCGTGCCACGGGCGACAACCACGGCCTTCGAGCGAGTGTCCGCATCCACGCATCGAGCTCGGCGGCGAAGCAGATCCAGTCGTCTCCCATGGTCACGACGACGGGCACGGACCGGCGCTCGAGGAGGGTGGCCAGCGACCACGACAGATAGACGAGGCTCCAGATCGAGGCCACATCGGGACGGAACTCCCGCAGCACGGCCCTGAGCGCCCGCTCGTTGTGACGCTCCACGCGGGCCCGATCGAGCGGCGTCGTCTCCCGAGAGCCGTTCTTCTCCCAGTCCCACCATCCGTCGAGCTTGCGCTCGACCCGGACCGCGCCGCCACTGTCACCGGAGGGGACTCCGGCCATTTCGTGGGCAGCCGTCAGCACCATCACTTCATGGCCACGCTCAGCCAGCCTGTCCATCACCCCCTTGCACACGACTTCGTACCCCCCGATGTGGTGCGGGGGGTACAAGGGGACGATGGCGAGGATGCGCATGTGCCGGCTCAGGACCCTGCCGCCCGATGGTGGAGCTGTGCCAGCCGCTGGGCGAAGCGATCCATGGTCATCTCCGACGCTGTCTCGGTACCACCGGCGACGATCCGGCCGCGCAGCTCCGGGTCGGCCGCCAGTGAACGGAGGGCGGCGGCCAGGCTCTGCTCGTCCCCCGGTTCGAACAACAGGCAATTGCGCCCGTCCGCCAGGAACTCCCCGGATCCGCCCGTCCCGGTGGCCACCACAGGGACACCGCAGGCCATGGCTTCGAGCGGCACCAGCCCGAAGGGCTCGGGCCACTCGCTCGGGAAGACCAGGACGTCGGTGCTCCGGTACCGTCGGCGCAGGTCCTGGCGCGAGCTCGCCACGTCGAAGTGGATCCGATCTGCCACACCCAGGTCGGCGGCGAGCTGTTCGACCTCCACTCGCTGGCTTTCGTGGGCGTGCCCCACGATCTCCAGACGCGCCGCCGGCGGGAGGAGCGCCAGGGCGCGCACCAGGGTGAGAACGCCCTTTTGCGGGACGACTCGGCCCACGTAGAGGATGCGCCACGACCAGTTGCGCCGCTCAGAGGGAGAAACGGGAAAGTCCTCCGTGTCCACCCCTATCGGGATCAGCTCGGCGTTTGGGAACTTCCACCGGCCGTTGCGATGAATGGCCTCGGCGATCATGCGGCTCGCCGCACTGGACAGCGCCCCGTCGAACCTCGGTAGGCGCGTCTCGAGCCCGAGGATCCTCCCGAGCGGACGAGCCCAGGGGCGGCGGTCGAAGACCCTCGTCCAGGCATCGAAGATGTGGGCGAACGTGACCCAGTCGTCGAGGAACGTGAGGACCATGGGCACCCCGCGCTCCTCGAGGATCGTGGCGATCGTCCACGACCCCATCCCGAGATCCCACACCGAGGCAACCTGGGGACGGAAGTCCTCCAGCACGCGCGCGAGCGTCCGCTGGTTGTGGCGTTCACGGTGGATGCGCTCGAGCGGTCCCAGCTTGGCCGGCGCCCACTCCTCCCAGTCCCACCAGCCCTTCAAGTCACGCAGGACAGTTGCCTTGGAGGGCATCTCCTCGACCCCCGGCATCCGGTAGTCGGCAGTGAGGACGACGACCTCGTCTCCCATCTCGGCCAGCCGCTCCATCGCCCCTCGGCACGCCACCTCATATCCACCGAGGTGGTGCGGTGGATAGAGATGGATCACCGTGAGAACGCGCACCGGTCAGCCTCTGGCATCTTGCTGCAGCGCCTGCCGGTGCAGCTCGTGGAGCCGGTCGGCGAATCGGTCCATGGTGAGCACAGACGCGGTGGCCGCGCCGCCCTGGGTGATGCGTCGCCGAAGCTCGTCGTCTTGGGCGACCCGGCGAACAGCCGCGGCCAACGCTTCCGGATCACCCGGCGCAAAGAGCACGCAATTGGCTCCGTCCTCCAGGAACTCGCCTGAGCCCCCTGTGCCGGTCGCCACCACGGGCACGCCGCAGGCCATGGCCTCGAGGGGGACGATCCCGAACGGTTCCGGCCATTCGCTGGGGAACACCAGGACATCCGCCCTCTTGTAGCGTCCGAGGAGGTCCTGACGCGAACGCGCCACGTCGAACACCACCCGATCCGACACACCCAGCTGCTCGGCCAGAGCCAGCAGCTCCTGGCGCTGCTTGTCGTGGACGTAGCCGACGAGCTCGAGCCGCGCCTGTTCGGGGAGCAGTGGGAGCGACCGGACGAGGGTGTAGACCCCCTTGTGCGGCACGACGCGCCCCACGTAGAGGACGCGCCAGGACCAGGGGCCCTGCCTCGGTGAGGAGACCGGGAAGTCCGCGGTGTCGACCCCCAGCGGGACCAGTTCGGCTGCCGGGAACTTCCACCGGCTCTCCTCTTCGATGGTGGCGCCGATCATGGCGCTGGCCATGCTGGCAGAGGCCCCCTCGAAGGTGGGCAGGCGCGTCTCGAGCCCCAACGCCCTTCCCAACGGGCGAGCCCAGGGTCGCCGGTCGAAGATCCTGGTCCACGCGTCGAAGGGGGCCGAGGTCGCCACCCACTGGTCGAGGAACGTCAACACCGTGGGAATTCGGCGCCGTTCGAGGATGGTGGCCAGCGTCCATGACATGAAGGCGAGGTCCCACACCGAGGCGACGTCGGGGTTGAACTCCGCCAGGACCCGCCGCAGGGTCACCTGGTTGTGGCGTTCGCGCCGCACCCGCTCGGCCAGCCCGACCCGATCGGGCGCCCACTCCTCCCAGTTGAACCAACCGGCCAGCTCCCGCCGCACGGGAACGCTGGCGCCACACTCCTCGACTCCTTCGATCCGGTAGTCGTTGGTCAGCACCAGCACCTCGTCGCCTCTCTCGACGAAGCGCTCCATGACCCCCTGACAGGCCACCTCGTAGCCACCCAGATGATGGGGCGGATAGAGATGGATGATGGTGAGGACCTTCACAACCGGGAGGGTTCCTTCAGAGAGGCCGACGGGCGTGCACGAGGCAGAACTGGCTCCCTTCCCCGACAGAGGCGGCGAGCACCAGTCCTGCGTCATCAAGGGCGCCCACCAACTGATCGTGGCTCAGGGCCGAGCCCAGCCACTCAGGCGCGAGCGTGCCACGAGGTGCCCGGCCCAGAAGGCGCATGGCACGCGTCCTGACGCTCTCGCTGCCACGCCACATCTCACGGTGGTGGATTTCAGGAAGCTCGCTGACCTGAAAGACCGTCCACCCACCCGGGCGCAGCACACGACCGATCTCCTGGATGTACTCGCAGGTGATCGCCGGATCGGGGATGTGCTGGAACACGATGAACGAGTAGACGACGTCGACGCTGGCGTCTCCGATGCCGCTCAGATCCCTGCCGTTGCCCAAGAGCAGTTCCACGTTGCCCAGGTCGGCAAGCTCCTTGCGTCCCCTCTCCACCATCTCGAGCGAGACGTCGACGCCGATGACATGTCGGGCCTTGGTGGCGAGGGCCCGTGTCGTTCGCCCGATGCCACATCCGATGTCGACGACCTCGTCCGTCGGTTGGACGCTCAGATCGAAGGGTGACAGCGTCCTGGCCAGGCTGTCGTCGCCCGATGCCCAGAATTCGTTTCGGTCGACGTGGGCGTAGTCGAGCTCGCTCTGGATGTAGTACATCGCGTTCTCTCGCGCCTTCTTGTCCCAATACCGCCGCATGCGGGCAAGATCACGGCGGCGGTGTGTCCCCGAGCCGTCCCCGCCTTCTCCGGCATCGCTCATTGACTCACTGCCATGTCCCAAGATGACAGGTCGAGGTCGAGCCACCGGGCAAGGGCGGCGTTCTCTGACGCAAAGAGCTCGTTGAGGCGGTGCGCCAGTGTGTCGGACAGAGGTGGATACTCGACCGGCACGGAGTTCAACCGGTCCAGCCGCTCCATCAGGCCCCTGGGCAGCGAGGTCCACACCCCCTCCATGAACAGCCGCAGGGCGGGCGAGCGGAAGCGTCTGCTGCTGTTGTAGACGGTTCCCAGATTGCCGGGCGCGAGCGGCTCTACTTCGAGAAAGGAACACACTCTCTCGAACGTTCCTTCCGGGTCGTGACGGAGCTCTTCGAAGAGCAGGATCAACATCTGACCGTGCCCCAAGAACTGCGAATACGCCTGCAACTGGGGCAGGTAGCGGCTGCGCCACAGGAACGGGCTGTCCCCCTCGGTCGGCAGGTCCTCACACCCGCCCACGATCGACTCGAACGAGGGGACCTCTGCGCCGTATCCCAACGCGAAGTTGTACTCCGAGTACGCCCGTGCGCCCGGTTCTCGAAGCAGGGCGATCAGCTTCGCTCCGGGAACGAGCTCGGCCATGCGGGCAGCGGCCAGCGAGGACGACAAGTACGTGGGTGTCGCCTCACCGCGCACCACGTGACGGTGCGAACCTCTGAACTGCATGGCATACCAGTCGCCGCCTCGGGCCCACCGCGAGTCGTCATCGAAGAAGCGCAACTCCTTGGCGGGCGACATGAAGACAGCCGGATGTGCAGACAGATAGGCTGCCAGTGACGTCGTCCCGGCTTTGGGAGCGCCGACGATGACGCAATTCGGCAGCAACCGCTCGGATACGGGGGGAGCCACCGGCTCATTATGACATGAGCGCGACTTGAACCCTCCTTCGACCGCGTCTCCGTTGACCGTCGCGATGGCCCTTTGGGATAATCGGCGTGCTGTGCGCACTCCCCCTCGGCCTCCAGTCCCTGCGGACACGATGTCCACGTCGGCGCCACGACGGTGACTGCGGATGTACCCGGGGCCGGCGCCACCGCCTTCGACGACGGATCTCGCTCCTTCCTCGTCGGACTGTCGCAGACGCTCCGCCGCAAGAAATTTCCACTGAGACGATGGCTGGCTCGCCGCCGCTGGCCGAATCGGACCCTCCCCTGGTGGCTCTGGTGCCACTTGTGCGCCTTCGACTCGATGGCCGTGACGTGGGTCGTGGCGATCCGGGCTGGGCGGCCTCTGACATTCGTCCAGATCGGTTCCAACGACGGTGTCGTCTTCGACCCTCTGCATGAAGCCGTCAAAGCCTTCAACTGGAGCGGTGTCCTCGTGGAGCCCGTGCCCGATGTCTTCGGGCGACTGCAGGCGAACTATCACGGGGTGCCCGATCTCGCCTTCGAGAACGTGGCCATCGGCGAGCAGGATGGTGAGGCCATCCTCTACTCGGTCACACCTGGTCCGGACGACCCCTATTGGACCAACCAAATCGCGTCATTCGACAAAGCAGTCATTCTCTCTCACCGGGACACCATCACGGCCCTCGAGGACCGAGTCGAGGAGCTGCGCGTCCCGACGCTCACCCTCAACACCTTGGTCAGCAGGCATCAACTGACGGCGCTGGACTTCTTGCACATCGATGTGGAGGGGTTCGACCAGGAGATCATCAAGCAGATCGACTTTCGGGCCGGCTGGGCTCCTCGTTTCATCATCTTCGAACGGCAACACATGAGCAGGAAGACCCACAGGCAAGTCCGCCGGCTGCTGCGGGGTGCCGGTTACCGTCTCGTCAACATCTGGCCCGACGAATTAGCCTACCGACGGCGGTGAACGGGCCCGGCGCGCGAAACCCTCTAGCTACCCGGGACCTCGAGCGGCCGGGCGAAGAACACGGTACGCAGAGTGCCGTGCAGCGACGGCTCATGGTGCTCCACCTCGAATCCGCACACCCGGAGCGCCGCCACCACGGCGCTCGGGCTCATTCCCCAGAAATTGTTGGCGGTGGCGCCCGCCTCGTCGAAGTCCTTGGAGATGGCCAGCCCGGCCGGCAGTGACCGGTCGCGCCATACCTGCTGACTACGCGCTGGCAAGTAGGGAAAGAAGCAGGCCGCTTGCGGAAGCCAGGGCACCTCGGGGATCGTCGCCGTCTCGAGGACGAGGAGCTCGCCACATACCTCACGGAGGTTCCGCATGAGCTGTAGAGGATCGAGAACGTGATAGAGCACGCCGAAACACCAGACGACGTCGACCACGCCGAACGCGTCATGGAGGCCGCCTGGTGTCGTGGCGTCCATGGCCAAGAACTGCACCGTGGAGTGCCGCCGCGCTAGCTCTTCGTCGAATTCCGGGGTGCGGTAGGTGTCGACGGCCACAACTCGCGAAGCCCCGATCTCCTCGGCGAGGAACGAATGGGCGCCGTTGATCTTCCACATACACCCGATGTCGGCCACACTTCGGCCCTCTATGCGTCCCCGCATGTAATCAGCGGTCGTCCGGGCTCGGGGCACCCCAGTCTTGTATTGACGGAGGCGCCGCAACACCTTGTGACCCCACGGATGGCGTTCTGCCCGAACGATGGCGCGGTAGATCACGCGGACCTCAGAAGGCGCCGGGGACGCACCAGGCGACCAGGGGGGTCACGTGGAGGGATCAGCCGGCGCTGAGCCAGGACCGGTACCACTGCGCCGTGACCTTGAGGCCCTCCTCGAGGCTGAAGGCGCTCTTCCAGCCCAGCACCTCGCGAGCCCGCTGGGCGCTCAGTGCCTGATGAGGGATCTCCCCTTTGGCCTGCGCCCGGATGTCGGGCTCGAGAGCTGTGCCTAACGAGGCTTGCAGGATCTCGACCAGCTCCAGGACGGTGATGGGTGTTTCGGTGCTGAAATTGAATGCCGACCCTCTGATCTCGGGATCGGCGAACAGCCGCTCTGCGAGGGCCAGGTAGCCCCTGACACCGTCTGCGACGAAGAGATAGTCACGACTCAGCGTGCCGTCAGAACGGATGACCGGACGGTCGCCTTGCACAAGTGAGCGCACCGTTCCCGGGACCAACCGCTCCCAATTCAGGTCACCGGGCCCGAAGAAGTTCCCGCATCTCGTGATGGCGGCCGGCATCTCGAACGCCTTGGCGTAGCTCGCCGTGATCATGTCGGCGCACGCCTTGGACACGTCGTAGGGATACTGCGCCAGCAACGGCATGTCCTCCCGGTACGGAAGCACCGGTTGGGTCCCGTAGGCCTTGTCACTGCTGGCGACAACGACGGCCCTGACCGTCGTCGCCCGGCGGGCCGCCTCGAGCACAGACCACGTTCCCCGCACATTGGCCTCGAAGGTCGAGAGGGGATTCCGGTTCGCCACGCCCACCTGGCTCTGGGCGGCGAGATGGAAGATCACCTCGGCCTCGTACTCCACCATCAGCCGCTCGGTGGTGGCTGCATCCTCCACTTCGCCGTCGACGAAGCCGACGGTGGAACGCCAGCGGTCCGAGATCGGGGAGTCGACCGGGCGGTCGCGGCGCAAGACCGTCACCAGGGAGCCGAGGTCCACCAAGGCACTCACGACGTGGGAGCCGACGAACCCGGTTCCACCGGTGACGGCGACCCGGCGGCCACGCCAGAAGGCCGGATCCTCCGACCAAACGGCTTCGCCCTCGGAATGCATGTCCGGCACGATAGTGCAGGCTTCTTGAGACAGATCGAGACGCTTAGGTAGTGTCGAGGAGGGCGAGCGGGCGGCTGGGGCCCGCATACCGACCAGGCGGAGGTCGTCGATGGCAATGCAAGGCCCGCGGGCACGACGTGCCCATCTGGGTCGGGCTTCGCTGTCGCTTGTCTTGGCGTCGGCGGCGTTGCTCGCCGTGGTGTCGGGCTCCAACACAGCGACGGCGGTAACCGACTCCACCGTGACGGCGGCATCCACCTCGCCGGCGCCACCGGTGCCGGCCGACACCTCCCGACCCGCTGGGTGTCCCGCCTCCAACGGCGACCCCAACACCGCCAACGACGGCGCCGCGCAGAGCGCCACCGGCAGCGTCCCGTGGCCGCCCGTTCCCGCCGGGGTCGCTCCCGAGGACTACGCCGCCTATCTGCACACGGCACCGGTCGGGGGCCGTCCCGAGCGGCCCGCCAACTGGGCCAATGGCGGAGGCGACTGGAAGCTCACCAGCGCACGCTCGACCAGCGCCCAGGTGTCCGAGAATCCCCAGGAGCTGTGCGGGGTGAAGGGCAACTCGGTCGACACGGCCTGGGAGACGACGACGGGGAGACCTGACACCGTCATCGCCATCACCGACTCCGGCATCGAATGGTGTGACACGCCGGTAGTGGACAAGGTCCACCTGAACGAGGGGGCGCTCCCCTACCCGGAGAACGCCCAGGGCCTGACCAAGCCCCAGCTGGAGGCGGCCGGGCAGAGCTTCGCCGACAGCGATCCCTACGACCTCGACGGCTCGGGCGTCGTCAATGTGGCCCAGTACGCCAGTGACCCCAGGGTGACGGGTTACACGTCGTCGGACTACGGCGGGCTCTTCTGCGGGAAGTTCATGAGCCCCGAAGACCTCATCCGCACCTTTGGCAACTCCGCCTCGCCGTGGTACTACCCCGTCGCCGGCAGTGGCGCCACCGCCTCCGAGCAACCGCCGTATCCCGGGCAACGGCCGGCCGGCTTCACCGAGGCCATCGCCGGATGGAACTTCGTCGACGACACCAACGACCCCTACGACGACGTGTTGTACGGGCACGGCACCGGCGAGGCCGAGGACGCCACTGCCGCAGCCGACTCGGTCGGCGAGGTGGGGGCGTGCCCGGACTGCACGGTGCTTCCCATCCGGGTGGGCGAGAGCTTCATCGCCGAGGGCAACGCCTTCGCCCAGGGGGTGCTGTTCGCCGTGGACAGCGGAGCCAGTGTGCTGCAGGAGGCGCTCGGAACCATCGACATCACCACCACCGCCGCCCAGGCCATCGCCTATGCCAATTCCCATGGCGTGCCGGTGATCTCCAGCGCCGCCGACGAGGAGGCCGAGCACCACAACGAACCTGGTGACCTTCCCGGGACCATCGTCGTGAACAGCAGCACCCAGGGCCTCACCCAAGGCTCGACGTCGCTGTACAACCCGCCCAGCTACCTGTACCTGAACGGCTGCACCAATTACGGGGCCAACGTGGCGGTGACGGTGGAGAGCGCCAGCTGTTCGTCCGAGGCGACGGGCAAGACGGGCGGCATCACCGGGCTCATCCAGTCGGAATCCAAGAACCTGGTTGCGAGCGGAGCCCTCACGGCCTATCCGAATCTGCGGACGGTCTCGGGACAGCCGGTGGGGCTGTCGAGCACCGAGGTGCGCGAGCTCATCGAGATGTCGGCAGACCCGGTCGACTTCCACACGCCCGTCGTCCCGACAGCCGCCGATGCATCCACCACATTGCCCGAGCCACCTGACAACAACGCGGTGGTCTTCCCGTACCTCACGACCAGATACCCAAGCCAGCCCGGCTACGACATGTACACCGGCTACGGGCGCATCGACGCCGCCACCATCCTCTCGTGGATGGCCCAGGGGAAGGTCCCTCCCGAGGCGTCCTTCGGCGAGATGCAGTGGTTCCAGACCTACGACCCGGCCCGCCAGTCGGTCGAGGTCCCGCTGTTCGGCGCCGCCGTGCGGACCCCGGGTCTCCCCTACACCTGGGAGCTCCAGTACGGGGTCGGAACCCAGCCGGGCAACGACGACTGGTACGACGTGACCGGCGGTTCCGGTACCGGCGGCCCGGGAGCGGCGCCCCTTTCGCAGACCGTCACCCTCGCCCCCTCGCTCCTGAAGCAGATCGCCAGCCGGCTCCCGTCGTCGGACAACGGCATCGGCCCCGGGGGCACGCCGCAACCCGACGCCCCGGCCTTCACGCTGCGATTGGTGGTGACCGACGCCCACGGCCTGGTGGGCATGGACCGCCGCACCGAGTACCTGCAGCACGACCCCACGCTCCTCACCGCTGCGGCCGTGCAGCCCGCCCAAGGGCCGGGGACCAACCCGGTCACCGAGTTGGCAACCGGCTTCGGCGGCTCCGTCGATGCCGCTCCCACGCTGGCCCCCATCGCCAAGGGTGGGAACGCGCTCGTCGTCCCCACCGCCGACGGCACTGTCCACGCCTATGTGCCCTCCACCTCCCACGGACAGACCACGCTCCAGGAGCTGAAGGGGTGGCCGGTCACGACCAACGAGTTGCCCGGACAGTCGGAGATCTCCGCCAACGAGGCTGCCTACACGAGCGGCGCCGTCACCGCCGTGCCGCACTGCTCGATCGTGGGGGGCGTGGCCGTGGGCGACCTGAACGGCAGCGGCCCCGACGTGGTGGCCAGCGACATCTGCGGGTACGTGTACGCCTGGAGTGCGGATGGCACATTGCTTCCCGGCTTCCCGGTGCGGACCGACCCCTCCTTCTCGCAGGACCCAGCCCCCTTCGCCAGCACATCGGCCGGCCAGAACTACGCCGCCGACCCCAGAGATCCCAACAACCGGCTGTTGCCCGGGATCCTCGGCGCCCCGGCACTGGCCGACCTGTCCGGCAACGGCCAGCTCGACGTGGTGGTGTCGTCGCTGGACCGCCACGTCTACGCCTGGACGCCGACCGGCCAGACGGTGCCCGGGTATCCGGTTCTGGTGGTCGACCCTTCCGTCGTGGGCGGCGTCGACCCCGCGTCGAACCACATCACCTTCAAGCCCGGGGTCAACGTGCAGATGGGGTCGATGATCCTCGACACCCCGGCTGTCGGACGACTGGACGGCGGCAGCGGGCCACCCGACCTGGTGCTCGGCACCGACGAGGAGTACGGCTGCAACCCCGCCACCGTCCCGGGAGCCGGGCTCGCCCTCGTCGCCGGCGAGCCCAACTGCGCCATCAGCGTGGTGAACGCCGTGAACTACGGCCTCGACGCCCTGGCCGGCGGGTCGGGTCTGCTCAACCCGGCCAACAGCCAGCTCTACGCCCTGGCGCCCACCGGCACCGACAGCGCGCCGGCGGGATCGACGGGCGGCTGTGCCCGGGGCTCGGCCCAGCCCGACGCCTGCGCCATCCTCCCTGGCTGGCCGGCACCGATGGTCGACCTCGACGCCGGACTGCTCCCCGACGTGGCCGACGGCACCACGGCAAGCCCGGCCCTGGCCGACCTGTCGGGCAAGGGCCAGCTGGACATCGGCGACATGACGTCGGTCGGCCCCGCCTACATCTACACACCTTCGGGACAGTCGTATCTGGGCACCGGCCCCGACGGCGAGCCGATCACCCTGTCCATGACGGCGCCAGGCGCCCTGTCCAACTCGCACGACCTGCCCAGCATCCCGGCGCTGGGCATGCCCGTCTTCGCCCCTTTGGGCCCTCTGGCTCCGGGGACGAGCTTCGTGGCCCCGGCCTCGTCGTTGGGTAAGGCGCTCGACGCGGCGCTGCCGGCCCAGCAGTACGGCAACGACAACCAGCTCGACGCCTGGAGCCCGCAGACCGGAACCATGCAAGCGGCCTTCCCGCAGGTGATGAACGACCTGCAGTTCTTCGACCAACCCATCGTCGCCGACGTCGGTGGCGCCTCGGCCGGCCCCTACGTCGTCGAGGGAAGCGCCAACGCCGACGTGCGGGCCATCAACGCCGCCGGCCAGGAGGCACCCGGATTCCCGAAGTTCACCGGAGACTGGATCGTGAACAGTCCTTCCTTCGGCACCTGGGGAACGCTGCCCGACCAGGTGGTGGTGGCGGGCAGCCGTGACGGAGACCTGTTCGTGTGGTCGACGCCCACACCGTCCACGGCGTCGAGCGGACCGTGGCCCCGCCAGCACCACGACCTCCAGAACACGAGCAACCTGGACGACGCGCCGAGCGCCGCCCCGGCGAGCGGCCTGTTGAACCCGCTCACCGGCGTCGACGCTGCGGGCGAAAGGTAGCGCTGGCGTGCACCGGAGGTTCGGGCGGGTCCGGATCCGTCTGCCCGCGCTGGCGGCCGCGGGGTTGGTGTGCCTCGTGCTCCCCGCGCTCTCGGCCGGCACCACCCAGCTGACCGACTCGGCCGGCGGCTTCCAAACAGGCGCGGCCGACGCCGATGCCACTCCCCCCGCCCTCGCCACTGCCGAGGGCCAAGCACTCGACAAGGCCGAGTTCGTCCCCGTGTGCGGCACGTCCGAGGCACAAATCGCCCAGCTGTGGCCGGGCAGGCGCCTCTTCGCCTTCACCGAGCCCTACCGCGACCTCTTCGGTGCCGGCCAGTACGTCCCGGGCGACCCGTACTGCGACGCCGACGGTTCGGGACGCTACGAGGCGCCGTACATCGCCGGCGGTTCGGGCTCCAACCGCTGGCCCGAGACCTCGGCCGACCCGGCCACCAACGGCGGCCTCGACCTCACCGATCCGGTCACCGGGCAGACGGCGTCGCCGGATCCGGTCGGCGTCCACGCCGTGGTCTTCGACGTGGGCGGCGCCCGGGTGGCGGTGGTGAGCGTCGACTCCATCGGCGCCTTCGACAGCACCTTTCAGCAGATCAGGGACGAGGTGGCCAAGGTCGACCCCGACATCGCCCCGAACGACATCTTCTTCTCGTCGACCCATGACGAATCGGCTCCTGACCCCATCGGGCTGTGGGGCCCGGACCTGTCCCATGAACCCGCCCCCGTGAACCAGGCCAACGGCGCACTCCCCACCTCGGTGGCCTCCGGGGTGGACAACTTCTACATGGACTACCTGGTGCACAAGGCGGTCGCGGCCATCGTGACGGCCGACCGCCAAGTGGCGCCGGCCGTCTTGAAGGTGGTCACAGCCCGCATGCCGTCCAACGCCCAGTCCTGCTGGTCCTCGTACCCGTACGTGGACACCGCCCTCATGCCGGTGATGCAGGGCGTCGACACCGCCACTGGCAAGGTCATCTTCACCCTCGTGAACGTGGGAACCCACGACGAGACCCTCGGCTTCTCGGGGAATCCGGCCTACACCCGCATGCTCAGTGGGGACTGGACCGGTGTCATGACCGAGGACCTCGAGCAGCACTACGGCGGGGTGGGGATGGAGCTGGCCGGCCTGGTGGGGAGCGTCGAGACCCCGGCGGTGTACCCACCCCTCGACAGAGCCGGCACCCAGCTCCAGCCCACGAGCGGCGTCTACGAGAACACGAGCGGCCTGCCCGATCCGACGCTGCTGCCCCAGGTCCCCGGAGTTCCCGGGGCCATTCACGGCGTCCCGGGCAATCCCACCAACGGCTGCTCCAGTGTGTATCCCGAACCCCTCTCCGCAAGCGGAGCCCGCCTGGCACCCATCACCGACGCCCTCGACTTCCAGGACGTCTACGCAGCCAGTGTCGCCACCCAGGCGGCATCCGCTCTGGCCGGCGCGTCGGTGACAACGGTCAGCCCGGCGTCCGTGGACCCCCAGACCTCATGGATGTGCGTGGAGCTCGAGAACGAACAGTTCGCCGCCGCCTTCGGGGCCGGGCTCTTCCCGGGCCGCCCCGCGTACGCCGATCCCAACTGCACGGTGGGGGCCAGCCTGGGGGGCACCGTGACCGGGCCCACAGCGGGAACCACGCCGGGGACGATGCACCCGCCCACGATCCCGCTCTACCTGGAGACCGAGGTGGGGGTGCTCAGCCTGGGCCCGATCCAGATCGCCTACTCGCCCGGCGAGGTCTTCCCGTTCACCGAGGTGGGTGGATCTGTGGACGACGCCCAGATGCCGTTCCCCACCAACTGTTACCGGCCCAGCCCGGCGGCGCCGACCGATCCCTCGAAGGCCGACTACACCTGCGGCAGCGAGCTCCCCGACACCCCCATGGTGAGCGCCGAGATGACCACGCCGTATCGGTTCCTGGCCGGCCTGGGCGAAGACATGATCGGCTACCTCTTCCCGCCCGGGAACTTCGTGGGCTCGGTGTCGGAGACGCTCGAGTCCCCGTGGAACGTGTACGAGGACACCACCACCGCCGGTCAGAACGGCGTGGACCGCTTCGGCCACGGGCATCCCGACGATTCCGAGAGCGTGGGCCCTTACGCAGGCCTGTCGGTCACCACTGCGCTCAGCCGCCTGCTGTCGGCCGACGGCACGGGCGACCGCGTCCTTCCCGGGCTCTACGTCGACTCGGCCGGGCACCGCTGTGACAGCCCGTTCCCCGCTGCCGCCGTCACAGCCGGCGACGCGGCGGGCTCGTGGGTCACCGGTTGCACCGGGTTCACCGGAGCGGTGGGCGTGGAGGTGGTACAGGGCGCTTCGGCCATCACCATCCCGGTGGGCGCCGGCGGAGCGAGCTCCTGGGCCACCTACTTCGCCACTGCGGACACCGGCACGCCGGCCACGGCCGGCAACCCGGCCTACCCCTACTCCACCGCCACCCGGGGCGTGATCCTGAACGGAGCACCACTCCTCGTCGACGTCTTGTCGGGAGCCGACGATCTGGGAGGGCTGTCCTGACCAAAGGGTCGCCACGGCGGGAGCGGACGTCGAGCGGGCCGGGCGCGCGCACATGGCGCATCGGGCAGGCGGGCATCGCTGTCGTGGTGGCGGCGGTCGTCGTGGCCTCGGGCGTACCCGTTGCCCTCGCCCAACCCCGGTCCGGCACCGCCAAGGCGACGACAGCGGTCAGCGGTGGGCCGGTGGCGCACGCCAGCGGGACCGGCGGCGCGGTCAAGGTGGCCGCCTTCAACAGCGAACCGGTGGTGCTCGAGGGCAGCGCCTTCCCGGGCTGGACGTCCGGGCCCGAGGCCACCGCCCGGCCGCCGCAGACCCCCACGGACTACGACGTGTACAACAGCCAGGGGACGATCCTGTCGCCTCTCGGGCTGCAGAGCGACTGCTACCAGAGCGACCCACGGCCCGACGTCAACGGCCAAGTCGACGCCGAGCACGGCGACCACAGCTGCTTCCAGGGAAGCAACTCGCCGGTGCGCACGGTGTTGAAGGGCGTTCCCGCCCAGAGCCTGCTCGGTTACCGCTGGGATCCGAAGACGTCGAGCTTCGTCCAGATCCCCTTTCAGGTCGACACCATGTGGCAGCACTACCTGACGAACAACGCGTCTGGATTCGCCTTCTACTCCGGTGCCGACCAGATGCTCACCTACACCTTCGACTACGAGCCCTTCCTCTTCACGTCGAATGCCCCGTTCGACCCTTCCAATCCCACGGGCGTGTGCCTGGCGCAGCCACCGGCCGGGCAGCCCGACACGACGGCCGACCCGAACCGGTTCCTCATCGACACCGACCAACTGTCCTTCATGGCCCGGGACGCGGGGGCGGCGGCGCCCGCCTCGGCCGCCTTGCCTCAGGGCATCGTGTCTGCCAACCAGGTCCGCCTGTTCGACCCCCACACGGGGGTCGTCCGCTACGTCTACGTCATGGAATCGTCCATGACGACCTACCAGGTGAGCGGCATCAGCGTCACCGCCCCGACCGTGCTCCCCAGGTACACCGCCGGCGACTCTCCCTATGTCCGTTACCAGGCGTTCGATCCGTTCTCCCACGGTTACCAGCCCTATGACGGCACCAACGCCTACGGCGTCGGGTCGGTACCCGTGGCCGACATGTACGCCTTCTCGCAGAGCAACTACAGCAACTACGGCAACGCCCCGGTGGGGCCGGTGTGCAACCTGGTCCGGCCCCCCGACAGCCTGAGCGCCACCCCGGCGGTGGTGCCTGTGGCGGGCCAGGGCTTCAGCGACTCGAGCGGCGCCTGGGAGCTCGACAAAGCGACCTATGTCCAGCGCCGCACCCTCGACATCGCCGAGGTCAGGACCCCGCGTTACGAGTTCAGCTATGGCGACCCGTCGCCGCAGACCACGGTCGACGGCCAGGTGGTGAGCGCGCCGCTGGCAGGGCGTTGGATCATGGACGGCCTGTCGGTGTCCCGCGACGATTCCGGGCTCACCAGGGGCGGCTACGGCACCAGCCTGGTCGACCGCTTCAAGGGACGGGCCTTCCAGCAGGCGCCGGGCGGGGACACCCCGTGCTGCGGCTACGAGGACGAGCAGGTGAACTGGAACGGCTCGTCCATCACCATGGGGGTGAAGGTCGGCCCGGTGCGCGACATCCGCGTCACCTGGGGCTCGGATTCCGGGACCAACGTGACCCGCACCGACATCTTCTACGCCTATTCGATCGACCACGAGTACAACCTGCGGGTACACCCCATCCCGCCGCTCGACGGCATCTACACCCAGTGGAACATGCACGCCGG
>DMNK01000009.1:8543-15421 GCA_003453695.1 Acidimicrobiaceae bacterium | reverse complement strand
GGCATCAACCCCGTGCTGTACGGCGACACCAAGGACTTCCTGGGGCCGAGCGGCGTCTCAACGTCGAGCAACGACCGCCTCGGTCGGGAGGAGCAGGCGCTCAACGGCGGCAAGCCCCTGACCGCCGGCAATCCGAACCCGTCCACGTGCGGCGCGCCGCTACCGGTGTCGATACCCGAGGTGGGGTCTCCCGACGACTGCGTGTACGGCAGCTTCAACATCGGTGATGCCACCTTCTCGGGGCCGTCTCCCCTCCTGGGCTGGGAGGAGATGACCGGCCCGGCAGGCACGACGGTCGACAAGTGGACGATCCAGCAGGACTCCAGTCCCAGTCCGGGCGGGGCACAGGCCCTGGCCGAGGCCCAGCCGTACTACGTGGACGACTCGTGCTTCGACGACGGGACGGGTGACTCCCCCGGCCCCCAGGTCGCCCCTCGCAACGTCGACCCCACCACGTGGGGGTTCGCCGACGAGGGTGGGAAGGCGGTGGCCGTGTCGCCGGCACCGGCGCCGGCGAACCGCTTCCTGGGCACGGTCGCCGATGACGGCACCACCTACGTCACCGACGCCTCAGCGGCGGTGGCATCGGCGCATCCGGGGACGGCGAGCACCGACGACACCTTCGCCCGCCGGTGCTGGGACCACCAGGCCAACGGCACCGCCTACAACATCCCCGGCACGGCCACCTACGACGTCAACAAACCGGCCCAGTCGCCCGACCCGGCGCCCGATCCTCGCTTCGGCCCACAGGGCGACGTGCGGTACTCCGAAGGCGATGTCGGCACTCACGGGCTGCACCTGCTCTTCACCTCCGACACCGACAACGCCGACCAGACCACGGCCGTCGACGAGGCCGACTCCGTCGACCACCAGGTGGTGCTGCCCCCCAACCAGAAGAACCTGGGCGGCGCCTACACGGCCGCCTTCACCGTTCCGGTCCTGAGCGTGGTCACGCCCTTTGGTGCCGGGTCGGTGCCGGCGCCCCAGCCCTATGTCGCCGGGTCCGGTGTGCCGTCGACCGCCGTGAGCGGCCCGGTCGGGAGCGGATCGTCGAACCCCGGTCCCGGCGCTCGACAGGGGTCGGTGACAAGCGGAGCGCCACGCGTCGACCCGGTGTCCAACCCACCCGCGACCGCGCCGGCGGCACCGTCGGCACCGAACATCTCAGGAAGCGGCCCGGCAATTCCGGGCGCGCCGCTCGATCAGCTCACCGGTGCCCAGCCGTCCGAGGCCCCCCGCCCCGGGGCCACCGCCATCACCCTCGTCCCTTGACCCCCTTGCCCGTCGACGACCCGCCGAGCTCTCAGTCCCAGCTCGAGCAGTAGTCGCTGATCGCCGTCGTCGATGCGCAATCCGGTGCGTTGCTCGACTTGCTGAAGCCGCGTCGCAAGGGTGTGGCGGTGGACACCGAGTGCGGCAGCCGCGGCCATGGCGTTGAGGCCGAGGTCCAGATACACCTCGAGGCTGGCGAGAAGCTCGCCTGCGTCGGCCCTGTCCTCCTCGAGGGGCTGGACGGCCAGGCGATAGAGGCTGTGGGCCAGCGCCGGGCTGTCGAGCAGCAGCAGCTCCGGCAAGACGTCACCGTACGAAACCACCACGCGCCCACCGCCCCGGGTGGCGGCGACGGCGAGTGCACGGCGCGCCTGGCCGTAGCCAGCCGGGACGCCGGCCAATCCTCCGACGCTGAGCCCGGCCCCGACGAGCAGGCGGTAGCCCGGCGGTGCGCTCAAGGCGGCGATGACGTGGCGCCACTGCTCGGCGTGCGGTGTCCAGTCGGCGCCGGCCTCCGGGACGGCGACCACGAGGGCGCCGCCATGGACGCAGGTGAGCAGGGCGCGCCCCTGGACGCGCACCCCCTCGAGCGCCTCCTGCAGCACCTGGTGGATGCCCGTCATCTTCGGCTTGTGCGCGTCGACCCGCTCGCAGCGAACCACGACCAGGGTGTGCGGCACGTCCACGGGCCAACCGGCATCCTGGGACCGGCGAACCCCCTCACCTTCACCCATCGATCCGTTCAATGCGGAGCGGAGGACCGATTCAGGCTCCGAGTCGGCTCTTGCGAGCCGTTCGTGGTGGAAGGCCTCGCTCACCACGACCGTGCTCCGCGTCATGGCGGCCAGGAGCACCGTGCGCACGTCTGGACCGATCAAGTCACCCGCCGGCGCGGGCAACCGGACCAGCTCGTCCTGCACCGCCTCCCAGGCGACGAGAAACGAGGCATTGCACACGTCGAGCATGTCTCCGAGCCTGACGCCGGCCCGGGCCAGTTCGGCGGCGAGCCCCGCCAGGGCGCTGAGCTCATCTGCACATTCCGCCTCGGTTGCCTCGCCCGTGGCAGCGGCGCGAAGCAGGTACAACAGCTGCTCGGTGGCCGCCTCGGCGGGCTCGAAACCGCTCAAGGAGCCCTGGCGACCCCCGTGACCGGCCAGAGCCACGTAGGCGCCGGCCATCTCCCGCGCCAGGACGTCGAGCCGGGCGGCCAGGTTGCCCACCAGGCACTGCCGGGCCCGGGCTGCCTCCTCCAGGTCGGCGGGCCGTCCCGTGGTCGGGACCGTCGTGGCGAAGGCACCAGGGTCCTGCCCCTGCACAAGCACGTGGCCTCCGATCTGCCCCCCGCTCGAGTTGCCGGCTGCGGATCACCGCCCGGCACCACGAAAACACCCCGAAGGTGCGTCTCCTTCGCCGCCGCTGCCTGCGTGCTGAGGGCGTCACCGCCCCCACCGTTTGTGGCAACTCCCGAGCAATTGGGCAAGGCGGAGCCCCCAGGCACGTTCACCTCCACACAGACGACGACAGTACGGCCAGCCGGGCGGCGACCACTGGCGGAGGTAGGCGCATGACCATGCTTCGCGCGGGCACCGAGGGTTCGCGCGCGGCACTGGACGGGGACGTCGACATCGACAGGGACCGGGGGCTCGTGCTGCTGGCACAGAGCGGCGACCGGACGGCGTTCGACGAGCTGTACGCCCTCTATCACCGGCGGCTCTGGCGATTCTGCTTCAAACGCCTCCAAGACGAGCACGAGGCCGAGGACGTCACGCAGGAGGCGTTCCTCAGGGCGTGGAAGGCGCTTCCCGGCTTCGCTGGAGACCGCCGCTTCTATCCCTGGTTGAGCGTGATCGCCGCCCATCTGTGCACCAACGTGGTACGGAAGCGAAACCGCGCCGATCCCGCCGGTGACCTGCATGACCGGGAAGCGCTGTCGTGGGAGTACTGCGGTGAGGACCATGTCATCGCCGCCCACGACTCGGCCCTGGCCAGCCGGGCCCTGGCCCGCCTCTCGCCCCGCCATCGACTCGTGCTCGACCTGCGCGAGGGCCGCGGCTGGTCCTACCGTCGCATAGCCGAGCACGAGGGCATCGGGATACCGGCAGTGGAATCGCTTTTGTGGCGGGCCCGCGAGGCACTGAAGCGGGAGTTCTCGGCCCAGGCCGGCGAGGGCCGCCTCGCCGGCTTCGCCGGCGCCGCTCTGCTCACCATTCGTCGCTGGCTTCGATCGCCTCAGGTCGCCTTCCAGCAGGGCGCCGCCTTCTTCCCCACCGCTTCGTCCGTCCTCGTGACGTCGGCAGCGACAGCGATGACCGCCGTCGCCGTCGGGATCGGCACGCTCGTCCCCGGCTTCGGGTCGGCAGCCGGGTCGCCGGCACTGCCGACGGCGCAACTCATGACCAAGCTGCCCACCGCCTCCGCCCCCCTGTGGTCGCTGGCCATCGCCCGGTCTCCGGAGACCTCGAGCACGCCGGCGGCTGCCTGGCAAGAGGGGAACGGGTTCAGCGCGTCGGCGGTCGGTCCCGGGCGCGGGAAGGTGAGCGCCGGCCCAAACGGCTCCGGGCCCTCGTCACCGTTGGCCGATGCACCGACGACATCGCCCTCGATGAACGTGGATCCGCAGTTGCCTCCTGCGCCACCAGCGCCGACTCCCTCGGTGATCGCCAGCACGCCTTCTCTGCCTTCGAGCCAGCCGACGTTGCTGCCCGGCACCGACCCGACACCATCGGCGCCCACGGGCGACCAGATCGAGTCCACCCTCGGGACGGCCACATCGGGCCTTACCTCTTCGCTCCCCTCGACCACGACGATGCCCTCGACGTCGACCGTGCCGTCGACCTCGACCCTGCCCTCCCCAGGCTCGACGATCGACCCCATCAGCACGATCAGCTCCGTCGGCTGAGCGCTTCCGAAGGGGGTCCCGGGCGGGACCTAGACTGACGTGGACTTCAGCGACATCGCTCCTCTCGAGCAGGTGGTGAGGCCATGAGCGGTTCGAAGACGCAATTCCGCGCCCGATTCACCCGGATGGACCAGTCCACCGCCGAGGAGTGGAGCGGGATCATGACGCTCCATGGCGGCCTGCTCGATGTGCTTCCCGACCGGATCATCGACCAGCTGCGACTCCTCGATGCGCAGGAGGGGGGTTTCGCCGTCGATCGGCTGACCCACAGCCTGCAAACCGCACACCGCGCCGAACAGGACGGCCGAGATGAGGCGTACCTCGTGTGCGCGCTCGTCCACGACATCGGCGACGTCCTCGGCCCGCTCAACCACGCCGACATCGCCGCCGCCGTCCTCCGCCCGTGGGTGTCGGAGGCCTACCACTGGATGGTTCAGCAACACGCCGTCTTCCAGGGGTACTACTTCTGGCACCACATCGGCGGCGACCAACACGCCCGTGACGCCTTCCTCGGACACGAGTTCTACGACCTCACCGAGGAATTCGTCCGCAAGTACGACATGCCGGCGTTCGATCCTGAGTACCCCACCCCGCCGCTCGAACACTACGAGCCGCTCGTCCGCTCCTTCTTCGGCACGAGCCGCCGGGAGAACTGACCGACCGTCAGCCAGCGGGAGGTTTGATCGGCACGGAGGGGGGCTGCGGTGCCGGAGCCGGTGCAGGGGCCGGTGCAGGAGCCGGTGCGGGGACGCTGGGGCCGGTCGGAAGCGGTCCACCCAGTCCCCCTGGTGGTGACGTCCCGCCCGATCCGCCGGAGCCCGTGGAGCCGCCCGAGCTGCTCGAACCACCGGCGCTCGACGAACCCGATGTCCCAGCCGCTGTCCCCCCGGACGACGCCGACGAGCTTGCCGCGGCGTTCGTCGTCTGGGACGCCGCAGTCGGCGGGGTCGTCGACGGGGGCTGGGCCGAGCTCGACTTGCCGGACGGGTTCCCGCCGCCGGATGGCCTGCCGGGAGGCGCCATGGCGATGGGCTGACCGGAAGGCCCGGCCGGGGCCAGCGCCACGTCGACGCCGCTCAGGGCGCCGCCGGAGATCAAGCCGATCACCAGGCTGAGCCCGCCTCCGCCGAGCACCAACGCCCACATCCGCCACGGGCGTCGTCGGGACGTGTCACCGAGGGCGGGGCCCGAAAGGCGCCGGAGCCCGGCCAAGGGATCACCCGTTCGGCCGTCGTCAAGGCGCCGGCTACTCATGGCTGTGACCAGCCGATCAAAAGCCAATTCCGCTCCACATGATGAGGAATCGTGTGCAATCCGCCGAGACGGGAGCACGAATCGGTATACGGGAAAACGAATTCCCCGCCCGCCCCTTGCGGCAACCGGGGACCGGTCGGGTACACGGGGGTTGCAAAGCCCAGGTCAGCACGCAACATCGCCTCAACTCCCCTACCCGGTTGTGGAATTCTTGGCGGCGTGACGAAAGCCGACCAGCTGCTCGCCCACCTGGACGAGCTGATCTCGGAGCGACCCTACGACGCGCGGAACGAACGGTTCCGAGAGATCATCCAATCCACCGGCGGCATGGCGACACCGAACAAGCTGGCCCTGCTCAATGGAGCAGCGCGTACCTTGGAGACGGGCGAGGCCTTTGTCGAGGTGGGGACGTACAAGGGCACGTCGATCATCGGTGCCTCGAGCGGCATCGCCGAGAAGCCCTTCTACACGATCGACGACTTCTCACTGTTCTCCGGCCCCCGCCAGGAATGCCTCGAGAACCTGGCTGCCCACGCCGGCCCCAACGTCCACCTCGTCGAAGGAGACGTCTGGACCATCCTCGCCAATCCGCCCTGGCAGGGCCCAGTGGGCGTCTACTTCTTCGACGGAGGACACGAATTCCAGGACCAGTGGAACGCCTTTGTGGCGATCGAGCCGCTGCTCGCCGACGATGCTCTCATCATCGTCGATGACACACGGTTCACACAGGTCCGCGCCGCCAATCGCGCCTACACGGCGGGTCGCCGCGAATTCACACGACTTCTCGCGTTTCGAAGTGCCTACAACGGGGAGCCGATGTGGTGGAACGGCATCGAGGTGTACCACTTCCTTCGAAGGCCTCCGCGTGACGACTCCACCACTCTCGACGCGCCCCGTCGGCGTCGCCAACCGCTGTTCCTTGTGCTCAAGCTGGCCTACGGCCGGCCATTTCACATGTGGATGTCCTTGGTGGCGCGCTGGTACAAGCGTGCCGGCCTCAGCGGTGTGCGCAAGGGTTGGTATCCCGACCATGCGGATCCGAACCTGCGCCGCTATTGGAACGGCAAGACCATGACCCTCACCCAACGCTGGGACGGCAGTCGATGGACGAAGGTCGCTGATGACGCCGACTAGAGGAATTCCGGCAGTCCGGGAACGTCCGGGAGATCGAGCGCACGTAAGAGCCTTCCGAGTACGGCGTCCCAGGTGAAGAGATCCGATCGCCGGCGGGCGACTTCGCCCAAGCGGGCGGCCACAGCCGGGTCGCACATGTCTCGCATGGCGTCCAGGATGGCGAGATCGTCGAGGGGGTCGACGAGGATCCCCCCGGGGCCAACTGAGTCCTCAGTGCCACCCGTGGCGGTGGCGATGCTCGGCAACCCATGGGCGGCAGCTTCCACATAGGCGATGCCAAAGGGTTCGACCAGCGAGGGCAGGATGAAGCACGTCGCCT
>DMNK01000009.1:1319-8277 GCA_003453695.1 Acidimicrobiaceae bacterium | reverse complement strand
CCGGCCACGCAGGGCGCAGGCGGGCGAACGCCCGGATGACGGCATCGCCGTTCTTGCGCTGCCAGTCCCGCCCGATGAAGAGGAATCGGGGAACCGACCAATTCCGAGACGGCGAGACGGCAACGATGTCGTGTCCCAAGCCCACCACGTGCACGCGAGCCGGGTCCACGCCATGGTCGCTCACCATCGATCGCGCCGTCCAGTGACTGGCAACGCAGCAGGCATAGGCCGACCGGTGCAAGCGGACGAGCTGCCGGGAGTGCGCTCGCCAGTCGTCGCTCGTCATTTGATTGAACCATTCAGATCCGGGGGCGGCACGGTTCATCTCGTAGATCTGCGCGGGAGAAACATCCGTCAGGCTGGCGACCTTCCCCCGGACGGGCTTGCGCGATCCGAGGGCGTACGACAGCGCGATCCAGCCGTCGACCTGTTCCTGGTGACGGACACTCCGCAAGGAATCGCACAGACGTGTGAGCATTCGGACCTCGGGCGCGGCAGGCATCATCAGTCGAGGTCGGCCCAGGCGGGAGCGAACCCGGCTGAAGACCCCCACGACTCGCCGGGGCGGGGTCACGTCACACTCGACGCAAGCGACATCGAGCCTCTCGAAGGCTGACAGGAGATTCGACGGGATCCCCGACCAGACAAGAGGATCACGTGGATCGATCCACGAATAGAGAATGCCAACGTGTGGTCGACGGTGAAGCGGAGCGTTCATCACTTTCGACATCGCCGTGCCGGACCCTAGCTGCCACCCGAAGCCCGATGGCTCGGCTCCGCGCCGCGCCTCACCGGATGGCCAGAGTGGAACGGCGAGTGGGCGCAACAGGACTCGAACCTGTGGCCTCAGCCGTGTGAAGGCTGTAGTCGGATCTCAGTGCATACACCTCGACCTGGTCTTTTCTCCTTGTGAGGCCTGCGCTCCTAGCGCTGCGTGCCATTTGCGTGCCAGATCCGATCGCGAAAAGTGACAGCCGACAGCTCATCATGACCTTCCGGCCGACCGTACCTCCACCGACCCCGAGGCGGCCGTATGGTCGCACATTTCCGGATGGCCCAGAACGCCGAGCGGGGACTGCAGGAACAGCACGTCCCGGTCGACGTCCCCTCGTGGATTAGGATTGGGCACACAACCGATGTCCGCCAGGTCTAGGCAGCGCCCGATGACGCGATTGGCTGGGCTAGTAAGCCTGGCCGCATTTCTTGCTGTAGCCAGTTGTGGGCCAAGCGCTGCGGACTTGGGGCGCGCTATTACCGCACCAGTTGCCGGGCTTCCCGTGCCGCGCGCGGCGACCTTCAGAGGTGGTGGCTCCCAGCCCGAGGAAGCGACATACACCTTGCCGAGCCAGGACTTCCAGGCCACCACACAGTGGTATCTCACAAGGCTCGGCAGACCTGGCAGTGCGTGGGGAACATGGCAGGGCTGCACGCACGATGTCGTCCATGTGCCGTACCCATATGAGGGGTGGGAGTGGGCGATGAATAATAGTGACGATGAATACACCTCTCTCCAGTTATCAGTCGAGTTGGTTGAAAATATGACGGAAGTTGACATTGTGAGTCAGATGGGTGCGGGCCAAATCGCCTTGCCCTGCTAACCGTCCGGTACTGCCCCCGGTGTTCGCACAGGGTGCTGGGTCCCTGCCCGACCGGTAATTGGCGCCCATAACGTCCTGGTGGGGACGTGCCGGGGTATCTCGATCTGCCGGTCCCTGTTCCCCGCGTGAGAGTCCGCTGGAAAGCGATCCCGCCTGAACCAGGACAGCCATGTCCGCGGCCGGCGGGGAAGTCCTCGCGCCGCGAGGCCTCAAAGGAGCTGACTGGCCAGTGCTTCCTCGTAGAGGGGCTCAGGAGCGAGATCCAGGCCGTCAGGCCACGTGATCGTCCCTGCCTCTGGGTCCACACGGACTCGGGCGAAGAAGTTTGGGTCCCTCAATGGCTCGAGAACCCCCGTCAATCGTTCGGCCGAGAAAGCGACGTCGCCCACCGCTCCATCATCGAACAGAAGCCGCAACACGTGCTCACCCAGAACAGCGACGCCGACCACCACCGGAAGGTAGTTGTCGTTCATCACCAAATCCCCACCCGAGCTCCGCTCTTGACCCAGTTCCTACCGATCGGCGGGGGCGTGCCGCCGAGATCGAACCAGTGTTGCGTCGTCCAGCTCGATCGCCACGACACCACTGGGCTCGATCGCTATGACAGTTCCCTCACAGCGGTTGCCTTCGTAGTCCCCCGTCAATACGCGCCTGCCGACGACAGCGGTTGACTCCGACATGAAGAACCTCCGCAGGGTCAGGACGTGGCCCTGCTCGTCGAGATCGTTGTAATCGACCCATACGTCCATGTCGTCGGCCATGGTGCAGCTCTCCTTGCCTTCAAGGCTACCGGATAAGGGGGTTTGGAATCGGCGGGCCAAAAAGATCTCGCAGGCGGGCCAAAGTGGCGAAATCGGTGTCCGGAAGGCGAAGTGTGAAATGTGGCTCCGCACCCGTAGGGATCAGTTCGCACCCGAAGGCCCGAAGACGACGTGCGGTTGTACGCCTTACCACGCCATAGCGACGAAGATCTGGGATGGCGAGCAGCAGCTGCCGCAAGCCCACACCGGAAGCACCGAATACCGAGAGGCCCGGGAACCCGAACTCGCTTTCACAGCGTTCGGCTGCCATGGCAAGGTCCCGAGCAATCATCATGCCGCCCCGAACAACGAGCGCATCATCGGGAAGAGGGGGCTCAGACCGCAGGGTGAGTGGCATCTCTCAGGCGCCGGCATCTGACACGGGGATGTGCCGCTGAGGCCGGAAGCGCACATCGAGTGCTCGAGCCGCCTGCCGATCGGAGGACTCAGGCACATGGGCGTAAAGCTCCATGGTGAGCTTCGACGTGGCGTGGCCGGCTCGGCCCTGCATGACACGCGGGTGGACACCCGCCTCCACGAGGGCTGTGATCGCCGAGTGGCGAAGGCCGTGGAAGGTGAGCGATTGGTCCAGGCCTGCCTTTTGCACCGCAGGGGCAAAGATCCGCTCGGCGAATCGGCGGCGCAGCACTCCCCCGCGTGGTCCGACGAAGAGCAAAGCCTGAGGGTCGTTCCGGGCATCGGCTCGATGGGTAGCCAGATGATCCGCCAACACCTCCACCAGGAACTCCGGCGCCGCCATGGTCCGGAGACTCGATCGGGTCTTCGCCTCGGTCACCAGTCGCAGTTGGCCCTTCACCTCCTCCACGGTCTGGGCGACCGTGACCGTGCGACGAAGGAAATCGACATCCCTCACACGCAGACCTACCGCCTCGCCCCACCGCAGGCCGAGGACGCCGGCCACGAGGACGAGGGCCCGGTAGCGAGGGGGGATGGCGCCGGCGAGCCGATCGAGCTCCGAGGGCGACAGCACCACCCGAGCCGGCGGCCTCACCCTCGCCAGGGCCACCTTGCGACACGGAGAGCGACCGATCAGATCGGCGTGCACGGCAGCGTTGAGCACGGCGCGCAGAGCCGAGAAGTCGCGGGCAAGTGTGGCGGGCGCCACGACCTGGGCCCTGGCGTCAACCGCCGCCTGCACGTGCATGGGCGTGATGGCTGCCAAGGGCCGCAGACCCAGATCCGCCATGAACACCGCCAGCGCCTGCTCGTCGCGCACCACGCTGTTGGGCCTCTTGTCCGGGCGGTCGAGCCACTGCTCGCACCACTCTGCGAGGGTGATCCGACCACCCCTCGGGTCGATGACGGTTCCTCTGGCGAGGTCGGCCTCGACAGCAGCCAAGAACAGTGCCGCGTCCGCCTTGGCCTTGTACGTGGTCGGCGCCGGGACCATCTTGCCGAGCCCGTCGGGGTAGCGGGCCTGCCACTTCCCTGACGGGAGCTTGCGAATCGACCCGAACTGGCGCTTGCTCATCGTCGCCTCCACGGCGGACGACGGTGGCGCTGCCAGCCGTCGCCACGACCCATCCTCGCTTCGGGGTGTATCGCTGGCCTCCCCGGCCGCCTGCGGCGGCTTGCAGCCGCCCGGCGGCCGGCTCCGCTGCCCCAGGGGACTGAGGACACTTCTCGCCCCCCGAGGGCCCCGAAGCGCCCCTGGCGCACCCATCCGGGCTCCCAGAGACGAGGTCCGCTCGTCTGCCACGCCCGTGGGGCCGACGATCCTCCCGGAGGACAGGGATCCCAGCTCAGAGGTGTGTGATGACTTTCTTTACGAAGATCAAGAACTGCCGCATATTGCATCCGACGCGTATTCGTCATCGGCAGTCCAAGCGGTTGACCTGGTGGAAGGGCCATCCCACCGCGGCGCGCGCTAACGCATGTTCGGCGACGGGCTCGCCATGAGGGTGCTCGTCAGCTGGGCATCCGCGCCGACTCTTGCATCAGATGATGGAATCCATCGTTGGTTGCGGTCGCACCCGATGAACGATCCGATCGTCTGATGAGTCGGGAGGCGACATGGTGAAGCAGTTCGAGCAGCGCGCGCGCCTTCGCGTCGTGGGGGAGGAACCGGAGGACTCCCCGGAGGCGGCGCTCTTCGAGGAGATGGTGGACGGCTGGCGCGCACAGCGTCTGGCCAGGAACCTCTCCTTTGCCACCGTGGACTCCGGAGCCAGGGTGGTGCGGCGCTTCCAGAAAGCGACCGGCACCTATCCCTGGTGCTGGTCGCCGTCGGATCTCGAGCATTTCATGGCCGTCCTTCGCTCGGACGAGGGTCTCGCCCATTCGACCGTGCGTAACTACGGGCTCTTGATCGGCGGCTTTCTCTCCTATGTCTGCGACCCGGTCTATGGGTGGGACACCGTGTGCCTCGAGCATTTCGGCACCCACCCCATCCAGATCGCCAGCCGGGCCAACCTGGCGGCGCACTCCGTGGACGCCGAGGCGGCGCCGTCGCGAAGGCCGCTCACCAAGGGCGAGTGCCAGGCGCTGTTCGACGCCGCTGACGACCGGGCCGCGGCGGTGCGCCACAGGGAGGTGAAGGGCTTTGTGCCCGCCTTCCGTGACGCCACCATGTTGAAGGTGGCCTATGGGTGGGGGCTGCGGCGCCGGGAGCTGCTCATGCTCGAGCGAGCTGACTTCGGCCCGAACCCGAGAGCACCGGAGTTCGGGGCCTTCGGGTTGTGCCAGGTGCGCTTCGGCAAGGCCGCCAACGGATCGCCACCGCGACGCCGAGGTGTGCTCACGGTCATGGCCTGGTCGGCCGAGGTGATGGCCGAGTGGGTCGACGAGGTCCTTCCCTTCTGGAGACCCGACTGCTCGGGGCTGTGGCCCTCGGAGCGCCATGATCGCGTCTCAGAGGACCGCCTGAACGCCGCCTTCCAGGCCGCTGCCGCTGACGCCGGGCTGCCGGGAGGCTTGAGCCCGCACTGCCTGCGCCACTCCTATGTGAGCCACCTGATCGAGGACGGCTATGACCCGCTTTTCGTCCAGCAGCAGGTCGGTCACCGCCATTCGTCGACCACCTCCCTCTACACGGCGGTGTCCTCGGACTATCGCACCCGGGTGCTGCGTGCTGCACTCGACAAGATAATGACCGCCAGCGACGCCGAAGGAGACGAGAGGCCATGAGCTCTCCGCACTGTCGATGGAATCTGCGCCAGGTCATGGCCGGTCGTGGCCTCTACAAGACGAGCGAGCTCGCTCCGCTGCTCGCCGGTCGTGGCGTGGTGCTCTCCTCGGCCCAGGTTTATCGCCTGGTGACCAGCGCCCCGCTGCGGCTGTCGCTCGAGACGCTCGCGGCGCTGTGCGACATCTTGTCGTGCACGCCCAACGACCTCATCGAGCTCACCGACGCCACCCAGTCAGAGGCGTCGACTCGGCCCCCTCTGGAAAAGGTCCGGCCCCGGCGTGCCCGGGTGGTCGCTTCGTGAGCCCCTATGAGCGCCCCGCCAAAGCCTGTGTGCGCTGTAAAGGCCACTGGCGCTTCGGGATCATCTGGCCCGAGGGCTATGTGTGTCGGTCCTGCATCTACAAGGCGGCGAAGGTTTTCGGGGACTGCCCGGGCTGTGGCGACCATCGCCTGCTCGTCGGCAGGGACGTCGAGGGCCGGGACATCTGCGTGGACTGTGCAGGGATCACCACCTGCTTTCGCTGCGAGGCCTGCGGAGAGGAAGGCCGGACCTGGTACTCGCGCACCTGTGTGGCCTGCTCGCTCGATCGCCGGCTGCGAAGGATCCTCGACGACGGAAGCGGCCAGGTCTCAGCCGCCCTCGTAGCGCTCTTCGATCGGCTCACGGCGGTGGCGAACCCCGTCGCCATCATGACCTGGCTCAACAAGCCCGTGGTGCGAGAGCGGCTCTCCTCGCTGGCCAGTGGCACCACACCGCTCACCCACGCCGGTGTCGACACCCTGTGCGGCATCCAAGGCAGAGAGTTCCTGCGCGAGCTGCTCGTCGAGGTGGGGCTCCTGCCCGAGCGCGACAAGTACCTGGCCGCCTTCGAGTCTTGGCGCCCTAAGCGCCTCGCCTCCATCGAGGAGCCCTCCATCCGTCGGGAGATCACCATCTACCTGGCCTGGCGCCACCAACGGAACCTGGCGGTGCGGGCCGAGGCCGGCAGGCTGTCGGCCACCGCCATGAACGGGTCGCGCGACCAGACCGATGCGGCGGTGCGGTTCCTTCGGTTCCTCTCGGCCCGGGGCCGGAGCCTGGCCGAGATGATCCAAGAGGACGTCGACGCCTTTTTCGCAGAGGCGTCCAACCCGCGCTCGGCCGTCGACTTCCTCACCTTCGCCATGTCCCACCGCCGCTGTGGGCGGGTGCGACTTCCCGCCGGAGGCAGGAAGTCCTCGCCCGGGAGCCCGCCTCGAAGGATCAGTGCCATCGTGCGGCGTCTGCTCAACGACGAGTCGCTTCTGCTCTCCGACCGCGTCGCCGGCCTGTTCGTGATGCTGTTCGCCCAGCGCGTCACGCGTGTGGTGGAGCTCCGCCTCGGCGACCTTCGCGACATCGATGGATCGCTCGTCGTCGTCCTCGGCACCGA
>DMNK01000009.1:833-1167 GCA_003453695.1 Acidimicrobiaceae bacterium | reverse complement strand
CGTCGTCGTCCTCGGCACCGACCCCGTGGCGCTTCCCGAACCCGTTGCTGCCGTCGTCTCGCGCTATCGGGACCAGCGCTCCAACATGACCACCACCAACACCGAGATGGACTACCTCTTCCCTGGCGGCCGACCCGGCAGCCACATGACCGCCTTCTGGCTCACCAAGCGCCTCAACCAGCTCGGGATCACCCGCCTCGAGCGCCAAGGGGCCCTCCGCCACCTCCTGAGCGAGGTCCCGTCGCCCGTCGTCGCCAGGGCCACGGGCTACTCCTTCGACGTCACCGCCGCCCGGGCAGCGCTGTCGGGCACGGACTGGGCCCAGTACGCAGCA
>DMNK01000009.1:0-554 GCA_003453695.1 Acidimicrobiaceae bacterium | reverse complement strand
GGGATTATGCGGCTCTACCGGTAGCGCTCTCTTCTCGATATGGCTGAGTTGGAGAACCGGATTCCATCACCGCTGGAACTGTTACAGGGCATTGGTTATATCCACGAACACCCGTTCACCCCATGCCAAAGTGACGACCGTGGGACGTCCTCAGGAGCTGATGCCGATGCTTCGCGCGGTGCCCTTCCCAATTCCCTACCAGGGGTCCAAGCGAAAGCTGGCTCCAGCGATCGCCCGATGCATACCGACCGACGCACGGCGACTCTTCGAACCCTTCTGCGGCTCTGCCGCCGTGTCCCTCGCCGCTGCGTCCCAACGTTCTCTGGAGACAGTATTCCTCAACGATACAAACGCTCCGTTGGTTGCTTTGTGGGACCGAATTCTGGGAGATCCGAACCGCGTTGCGCGCGAATACACGAGGCTCTGGAATGACCACGTTGGTAGGGAGAGGGAGTTCTACGACATTGTTCGCGCTCGCTTCAATCGGACCCGAAGTCCCGAGCTTCTGCTGTACCTGTTGGCCCGGTGTGTCAAGGCAGCCGTTCGATACAACG
>DMNK01000026.1:10331-16763 GCA_003453695.1 Acidimicrobiaceae bacterium | reverse complement strand
AGCACGGGCCGCTCGAACTCGGCCGCCACCTCGCGAAAGATGAAGATGGACTCGGCCTCGAGCGCATGGAGCTGGGAGACGAGGTAGTTCAGTGGAGGCCCTCCGACCCGACTGCTGGCCCAAACAGTCCACCAAGCGTATCGGCTTGGTCACCGGCTGCGCCCAAGCCCCGCCCGGTTTTCGGCTCGAAGACAGGTCAGGTGGGACGGGTCCGGTCGCGACCCTCGGCGTCGAACCGGAACCCGACGCCTCGGACCGTGACGATGTACTCGGGATCGGCCGGGTCCTGCTCGAGCTTCACCCGGAGGCGCCGGATGTGGGTGTCGAGGGTACGGGTGTCGGCAAGGTCGAGACCCGACCACAGCCGGTCGATGAGCTCGTCACGGGTCCGGATCTGACCGGGAGGGGTGAGCAGCAGACCCAACAAGTCGAACTCACGGCGCGAAAGCCGGACGGCCTTGCCCTGGTAGGTGACGTGGCGCCGAGCGAAGTCGAGGGTCACCGGGCCGGCGGTGACGACTTCCGAGGCGAGCCTGTCGTCCTCACGAGCGGGCAGGAGCGTCGCCAGCTCGGGAGGGTGCATCCGGCGCAGCACTGCATGGATCCGAGCGACGAGCTCTCGAAGTCGGAACGGCTTGGTGATGTAGTCCGCCGCGCCGATCTCCAAGCCTTCGATGACATCGACCTCGGCGTCGAGGGCGGTCACCATGATGACGGGAACCGGAGCGATCTGACGCATGCGCCGGCAGACCTCGCTCCCTGCCATTCCCGGAAGCATGAGGTCGAGGAGGACCAGATCGGGAGGGCTGATGGTGAACCGGCGCAGCCCGTCCACCCCGTCAGCGGCCAGCTCCACCTCGAACCCCTCCTTGGCCAACGCCGCTTCCAGGGCTTCTCGGTACGACTGCTCGTCCTCGATGACCAGGATCCGCTGTGGCCTCACCAGCCATGAACTACAGAGTCGAGGTAAACGTTGCGTGAACGAGCGTCGACCCGCCGGTGATCATTGGGTGAACTCCGCCCTGGTCCGTCGCCTCAAAGGAAGGGGGCGATCATCGAGGAGCGGCGGGGACCACGCACAGCCCGCCCCTTCCGTGTCGCCCTCCCCTGCCGGCTTCAGGCCAGCTGACTCAGCGCTCGCCTTGATCGGGCGGATGTCGCAGGAGCTCGAGCAGCTCTGGTTGGGAGTGCACCCCGAACTTCCGGAAGATCGTGGCCAAATGGTTACGAACGGTGCTCGGGCTCAGGTAGAGCCGGGAGGCGATCGAGGGCACCCGGATGCCTTGCAGGAGGAGGCTCAGGATCTCCCACTGCCGGGTGGTCAGGTCGGTGAGCGCCGGATGGCCGGCGTGCGGCCGCAGGGAGCTCACGTTCTCGATGACGCCGGCAGCCCGGACCTCGGCACCGATGCGCCTCAGGCGCAACTCCAGCTGGGTGACCCGCTCCGCCGACGACGAGGATGCCCGCAGCGGACCGACGATGGCGAAGAGCACTCCGCCCTTGTTCCCATCGGGGAGGGGTGCTGCGAGGATGCAGCCCTGCACCCATTCGCCGCGCTCGTCCTTCACCTTGATGCCGGGAATCGTGATCGGAGACGTCGGGGGCCCGCCGTCGTCGGTGACGACCGCGCTCACATAGTCGGGGTGGACCAGCTCCAGGAACGAATGCCCGACGAGCTGGCGGACCTCGTAGCCGAGAAGGCTGGTGACGTCCTGGGTGACCGCCTCGATCACCCAGTGGCTGCTGGCGATGCCCACCACGATCCCGACCAGGTCACGCCACGGGGCGACGGGGTCCCGGCCCAGGCGCGCCAGTTCCGAGCTGGGGACGACGAGCGACGCGGCGGCGCGGACGCCGTCGAGCTCGAGGACCCGTGTCCACACCCAGGCGGCGATGCCTTGACCGTCGCTGCTCGTCACGACGCGTTTGGACTGTGATCCGACGAGCGTCCCCGAAAAGAGGGCTTGTCTCACCTTCTCGACCTCGTCGTGGGGGCTGAAGCGGTCGATCACGTTGTGGCCGACCACCACCGACAGGGGCTCGGCAAGCAGCTCGGCCGCGGCGTCGTTGGCCAGATGGACCACGCCGTCGGCGGTCCACACGAACAGCGGGAAGGTGCACCGATCGACGGCATCACCCAATTCGGCAGTGGCGGCGGACATGAGGGGCTCGGCAGGCCCGCGCCGCTCGTACGAGGACGGGCACGACACTTGGGTCCCCGACCTGTCCCCCTGGGGAAGATGCGAAACCCCGGCCATGTCCGCCTCCTCCGGCACAGAAGATCCAAGCACCGGGGGGAACTGACGGCAACAGCCCGCAGCGCCACCCTGGTTGCCCCCGAAGACGAGGCGAGTGCCCCTCGAGGGCTTCCGACGGCCCTCGGCGGCTAGCCAACGAGCTCGGGCCGACCGAAGAGGAAGCCCTGGCCGTACAGGCATCCGGCCTCGGCGGCAGCGAGGCGTTGGGCCTCTGTCTCGATCCCCTCGGCCACGGTCACCAGTCCGAGGTCCCGGGCCAGGGCGACGATGGTCTCCACGATGCGTTGGGCGCGCCGGTCACGGTCCACTTCACCGACGAAGGCACGGTCGATCTTGATGAAGTCGATCGGAAGCGAGCGCAGATAGCTCAGGCACGATTGGCCCGTCCCGAAGTCGTCCAATCCGACGCGGACTCCCAAGGCGCGCAGATCCTCGAAGATGCGGGCCGCTCGTTGCTCGTCGACGGCGAGGCTCTCGGTCACCTCGATGGCGAGCTGTCCCGGGGCGATCTCGTGGCGCCCCAGAATGCGGGCGACCTCGGACACCAGATCGGGGTCCCCGAACTGACGAGCAGAGAGATTGACCGCCACGGTGATGGGCCGCCCCGCCGACGTGGAACGCGTCGAAGCGGTGGACAGTGCCTCGTCCAGGACCCATCGCCCCACCGCACCGATGAGCCCGATCTCCTCGGCGACGGGCACGATCTCCTCCGGGCCGATCTGGAGCCCGTCCCTCGTGCGCCACCGCAACAGGGCCTCAGCTCCTTCCACGCCACCGGTGCGGAGGTCCACGATGTTCTGGTACGCGACGCGAAGGTCTCGTTCCTCGAACGCCGTGTGCAAAGAGCGATAGGTGGTGGCACGGCGGTCGACGGCCTCGCGGTCGGCGGGGTACGAGAGCACGGGCTCGTCGGCGTCGCGCACTTTGGCCTCGGACAGCGCCGCCCCCGCGTACCGGAGGGTGGCGGCCGTGGGATCGTCGTGCAGGACGTAGGGCGAGATGCCGATCCGTGCCTTCAGCCGGATCACGTCCCCGTCGAGCGTCAGGGGGGCGCGCACGATGGCCAGCAACTCCTCTCCCATGGCCAAGGCCGACGCCTGAGATTCGACGAAGGCGAGAATGCCGAACTGGTCGCCGTCGAGCCTGCCCACGACCGACGTGTCGCCGGCGACACGTCGCATGGCCTCGGCGAGGTCGCCCAGGACGCGATCGCCGGCCTCCAGGCCGAAGGCGTCGTTGACCCAGTCGAAGCGGCTCAGGTCCACGAGGAGCAGCACGAGCTGCCGCCGACCACCGGCGAAGCGGCCCAGCACCTCGATCATGCGGAGGAACTCCCGGCGCGAGAGCACATGCCGGCGAGGCTCGACGCCCGGAAATCCGGCGAGGTCGTCGGCGACGCCGGGAATGTGCGAGTCCTCGGATCTTCCTGACAGTCCAGTCATGAGTTGCCGCCCCATCACGATGGCTCCCCGTTTCGACTCTGCAACCAAGCCGTTACAGCATCGGCAGTATCGCCAGTCGCGTCTATGGACAGCGGGTCACTTCTTTGTAGACAGTGCGTCTAAGCGCCGACTCCGGGACGTCGCACCGCCTCGAGCAGCTCGGCTTGGGATCGCACCCGCAACTTCCGGAACATGAGCGACAGGTGGTTGCGCACCGTGCTCTGGCTGATGCCGAGCTCCCGGGCGATGGTGGGGACCCGCTGACCGCGGGTGAGCCGGTGGAGGATCTCCGTTTGCCGGTTGCTCAGCGAAGCCGTGGCCGCCGGTTCGAGCGAACGGGCAGCGTCCGACTGGGCGGGGACGGCCATGCCGGCAGAGTGGACTTCGAGGGCGATGCGCTGCATCCGCATCTCCAGCACCGCCAGGCGCGTCTCTAGGTCCTCGGCAGGTGGAAGTTCGGCCCTGGTGGCCACGAACCCGAAGGGGAAGGGCTCGCCGGGATCGAGCGGGGAGACGACGACCTTGGTGGGCGCCCAACCCGTGTCCTTGTGCCACAGACGCAGGTCCAGCCGGGCGCTCATGCCGCTCTCCACGGCGTGCCCGACGCCGACGAGCAGGCCGGCCAGATCCTCGGGGTGGACGGCCACCAACACACCTGCTCCCACGCACTCCGAGGGCTCGTACCCGAGCAGTGGCCCGATGTCGGTGCTCACCCGCCCGACGCGCCACTGGGCGTCCACCACGCCGATGACCACGGGCGCTGTCAACGTCGACCCGTGGTGCAGGCTCATGGAGGACCTCCCGATGCGATCGCCCGTCGACACTCGTCCGGCGACGTTGTGAGTATCGAATGGCCCGCCGCGGCGATCTATAGACAGAGCGTCACGTTGGGCTGGACGCCACGTCTAAGGGCGGGCGACGCCCGAGACTCCGGGGAGGTCAGCGCGTGGGGACGACGGGAGGGCGGCCTCCCGGGGTGAGCACCTCGACCCCCGACGGCTGGTACGAGTAGTCCGTGCCGGTGCCGATCACGAGGGCGTCTCCCACCGTGGCGATCCCGGACCACGACTCCTGCACCAGGCGTACCTGGGCCAGGAGCTTCCCGGTGGCCGCCTGGTGCACGTCCATCACCGGCCCGTCGAGCGCCGGGTCGTTGAAGGCCATGCCACCGGCGATGGTGGTCGGGGCGAAGGAGGCGGCCCCGTCGGCCTGCCACACCACTGCGCCGCTCGCCGCCGAGAAGGCGTGGACGGTCGGCTCCTGGCGGGGCGTGTCGCGAGGGTTGCCGGGATCGCACAGCACCTGGCCGGAGCTCTCGAAACGCCCGTAGTCGCCCAACGCCGTCGACCCCACCACTTCCGTCCCGTCGTAGGCGGCGGTGGCGATGAACCCCCCCGAGAACCCGCCGAAGACGACGTTGGTCGACCACTCGAGCGCGCCGGTGGCCGGATCGAGCGAGTAGTAGGTGCCGTCCTTGCTGCCGACGCCGAGGAAGTCGGTCCGTCCGGCGCTGTCGGTGCCGGCGTTGGCAGTGGCGCCGAAGTCCTCGTCGCACCGGCCGTCGGCGCGGCCGGGGCGGAAGACCCAGGCCACCGCCCCGTCGTCCACCCGGAGGGCGACGACCGCCTCCGACAGCGGTGACGGGTTGGAGAAGTGGCAGTCGGCCGTGCCGAACACGACCAGGTTCAGGTCGGTCAGCACCGTGGGAGACGACCACACGCTGCCGCAGCCGTCGTTCAACACGGTGCCGCTTCGGTCGACGTCGGTCTGTTCGACCCACACCGGGTCGCCCGTGTTCACGTCCGCCGCCGCCACGTACCCGTGTGACCCCTTGTGGCCGTCGGTGTCGACCCCGAAGACCACCTTGCCACCGGTGACCACCGGCGAGGAGAAGATGCGGGCGCCGTCGGCGTTGGGGTCGGGAGTCGGGCCGGGAAGCCCGGGATAGTCGTGACGCCAGTACAGCGAGCCCGTCGAGGCCACGAGGGCGTAGAGCGTGTAGCCGCCCCCGAAGATCACGAGCGCCGGCCGGCCCGCTGCGGCCGGCTCGAACCAGGCCGACGAGGTCACGAGGCCGCCGTCGGAGCTGATGTCCCGCACCTTCTCGCCCGGATACGGGGTGACGGCGTCCTGGTTGGTCAGGCGGTACTTCCAGCGCAGGTGCCCGGTAGCGAGGTCGAGGGCGTAGAAGTAGTCGTCCCACGACCCGACGTAGACGGTGCCGTCCACCACCGTCGGGGTGGCGGTGACGGCGTCACCGGTCGGGAAGAACCACGTCTCACGGAGATGCGCCACGTCGGACGCCGACAGGGTGGTACGTCTCCGACACCCCCCGCGGGTCGAAAGCTGACGGCGGCGTCATGATACCCGGGCCACCACCGGGGTGGCAGGGGTGAAACCCGAGGAGCTCAGCTCACTGCCGCCATCTCGGACCGGGTGCCGAGCTGGGCGCGCAACACCTCGTCCACGTCGTGGGCAGGCATGGGGCGGGCCAGATGGAAGCCCTGCGCCTCGGGACACCCGAGGGCGCGCAGGTGGCGAAGCTGGCGCTCGGTCTCCACGCCCTCCACGACGGCGACCGTGCCGATGGCCTCGGACAAGCGGATGACGGCAGAGACGATGGCCGACTTGACCGGGTCGACCTCCACGTCCTCCACGAAGCTGCGGTCGATCTTCACGACGTCGACGGGGAAGTGGGTGAGGTACCCGAGCGCCGAGTAGCCGGTGCCGAA
>DMNK01000026.1:7566-10156 GCA_003453695.1 Acidimicrobiaceae bacterium | reverse complement strand
GCCGAAGTCGTCGATGGCCACCTGGATCCCGACCTTCTTCAAGCTGAGGAGGATCTCCCGGGTGCGGGCGACGTCCTCCATGGCCAGGCTCTCGGTGATCTCCAGGCAGAGCTGCGACGGGTCCGCGCCCGTCTCGCTCAGGATCGTCTCGATCTCCTCCACCAAGCCGGCCTGCTGGAACTGCCGGGCCGACAGGTTCACGCTGACCACGAGCTTGACCCCGAAGGCCTGCTGCCACCGCCGGGCCTGGCGGCAGGCGTCCTCGAGCACGTGGCGGCCGAGAGGGAGGATGAGCCCGGACTCCTCGGCCAGGCCGATGAAGCTGGAGGGCCCGAGCAGCCCCCGCTCGGGATGGTGCCAGCGCACGAGCGCCTCGGCGCCGACGATGCGCCTGTCGGCGATCGAGAACAGCGGTTGGTACTGGACCTCGAGCTCCTTGCGGCGCAGGGCGCGACGCAGGCCGGCTTCGAGCTCGATGCGCTCGGCGGAACGCGCCCCCATGGCGTCGACGTCGTAGATCTCGTAGTGGCCGTCGCGTCCCTTGCCCTTGGCCTGGTACATGGCCACGTCGGCGTCGTGCAGGAGGTCGTCACGGCTCTGGCCGGCCATGGTGAGGGCGATGCCGATGCTGAGCGACGCCACCACCTCGTGTCCGTCGGGGAGCGAGATGGGCCGGCGCATCTGGGCCAGGATCCGCTTGGCCGCCGTCTCGGCGTCCTCGGGGCTCGACACCCCTTCGAGCAGGATGGTGAACTCGTCGCCACCGAAGCGGGCCAGCATGTCGCCGGCGCGCATCGACGCCTGGAGCCGCTCGGCGATGGCCACGAGCAGGTGGTCTCCGGCGTGGTGGCCCAGGCTGTCGTTGATGAGCTTGAAGCGGTCCACGTCGGCGAAGAGCACGGCGTGCATCTCGTGGCTGCGTGAGGAGCGGCGCAGCGCGTGGTCGAGGTGGTCGAGGAACAGGCGCCGGTTGGGAAGCCCGGTGAGCGAGTCGTGGAAGGCGTGACGGGCCAGGCGCTCCTCGAACTCCTTGCGCTCGGTGATGTCACGGAACACCACCACCGCTCCCGGAGGCGCCCCCTGGTTGACGATGGGCGAGGACGTGAAGGCCACGTGGAGGATGGAGCCGTCGGCACGCTCGAAGCGGGTGTCGTAGCCGGTGACGGTGGTCGCCGTCTCCACGGCGCGCCGGGCCGGGTTCAAGATGAAGCTGGGGGCCCGGTATCCCACGCCGCGGCCGGCGAGCATGCCGCCCGGGCCCTCGGAGTCGGTCGGCCCCCAGCCCAACATCGCCGCTGCCGCCGGGTTGAGAAAGGTGATCTCGCCGGTGGCGGTGAGGGCGCACACGCCTTCGGCCATGCTCGAGGTGATGGCCGAGAGCCGCTCGCGCTGGTGGCGGCCCTCCTCATAGAGCCAGGCATTGGAGAGCGCCCCTGTGCACACGGCGGCGAGGGCGTCGAGGACATCCTGGTCGGCGGCGTCGAAGGGCTCGGTGCGGCTCCGGCCGGCCACGGTCAGCCACACGTGGCGATCGGGGAGGACCACCCGGGACTGCAGGCAACCGTCGACCTGGTGGTCCGTCAGCGATGCATCGGTGCAACGCAGCAAGGTGCGTGCTGAGGAGAGGATGGCCGCCGCCACGTCGGTCTCGCCCATGGACCGGTTGGCCTGGAGCGTGGCCTCGAACAGTCCCTTGACCCGGGCCCGGTCTCGCCGGGCCTGGAACTGGTCGGCGAGGACGTGGCGCAGGATGACCGGTGGCACCACGGCGATGGCGAGGAGCCAGGGGTCGTCGGAGACGATGACGGCGGTGGTGAGCGCCACGACCAGGCTGCCCAGGCTGAAGACGATGCGGGTCTCGGCGCCGTCGAGCAGCGCCCCACGCCACGAGGAGCCGGTCGCCACCAGCACCGACGAGATGGCGGCGGCGTTGACGACGAGATACGTGCCGGCGGCCGCCACGGCGGCCCACAGGCTCACATAGGTGTCGTGCCCCTGGGCGGACAGGGCGAGGCCGTGATGGCTGAACAGCCCGGCGGGCGAGAGCGCTTGGAAGACGACGACGGCGGCGCCGGCGGCGAGCATCGTCTGGCCGACGTTGAAGACGGACTTCACGAGCGGCCGGCGGCGAATGACCTGGGCGACGATCGTGGCGGCGGCGAAGGCGAGGACGACCGCCTCGGCCGGCACCAAGAGGAGCATCACCACCAGGCAGTACTCGTCGAACTGGACGCCCTTCGACTCCTTGCCGACGAACACCATGAGGGGCCACACCCAGCTGGCGGCGAGCAGCAAGCCGGCCACGCACACCACGCCCAGCTCGACGCCGCCCAGCGCAGGGGCGCGCGCCACGTCGAGCGCGGCCAGGGCGAGGACGGCCACGCCGCCCAGGGCGGACGCTGTGACCACAGCCCAGGCAGCTCGAGACAGCCTCACGCTCGTTTCCTTCCTACCGGTCTCGACGACGCGACGTCACTCGTGAGCGGGGTCCGTCAGTTCCAGGCGGAGCCGTTCCAGCTCTCGCCGTTCCAGCTCTCGCCGTTCCAACTCTCGCCGTTCCAGGACTCCCCGTTCCAGGACTCGCCGTTCC
>DMNK01000026.1:282-7296 GCA_003453695.1 Acidimicrobiaceae bacterium | reverse complement strand
TTCCAGGACTCCCCGTTCCAGGCCATGCTCGACCAGTTGGCCGGGTTCCAGGTCGACTGGCCCCAGGCCGTGCCGAGCGCCACGGTGGCGCCGATGGGGACGGCGACCAGGCTGGGCGCCTGGTTGTAGGTCACCGGCGCCATGGCACGGGCGTTGGCGACGTTCAGGTCGCCGTGACCGTCCACCACCGGGTTGCCCACGGGGCCCGCCATCGTGGAGGCGAGCAGGACACCTTTGACGGTGTTGGGCGAATACCCGGAGTTGGCCGACAGGAGCAGGGCGGCGGCACCGCTCGTGATCGCGGCGCTGAACGACGTGCCGGAGCCGACGAAGTTGCCGCTCCCGATGCGGGCGCCCGGGTAACCGTTGTAGATGGTGGAGCCCGGTGCCGCCAGGCTGACGACCGAACGGCCCGACGTCACGAGGTCCGGCTTCAGCCAGCCATCGGGGTTGGTGGGCCCGACGCTCGAGAAGTCGGTCATGGTGTCGTTGCCGACGTTCCCTTGTCCCCCGTCGTCGAGGGCGCCGACCGTGATGACGAGCGGATCGTCGCCCGGGGACTCGACGGTGCCGTTGAACGGCCCGACGTTCCCGGCGGAGACCACGACCACGATGCCGGACTGCCAGGCCGTCTCGACGGCGGTGTCGAGCGGGTCGAGAGCGGACGACTCGAGCGGCTGGTAGCCGAGCGACATGTTGAGCACGCCGATGTGGAGGGCGGCGCGGTTGTCGACTGTCCACCCGACGCCGGCGATGACCGTGGCCAGGTCGGTGCTGCCGCTCGCCCCAGCCACCTTGACCGACACCAACCCGGCGCTCGGCGCCTCGCCCTCGTACTTGCCGTTGGACGAGGCGCCGTTCCCCGCTATCAAGCCGGCGTCGAACGTTCCGTGTCCGTAGCTGTCGTGGAAGGGGTTGCCTTCACCCGACAGGTCGACTCCGCCGACCAGACGGCCGGCCAAGTCGGGAAGGGGGGCGATGCCGGTGTCGAGGACAGCGACATTGACCCCCGATCCGGTGTCTCCCGCCGACCAGGAGCTGTTGGCCCCGGTCTGCTTCAGGAAGACATCTGACGGTGGGTGGGTGGAGCCGGCGGGAAGCCCCTGCACCGACACCGCCACGTCGGGGGTGACCACGACTCCTGGGAGGGCCGAAAGGACAGACACCTCGGGGGAGGTGAGGTTGGCCTCGACCCCGTTGGCGGCGGGCAGGGGCTGGACGACCTGCCCGGCGACCGACAGCACGTCGGTCTGGGCCAGGAGGGAGCCGACCGTGCCCGGCGTGGCGACGATGTAGGGGCTGGTGGTGAGCGGGTCCGCCGAGGCCGAGGTGGCCAGGGCGGGGGTGACCAGCGCGGTAGCGAACAAGGCGGTCCCGAGGCCCATGGCCCGATGCCGCCACCTCGGCCTTCTCGTCTCTGGCACCCCCCGATTTGCCACAGAAACTGGCCGATGCACTACATGCCGCATGGTCACCCCCCGCTTAGCCCCTCAGCGAGATCATACGGTCACGGGTTGTGGGATTCCAGTGGTTCCGTTGATCAGCGGTTGATCGCCACGGAGGGTCAGGGTCTAGGCAGGACGAACCGAGATGGACCTGCCACAGTGCGCGCGAAGTGTGCCTGCGGCCGCATTAATTGGCAGGACCAAGGAACCGACGGGGTCGTTCGTCGGGCGTCCACTGCCCTTGTCGGGGGCTTGACTGCGCCCCGGACCCGGGCTGTCAGCGGGCCAGGACGGTCTGGCGCTCGGTGAAGCAGTCGTTGCGAACCCGGTGGACCTCGAGGAACCACACGTCGTCGGGGTCATAGCAGTAGTGCCGCCACACCACCTCGATGGCCTCACCAGGGGTGAGGTCCCGCCGCAGGTTCATCGTGGCCACGGCGCTGACCGCCAGTGCTGTGAGCTCCAACATCTCGATCCCTTCCGGACCCCGCCGACCTCTTGCCCCCCAGCCAACCAGAACGCCCGCGGCGCCCCTAGGGCACAAAGGCCCTCCCTCCGAGGGAGAAGGCCAGTCATTTGCGCCGCGTCATGCGGGCGGGTGGACCCGACCCTCAGGCGTGCCCGTCCGGCGTCGTCGGGCTGAAGGGCCACTCCTCGAACCGGGCGCAGCGCCCGCCCAGGGCGAACACCACCACCCACAGGTCGCGCCACGACCGCAGCGGATGGTGGTAATCGACGTCGACGCGCACAACGGCGGTTTCCATGTCGAGCGCCAGCACCTGGGCGTCGAACGAGAAGCTCCCGTCGGGGCCGTCGCGCTCTGCTTCCCAGAGGGAGCTCAGCGCATCGAGGCCGACCACAGGCTCGGCCCACGGGGACACGAGGTACACCACATCGGGAGTGAAGAGCTCGGCCAACATGTCGGTCCCCGGCGTGCGCCACGCCTTCTCGTAGCCGGCGACCCAGCGCTCCACCCACCTCCGCTCCACCACGGGTGGCGATGGTAGCGGGACGCCCGGCCGCCACCTCTCGAGTGGCCCCCGGAGCGAAAGGCGAACGCGGCCCGAGCTACCGCCTCTTCACGAGATCGTCGACGGACTGCCGGCGGTCTCAGGCGCGAGGCGCAGGCTGTGGGTCTCCAGCTTCGATGAGCTCGACGACGGGCATCGGAGGACTCTGGATTGCGTCGATCGTGGGGAGCGGGATGAGCTCGCCGTCCTCACCTGACACCTCCTCGAGGCTCCTACGGGCAGGCTCGGGGAGCACCATGGTGAGAAGGAAGCCCAGGAGGGCGGCACCGCCAGCAACGAGCAGCATTCCCCGAAGCTGTATCTGCTTCTGGAGCACGGGAACCAAGAAGACCCCGATGAACGCTCCGAGCTTCCCGACCCCGGCAGCGATGCCGTGGCCGGTGGTGCGCATGCTCACGGGGAAGACCTCGGAGGGCATCACGAAGGTCGTCGTGTTGGGGCCGAACTCGATGAAGAAATAGCTCAGTCCGAAGATGACGAGGAAGGGCCCGACCGTGGTGGTGAGAGCCGGGAAGATTCCCAGCGCCGCGAAGCACAGAGCCATGACGGCGAAGCCGATGAACTGCAGGAAGCGGTGCCCGATCCGGTCCATTCGAGCGACCGCCAGCAGGTACCCGGGAATGGCGAACACCACGAAGATGCCGAGGGTCCATGCCAGCTTGGCCTCCAGCGTGGCGTGGGAGTCGACCTGCTTGAGGATGCTCGGCAAGGAGAGGGTGTTGCCGTAGTAGGCGTAGTCGAACAGGAACCAGGTCCCGGCGGTGCCCAGTATGAGCCGCCACATACGCCGGTCGCGGAGGAACTGGCTGAATCGCATGTGGCGCGTCCCGTCGGTTTCCGCTCTGGAGGTGTCGATGGCACCTTCGGCGAAGAGTTGGAGCTGCGCTGCAGCGCGTCGGGACTCGCCCTTCACCCGGGCTTGAAAGCGCGGAGACTCCGGCATTTTGGCCCGGAGGTAGATGACGGCGGCGGCGGGAATGGCTCCGAGGCCGAGGAGCAGTCGCCACGTGAGGTCCCCACTGATCCCCGAGGACAACAGGACGAGGGCGACGAGCGGTCCCACCACGAGGCCGAGCGCCTGCATGGAGAACACCAGACCCACCAACCGGCCCCGGTCGTTGCGGTTGGCGTACTCGCTCATGAGCACGGCCGACACCGGATAGTCGCCCCCGATTCCCATTCCGAGAACGAACCGGGCGACGACGAGGAACAGGAAGCTGGGGGCGAAGGCCGAGGCGAGCGCGCCGACGATCATGATCACCGCGACGAGCGTGTAGATGGTCTTGCGCCCGATCACGTCGGCGACCCGGCCGAAGATGAGTGCCCCGAAAAAGGCGGCGAGGATGGCCGATCCCGTCACCCAGGAGGTCTGGGTGGTCGTGAGATGCCACTGGGTCTTGACCAGGGCGGCGACCGTGGCGATGACGAAGAGGTCGTAGGCGTCGGTGAAGAAGCCCATCCCGGAGATGAGCACCGCACGCCTGTGGAATCTGCTGGTGGGCGCTTCGTTGAGGAGGTGGGTGAGCGTGGGACCGGGTGCCGCCAGCCCCGTGCCGGGAACCCCTTCCTGGGGCTCTGGCTCTGTCGCCGGGATGCTCATTTGCCGTCAGATCCTCCTGATTCTCAGGACTCGATCGCCACTGCAGGGAATGTGCCATCCAGACGTGACCGCCAGGGAATCTCCGGGTAACCGGGAGGTGAACGGCTCGCGAACTTTGGGCAAACTCACCCCCCCTCACCTGCCTAGATTCTCCGGAATGACGGCCGACTTGGAACGAGGCGCCGCCCGCAGCCGCTGGGCGGCGCAGGCGCAGGGACACCTGGAGGCGGTGGTCGACGCCGTGGGAGCGCTTCGCAAGGCCTTCGAGGCAGCCCCCGGGGGCGGGCAGCCTGCCGTGGACCCCTCGGACCGGGTACTCGAGGCCTGCGCCGTCGTCTCCGGCTGGCTCAACGGCAACAAGGCCCCGAAGGGGCTCGGCCGGGCGGAGGGTGAGTTGGGCGCCGTTTCGGGCGTGTACCGCAATGCCGCCTTCGCCTTCCGCAGCCTGGACGAGGCCGGTACCGATGCCCGGCGGGCACGGCTCGCATCGTGCGCGGCGATGCTCGACCAAGGAGATCACCACGTCGAGGCGTTCCGGGCCCTACTCGCCAAGGAGGTGACGCGTGGTGGGAGCGGCAGCGGCGTGTAGCAGGCCGGCTACCGACCCTTGCAATCGCTCCCTCGACCCCCTTGCTCGTGCCCGGCGAGCCGCTCGGCGGTAGGGCCCGATGCTCAGCCGGCAAAGACGCCGAGCGCGCTCACGTGCAGCCCGCGCAGAGCGGCGAGGTAGGAGGCGATCTGCTCCTGCACCGACGCCACGGTCGCAGGATCGGCGCCGTCGAGCGAGACCGTCCCGAACACCGGGACGTCGGCAGGCACCCCGCCCAGCGTGGTGAACGACGACTCGAGGCTTCGTGCCGACTGCGCCGCCTCGGCACTGTCCGCCGCCGCCGTGGCCTCGGCCAGCGGCGTCAGGTCGGCAGCGACGAAGTCGACCATGTTGGCCTGCAATCCCTTCATCGCCCCCTTGAATGCGCCCCAGAAGGCCACAGCGCTGGTGCCCTGGGCGGTCGTGGGAACACCCGCACCGATCAGCTGTCCCGGCATGCGGGTCAGATCGGCGCTGGCCAAGCCGTGCACGAGGTCGGCCATCTGGCCCGTGCCGCTCGGGTCGGTGGCCGGCGCGTCGACTTCGAAGGCCGAGGCGGCGGGGAGCTCGTGCACCACCTGGGCCACGAAGTCGGGGAACCCGGTCCCGCCCATGGCCTGCCCGGCCGGAGGCTGGTCGACGAGCTGGACGAGCACCGGCTTGCCGGCACCGCGCAGCGTCGACACGGCGGCGGGGAGCCCGGAGGGGATGCCTCCCGACCAGGGCACGGTGAGCTGGGCGAAGGGAGAGCGGGTGTCGGCGGCGGCAGCTTGTGCCACGGCAGCCTGCGACGATCCTGGTGGGATCCCGGACGGGATGTACGGCAGCGACGGCAGCGCGGGCAGGTTCTGCTGTGAGTCCATGACGGCGAGCTCGTTCTCGAACAGCACCAAGCACTGCCCGGCGGTGCTCGACGACAGCTGCTGCTCGACCGGCGTGAGCGAACCCACGAGCTGGAGCCAGTACGGCTCGAATTCCGCCGCGTACTGCTGCTCCTGAGGGGAGTTGAGCCCGGCGGCGTCGATGATCGTGACGTAGTCGGTGACGACGGTCGAGACGTCCGGGGTCACGGCGTTCATCACGGGCTCCGAGATGTAGACGAGCGGCGTGACGATGGGCACGAGAGGGGCGATGGCTCCGAGGGTCGGGATGTAGTAGGAGACGAGCGGACCGGACAGCTCGATGAAGGGGCCCCCGAAGGACAGGAAGACGCCAGGGTCGAACGGCGTGGTCTGCGACTGGGGGATGGGGAACGGGCAACTGAGCGAGGTGGTGGCCGGCGGCGCTGGGGGTGCTCCGAACGACAGCGGCGGTGCCACGAACGAGCCGAAGCCCGACGAGCTGAGCGGGGCAGTGCTCAGATTGGGGGCGGAGAAGCTGGGAACTGCGAACCCCGCAGCCGGCCCGGCAGGAGCCGGGTGAACCGGGCTCTGGGTCGGCCCCTGGGCGGACCGCAGCGACGGTGACGAGGCGAGGTACACGACGAGCACCCACGCCAGCACCGCACCCACCAGGTACTTGCGCGAGGTGACCGACTGCACCGACCGCGTCACGCCGTCTCGCACTCGGGACACGAGACTGCTCACGACAGGCGCTCCGGCCCGCTGCCGATGGACGGAGTCCTCGAAGAGGTCTCCAGGCCGGCGCCGAACCCAGCGGCCCGGACCCCCGACCGCGTCACGGCCACGTCGCTCTCACCGAGATAGGAGGCGGCCACGGCGGGATCGGCGAGAACGTCGTCGGGAGCGCCGTCGCACAACACCCCACCGAGGTGCATGCACACCAGGCGGTCGGCCACCGAGCTCACGAGCGGGATGTCGTGCTCGATCAGGACCATGGTGGCGCCGGTCGTGCCCTGAAGCTCGAGGAGCAAGCCGCCCAGTCGCTCGGTCTCGCGCTGGGCGAGGCCCGAGGACGGCTCGTCGAGCAGGAGCAACGACGGGGCGTGGGCCATGGTGCACCCGAGCTCCACGATGCGCCTGGTGCCGGTGGACAGCTCCGAGACGAAGCTGTCGCGATAACGCGTGAGGTGCAGCAGCTCGAGCAGCTCGTCCACGCCCTCTGCCACCTGGGCCTCGGACCGGCGCACCGAGCTCATGTTGGCCATGCACAGAAGCGGGTCGCGCACCTCGATGTGCCGCTCGAAGGCCACCGCCAGCACCTCGGCGACGGTCAATGCCGGGAACAACCGGGCGTCCTGGAAGATGCGGCCCATCCCCCGCGCCGCCCGGGCCGGGGCGCTCAGTGCGGTGATGTCGTCGCCGTCGAGGCGGACATGCCCGGCGTCGGGTGCCAGGAACCCCGAGCAGATGTCGAACAGGGTGGTCTTGCCGGCGCCGTTAGGCCCGA
>DMNK01000026.1:0-120 GCA_003453695.1 Acidimicrobiaceae bacterium | reverse complement strand
CCGGCGCCGTTGGAGCCGATGATGCCGAGGATCTCCCCCTGGCGCACCGAGAAGGACACGTCGTCGAGGGCCAGCACCCCACCGAAGTGCTTGCGGATCTCGCCGACGGCGAAGACCTCG
>DMNK01000059.1:8256-8597 GCA_003453695.1 Acidimicrobiaceae bacterium | reverse complement strand
ACCGCCGCCGTGACGATCTCGAGCCGGTCGCCGGTGCCGAGCGTGGTCCGGGCCCATGCGCTGCGGGGCACCACCTCGCCGTTGCGGGCCACTGCGATCCCGTCCGGTGAGGCGCAGAAACGCACCACGACGTCGGCCACGGTGGCGTTCGTCTCCATGCGCTCTCGGGCGCCGTTCACCATCAGCTCCATCGCCTCCTCAGTGTGTCACCGACGCGAAGCGCGCCGGGCCGAAGGGCTGGAGCTCCGCCGGCGGGGGCCGGCCGGCCAAGGCGGCCACGGCGGTGTCGGCGGTGAGGGGGGCGAGGAGGATGCCGTTTCGGTAGTGGCCGGTGGCCACGA
>DMNK01000059.1:5788-8098 GCA_003453695.1 Acidimicrobiaceae bacterium | reverse complement strand
TAGTGGCCGGTGGCCACGACCAGTCCCGAAACGGCGTCGTGGGCGCCGACCACAGGACCGTTGTCCGGCGAGCCGGGGCGCAACCCGGCGACGGCCTCGTCGAGGGCCAGCTCCGACACGCCGGGCACCACGGTGCGGGCGTCGCGCAGCAGCTCGTACACGGCTCCGGCCGTCACCGTGGTGTCGAAGCCCTGTTCCTCCACGGTGGCCCCCACGACCAGGCTCCCGTCCTCCCGGGGGACTAGGTAGACCGACGAGCCCTCCACCACGGCCCGCACCGACCGCCCGAGGGCGGGACCGCCCGCCCGGGGCCGCAGGCGCAGGATCTGCCCCTTCACGGGCCGCACCGCCGGCAGCACCGACTCGGGGAGGCCCTCGACGAGGCCCGAGCGGCAGCCGGCGGCGAGGACGGCGGCCGGGGCCTCGATCCCGGTGCCGGAGGACAGCCGCACCCCGGAGACGGAGCCGGCCGTCACGTCGACGGCCTGCACCGACTCGGGGACGACCACCACACCGGCGGCACGGGAGGCGACGAGCAGGGCGCCGAGAAGGAGGCGGTTGTCGACCTGGTGATCACCGGGAGCCCACAAGGCGGCCCGAACCCCGGGCGCCAGCGCCGGCTCCATGAGGCGCGCCTGTCGCCCGGTCAGCCACTCCACCTCCAAGCCCAGGGTGCGCTCGAACTCGAACAGCTCCCGGGCCCACGCCCGGTCACCGTCGTCGGCCGCCACGAGAAGGGTCCCGCAGCGCCGGTAGCCGACGGGCGTCGCCGCCGCCGCCAGCTCGGAGGCGAAGGCGTCCCACCGCCGGGCGGCGGCGAGGTTGGCCTCGAGCAGCGCCTCCTCGCCGTAGTGCAGCTCCGTGACCGGCGCCAGCATCCCGGCCGCCACCCACGACGCACCTCGGGCCGGCTCGGGGTCGGCCACCACCACCGCCATGCCGGCTTGGGCGGCTCGCCATGCCGTCGACAGGCCGATCACGCCACCGCCCACCACCACGACGTCGGCGCGCCGCGGGACGGCGGCGCTGCTCACAGGACCGTCGGCGGCCGACGGGGAGTGCACCAGGACGATCCTAGGAGGGGTAGTCTTGGCGGGCTGCAGGTGGGCCAAAGACGTCCCGCGCTGCTCACCGGTGTGCGTTCGGCGCCGCCGGGGCAACGGAGACCCATCGCCCATGACTGAGCCCACCCTCGCTGAGCCCACGCCGGCCCACGCCCCCGGACGCGCCGGCCTGTACGACCCGCGCTTCGAGCACGACGCCTGCGGCATCGCCCTCGTGGCCGACCTGCACGGGCGCAAGAGCCACGCCATGGTGGACCGGGCCCTCACCGCCCTGGAGCATCTCGACCATCGGGGAGCACGCGGGGCCGAGCCCACCACGGGCGACGGCGCCGGGATCCTCGTCCAGGTCCCCGACCGCTTCCTGCGGGCCCACGTCGGCGTGGAGCTGCCCGAGCCCGGTGCCTATGCCGTGGGCCTCGTCTTCCTCCCCGCCGACCCCGACGACGCCGCCAAGGCCCGGCGACGGCTCGAGCAGCTGGCCGAGGAGGAGGGCCTGGTGGTGGCCGCCTGGCGGGAGGTGCCGGTGGTGCCAGACGACCTCGGCCGCAGCGCCCGCCAGGCCATGCCCGCCATCTGGCAGGTGCTCGTGCACCCGCCCGCCGTCCCGCTCGGGCCCGACGGCATGCCCGACGCCCTGGCCGTCGACCGCCTGGTGTACCCCTTGCGCAACCGGCTCGAGCACGAGGTGGCCGGCGTGTACGTGCCGTCGTTGTCGGCGCGCACCGTCGTCTACAAGGGCATGCTGACGAGCCTCCAGCTGCGCGACTTCTACCCGGACCTGTCCGACGAGCGCTTCGAGACCGGCTTGGCGCTCGTGCACTCTCGCTTCTCCACCAACACCTTCCCGTCGTGGCCGCTGGCGCATCCCTACCGGTACCTGGCCCACAACGGCGAGATCAACACGCTGCGGGGCAACCGCAACTGGATGCGGGCCCGGGAAGCGCTGCTCCACAGCGCCGGGTTCCCGGGGGACATGGAACGCCTGTTCCCGATCTGCGACCCGGCGTCGAGCGACTCGGCGTCCTTCGACGAGGTGCTCGAGCTGCTGCACCTGGGTGGCCGCTCGCTGCCCCACGCCGTGCTCATGATGATCCCCGAGGCGTGGGAGAACCACGCCCAGATGGACCCGGCCCGGCGCGCCTTCTACCGCTTCCACGCCTCGCTCATGGAGCCCTGGGACGGGCCGGCAGCGGTGGTGTTCACCGACGGCACCGTGGCCGGGGGCGTGCTCGACCGCAACGGGCTG
>DMNK01000059.1:5156-5560 GCA_003453695.1 Acidimicrobiaceae bacterium | reverse complement strand
GTGCTCGACATCGACCCGGCCACCGTGGTGCGCAAGGGTCGCCTGCAGCCGGGCCGCATGTTCCTCGTCGACACCGCCCAGGGCCGCATCGTCGACGACGACGAGATCAAGGCCGCTCTGGCGGCGGAGCACCCCTACGCCCGGTGGCTCGAGGAGCAGCAGCTCACCCTGGACGACCTGCCGCCGCGCACCATGCTCACCCCGCAGCACGCCTCGGTGGTGGCGCACCAGCAGCTGTTCGGCTACACGATCGAGGAGCTGCGCATCATCCTCGCCCCCATGGCGAGGACCGGAGGCGAGGCGCTCGGGTCGATGGGCCACGACGCCGCCCTGGCCGTGCTCTCCGACAAGGCGCGCCTGCTCTTCGACTACTTCACCCAGATGTTCGCCCAGGTGACCAACCC
>DMNK01000059.1:3290-4961 GCA_003453695.1 Acidimicrobiaceae bacterium | reverse complement strand
AACCCGCCGCTCGACGCCATCCGGGAGGAGCTGGTCACGGCCAGCCTGTCCAAGATCGGGCCGGAGCAGAACCTGCTCGAGCCCACCCCGGAGTCGTGCCGGCAGATCGTGTTGCCCTCACCGGTGCTCGACAACGACGACCTGGCCAAGCTGCTCTACGTCAACGAGCACGGCGAGACGCCCGGGTTCCAGGGCTTCGCCATCGACGGGTTGTTCCAGGCCGACGGGGGAGGCGAGGCCCTGGGCGAGGCCATCGAGGACGTCCGCCAGCGGGTGTCGACGGCCATCGCCCTCGGTGCCAACGTCATCGTGCTCTCGGACCGCAACTCCAATGCCACCATGGCTCCCATCCCGTCGCTGCTGCTCACCGCGGCCGTGCACGAGCACCTGGTGCGGGAGAAGACCCGGACCCGTGTGGGGCTGGTGGTGGAGAGCGGCGACGCCCGCGAGGTCCACCACATCGCCCTGCTCGTGGGCTTCGGCGCCTCGGCGGTGAACCCCTACCTGGCCTTCGACACCATCGACGACATGATCGCCTCGGGCACCCTCACCGGGGTGACGCCGCGCCAGGCCCGCAAGAACTACGTGAAGGCCTGCGTCAAGGGCGTGATCAAGATCATGTCCAAGATGGGCGTGTCCACGGTGGCCTCTTACACCGGGGCTCAGATCTTCGAAGCGGTGGGACTCGCCCCCGACGTGGTGGACGAGTACTTCACCGGCACGGTGAGCCGCATCGGCGGGGTGGGGCTCGACGTGCTGGCCGCCGAGGTCGCCGCCCGGCACCGCATCGCCCATCCCGACCGTCCCACCGAGCGCGCCCATCGCGAGCTCGAGGTGGGCGGCGAGTACCAGTGGCGCCGAGAAGGCGAGATCCATCTCTTCAACCCCAAGACGGTGTTCAAGCTCCAGCACGCCACCAGGGCCAAGCGCTACGACATCTTCAAGGAGTACACGAAGCTCGTCGACGACCAGTCGCGTGCCCTCGCCACGCTGCGGGGGTTGTTCCGGTTCAACACCGAAGGGCGCGCCCCCGTCCCCATCGACGAGGTGGAGCCGGTCTCCGCCATCGTGAGGCGCTTCGCCACGGGGGCCATGTCCTACGGGTCCATCTCGGCCGAGGCCCACGAGACGCTGGCCATCGCCATGAACCGCCTGGGCGGCAAGTCCAACACTGGCGAGGGCGGTGAGGACGCCGAGCGCTACGTCCCCGACGAGAACGGGGACCTGCGGCGAAGTGCCATCAAGCAGGTGGCGTCGGGCCGCTTCGGGGTCACGAGCGAGTACCTGGTCAACGCCGATGACCTCCAGATCAAGATCGCCCAGGGCGCCAAGCCGGGCGAGGGAGGGCAGCTGCCCGGGCACAAGGTGTACCCGTGGATCGCCAAGACCCGGTTCTCCACGCCCGGGGTCGGCCTCATCTCGCCCCCGCCCCACCACGACATCTACTCCATCGAGGACATCGCCCAGCTCATCCACGACTTGAAGTCCTCGAACCCCCAGGCCCGCGTGCACGTGAAGCTGGTGGCCGAGGTGGGGGTGGGGACGGTGGCGGCCGGCGTGGCCAAGGCCAAGTCCGACGTGGTGCTCATCTCCGGACACGACGGGGGCACGGGCGCCAGCCCCCTCACCTCCATCAAGCACGCCGGGGTGCCCTGGGAGCTGGGGCTGGCC
>DMNK01000059.1:2133-3104 GCA_003453695.1 Acidimicrobiaceae bacterium | reverse complement strand
GGCCGAGACCCAGCAGACCCTGGTGCGAAACGGGCTGCGCGACCGCATCGTGGTCCAGGTGGACGGGCAGCTCAAGACGGGCCGCGACGTGGTGGTGGCCGCCCTGCTCGGCGCCGAGGAGTTCGGCTTCGCCACGGCCCCGCTGGTGGTGTCGGGGTGCGTGATGATGCGGGTCTGCCATCTCGACACCTGCCCGGTCGGGATCGCCACCCAGAACCCCGAGCTGCGCAAGCGCTTCACGGGAAAGCCCGAGTTCGTCGAGCACTTCTTCCAATTCGTCGCCGAGGAGGTGCGCGAGTTCCTGGCGGCGCTGGGCCTGCGCTCCATCGAGGAGGCGGTGGGACGCGTCGAGCTGCTCGAGGTGGCCGAGGCCCTCGAGAACTGGAAGGCGGCCGGCCTCGACCTGTCGCCCATCCTGGCCGTGCCCGAGGAAGGCCCGCCCACCGACCGCTTCTGCAACTGCCTGCAGGACCACGGGCTCGACAAGGCGCTCGACCACCGGTTCATCGACGCCTGCCGGGCGGCGATCGACAAAGGCGAGCAGGTGGCCCTGCAGCTCGAGATCACCAACCGCGACCGGACGGTCGGGACGCTGCTCGGCTACGAGATCACGCGCCGGAGGGGCGGCGCCGGGCTTCCCGACGGCACCATCGACTTGACCTTCGTCGGCTCGGCCGGCCAGAGCTTCGGCGCCTTCGTCCCCGCCGGCGTCACCCTCCGCCTCTGGGGCGACGCCAACGACTACCTGGCCAAGGGGCTGTCGGGGGGCAAGGTGGTGGTTCGTCCTCCCGAGAGCTCGCCGTTCGCCGCCGAGGAGCACATCATCGCCGGCAACGTGGTCCTGTACGGGGCCACCGGTGGCGAAGCGTTCATCCGGGGCCAGGTGGGCGAGCGCTTCTGCGTGCGCAACTCCGGTGCCACCGCCGTGGTCGAGGGTGTGGGCGACCACGGCTGTGAGTACATGACCGGCG
>DMNK01000059.1:1432-1895 GCA_003453695.1 Acidimicrobiaceae bacterium | reverse complement strand
TGTCCGGCGGCATCGCCTATGTCTACGACCCCGGGCGTCGCTTCGGGTCCATGGTGAACCTCGAGATGGTCGAGCTGGAGCCGCTCGACGACGAGGACCGCCACTGGCTGCTCGACATCGTCGAGCGTCACCGGGCCGAGACCGACTCGGACAGCGCGGCGCGCCTGCTCGAACGGTGGGGTGTGTCGGTGGGCGACTTCGTCAAGGTGATGCCCCGCGACTATCGCCGGGTGCTGGAGGCCACCCGCAAGGCGGTGGAGGAGGGGACGTCGGTGGACGCAGCAGTCATGGCCGCCGCCCACGGCTAGCGCTCCATGGGCAAGGTCACCGGCTTCATGGAGATCCCGAGGGGCCTGCCGCCTCGCCGCCCCGTCCCCGTCCGGGTGCGCGACTGGCGGGAGGTGTACGAGGTCTTCCCCGAGGAGGCGTCGGTCGCCCAGGCGGCGCGCTGCATGGACTGCGG
>DMNK01000059.1:0-1159 GCA_003453695.1 Acidimicrobiaceae bacterium | reverse complement strand
CTGTGCCCGGCGCCGTGCGAGGGGGCGTGCGTCCTGGGCATCAACGCCGAGCCGGTGACCATCGAGCGCATCGAGTACGAGATCGCCGAGCGGTCCTGGAGCGAGGGGTGGGTGCCGCCTCAGGTGCCGCCCTCTCGGACCGGGAAGTCGGTGGCGGTGGTGGGCTCGGGGCCGGCCGGCCTGGCCTGCGCCCAGCAGCTGTCGCGCGCCGGTCACCACGTCGTGGTCTACGAGCGGGCCGAACGCGCCGGGGGGCTGCTGCGCTACGGGATCCCCGAGTTCAAGATGGAGAAGGCGGTGCTCGACCGCCGTCTGGCGCAGCTGCGCGCCGAAGGGGTCCACTTCCGCTGCTCCACGGCGGTGGGCGTGGGCGGAGACGGAGCGGGGGCCGAACCCGGAGGCGAACGCGGCCTGGGTGGCGCCTGCGCCCCCGACGTCGAGGTGGTGCCGGCGGAGGCGCTCGTCTCCGAACACGATGCCGTCGTCCTGGCGGGAGGGGCGACGCTGCCCCGTGACCTTCCCATCGAAGGGCGCGCCCTGGCCGGCGTGCACTTCGCCATGGAGTACCTGAAGCGGTCCAACCTGGTGCGGGAGCGGGCCTTCGACTCGAGCCCCATCGACGCCGCCGGCAAGGACGTCATCATCATCGGCGGCGGCGACACGGGGGCGGACTGCCTGGGCACCGCCCATCGTCAGGGGGCGCGGTCGGTGACCCAGCTCGAGATCCTGCCCCGCCCGCCCGACGGCCGGGCCCCCGACAATCCCTGGCCCACGTGGCCGGTCGTCTTCCGCACCTCCTCGGCGCACGAAGAAGGCGGCGAGCGGCGCTACGCCGTGACGGCCAGCGCCTTCGTCGAGGACGGGTCGGGGTCGGTCTCGGCGCTGCGCGGGCACGAGGTGCGGTCGGAGACGGTGGACGGCCGGCCCGGCTTCGTGGCCGTCGACGGCAGCGACTTCGAGCTGCCCTGTCAGCTGGTGCTCCTGGCCATGGGCTTCCTCGGCGCCGAACGCCACGGGGTGGTGGCCGAGCTCGGCCTGGAACTCGACGCCAGGGGCTCGGTGGCCGCCGACCCGTCGTGGCAGACCAGCCGCCCCGGAGTGTTCGTGTGCGGGGACATGACGAGAGGCCAGAGCCTCATCGTGTGGGCCATCGCCGAGG
>DMNK01000102.1:604-10081 GCA_003453695.1 Acidimicrobiaceae bacterium | reverse complement strand
CATGTAGACCTCGCCGCGCACCTCGACGAGCTTCGACACCAACTGCTGTCGACACCGGTTGAGATCGTGGTGGCCAACCACGCCTACGGCCTCTTCGAGCTGGCCGCCATCCACCTCTCGCAACGGCCGCCCGACCTGGCCCAGGGCCGCCTCGCCATCGACGCCCTGGCAACGCTCGTCGAAGGGCTGGCCGGACGGCTTGGGGAAGCCGAGGCGTCGCTCGTGGACGCCCTGGCCCAGATACGCCTGGCCTTCGTCCAGATCCAGGGGGCACAGGGTCAGGCAACCGACACTGCGGGTGTCGCCGGCACCGGGGACACCGGCGGACCTCCCACTAGCCAAGCGGGCTGAGGCGCCGTCCTTCGACACGTCCGAGGTGCCCGGGCGCAGTGACGAAGCTCACCCGGGTTCCCACCTCGATGGTGCGGCTCCCGTCCACGATCGCCGTGCAGTGGAAGTCGAAGCTTCGCCCGTCGTCGTCGACGACGGTGCCCAGCCCGCGTTGGTCGTCGAAGGCCTGCACCGTCCCGACCCGGGGCCGACCGAGCATCAGTGCACGATCTTGGACAACGGCAGCTCGATGATGTCGGTGGCGCCGTGGTCCTTCAAGGCGGGGATGAGGACGTTGACCTCCGACTTGGGGACGACGGTCTCCACCGCATAGCCGTCCTCACCCGACAGCTCCGACACGGTCGGCGCCTTGAGCGCGGGAAGAAGGCCGACCACCGTCTTCAGCTCGGAGCGGGAGACGTTCAGCTTGAGCAGCACCTTGCCCCGGGCCTCGAGCGTGCCCAGGAGCAACGTGAGTATCTGCTCCATGGCGTGACGTTTGTCGGGATCGGATGCAGCGCGTGGGTTGGCGACCAACTCGGTACGGGACACGAGCAGGGTCTCCACGATGCGCAGGCCGGCGGCGGCCAAGGCCCGTCCCGTCTCGGTGATCTCCACCACGGCGTCGGCGATGTCGGGCACCTTGGCCTCGGTGGCCCCGTAGGAGAGCCGGATGTCGGCGTGCACCCCTGCCTTCTCGAGGGCGCGTCGGGTGAGCTCGGGGTATTCGGTGGACACCCGGGCCCCGTCGGGAAGATCCCCGATGGAGCGCACCGGTGCGTCCTGAGCCACCGCCAGCACCACGCGGATCGGGCTCGACGTCTGCTTGGAATAGTTGAGCTCGCCGAGCGACACCACCTCGGCCCCGGTCTCCTCGATCCAGTCGCGTCCGGTGATGCCCAGATCGAACAGGCCGTCAGCGACGTAGTGCGGGATCTCCTGAGGCCGCAAGATGCGCACCTCGTCGATGCGCCGGTCGTCGACGGCACCCCGGTAGTCCACCTCGGAGCGGCGCAGGACGGCCAGATCGGCGTCGCTGAACAGCTCCAGGGTGGCTCGTTCCAACGACCCCTTGGGCAACACGATCCGCAGCACGATCCTCAGTCCTTGGGTGGGGGCAGCCGGTCGAGCAGGTCGACCATCTCGAGGGCGGTGACCACCGCCTCGTACCCCTTGTTGGTCTCGTCGTCCGCCGAGCGCTCGAGGGCCTGGTCCACGTCCTCTGTGGTGAGCACGCCCAGCACCACCGGGACGCCCGTGTCGATCGCCACGCGCTGGAGCCCCTCGGCGCAGGGCCCGGCGACGTAGTCGAAGTGGGCAGTCTCGCCCCGGATCACGGCTCCCAGGGCCACCACGGCGTCAGCGCCGCCCGAGCGAGCGAACCGTGCGGCGGCCACAGGGAGCTCGAAGGCACCGGGGACCCAGGCCATCTCGACGGTGGACGGCTCCACCTCGTGGTCCTCGAGGGCGCGGCGCGCCCCGGCCACGAGTCGTTCGGTGATGGCCCCGTTGAACTTGGCGCACACCAGCGCCAGCCGCGCTCCTCCGGCGCTGCGCCCCGGGCGTGACGCGTCGCCGACGTGGACGGCGCCCAGTCCGGCACCGAGAGCCTGGGAGCCCCCCGCTGACGACGGCGCGTGCGAGGACGTCAATCGAGCCCCTCGAGCAGGTGCCCCAGACGCTCGCGCTTGGTGCGCAGGTACTCCAGGTTCTCGGGGTTGGGCGAGGACTTGAGCCCCACCCGGTCCACGATCTCCAAGCCGAAACCCTCGAGACCGCCGTACTTCACGGGGTTGTTGGTCATGAGCCGCATGGTGGTGACTCCCAGGTCCACGAGGATCTGGGCCCCGATACCGTATTCGCGGTTGTCGACGGGCAGGCCGAGCTCCAAGTTGGCGTCCACGGTGTCGTGCCCCTGCTCCTGCAGGCGGTAGGCGCGCAGCTTGTGGGCCAGGCCGATGCCCCGCCCCTCGTGGCCGCGCAGGTAGATGATCACGCCGCAGTCCTCCTCGGCGATGAGCCGCACCGCCTCGGCCAGCTGCCCGCCGCAGTCGCAGCGCATGGAACCGAAGACGTCGCCGGTGAGGCATTCCGAGTGCACCCGGACGAGCACGTCGCTGCGCCCCGACACCTCGCCCCGCACCACGGCCAGGTGATGCTCGCCGTCGATCACGGACTCGTAGGCGTACCCGGTGAAGTCACCGAACATGGTGGGGATGCGGGCCGGTCCGGCGATGCGGCGCACCAATTTCTCCTTGCGGCGCCGGTATCTGATGATGTCGGCGATCGACACCAGCAGGAGCCCGTGGTGATCGGCGAAGCGCTCGAGCTCGGGCAGCCGGGCCATGGCCGCTTTGTCCTCGGTCACCACTTCGCACAGCACGCCAGCCGGGTGCAAGCCCGCCGCCCGCACCAAGTCGATGGTGGCCTCGGTGTGCCCGGCCCTCTTGAGCACGCCGCCGGGACGAGCGCGCAACGGGAAGATGTGGCCGGGACGGTTCAGATCGCTCGGACGGGCCTTGGGGTCGATGAGGGTGCGGATGGTGGCGGCGCGGTCCTCCGCCGAGATCCCCGTCGTCGTGCCCCGGCGGGCGTCGACGCTCACCGTGAAGGCGGTGCGCTGCGACTCGGTGTTGGTGGTCACCATGAGGGGCAGCTCCAGGGCGTCGGCGCGCTCGGGGGTGAGCGGCACGCAGATGACACCCGAGGTGTGCGCCAGGAAGAAGGCGATGGACTCCGGGGTGGCTGCCTCGGCCGCCATGATGAGGTCACCCTCGTTCTCACGGTCCTTGTCGTCGACGACCACCACCATCTCGCCACGGCCGATGGCGGCGATGGCGTCCCCGACCGCGGCGAAGGCCATCTCAGCCCCCTCCCGGCTCGCCGTCGGCCGACGAGGCGTCGACGACGCCCTCCGACTCGGCGCCCGCCGCCGCTGCCGGGGCCAGCTCGACGCGCAGGTCGTCGCCCAGCCTCCGCACCGAGACGAGGCGGCCGCGCCACAGCCCCTCGACCTCTGCTGCCCCCGGGCCCCGGAACACGGGCAGGGCGTCGTCACCGCCGAAGAAGGCCGGAGCCAGGTAGAGCACGTAGCGGTCCACGAGGCCGCCGGCGTGGAACTGATGGGCGACCCGGGCCCCGCCTTCCACGAGCAGCTGCAGCACGCCCTTGCCGCCGAGCTCGTCGAGCAGGGTCCCGAGATCGCCTTCGGCTTCGACGGCAGGCAGCACCTTGGCCCCCTCCGGGGCCCGTCCCAGCACCACCCGCAGCGGCTGGTGTTCGGGAGGCGGGTCGCTGCGCACCGTCAGCCGGGGATCGTCGACGCGTACGGTGCCGGCTCCCACCAGCACGGCGTCGGACTCGGCCCGCAGGTGCTGGGCGTCGGCTCGCGCCGCCTCCCCGGTGATCCATTTGGAGCTGCCGTCAGGGGCGGCGATGCGCCCGTCCAGTGTCGCCGCCAGCTTGAGCACCACCCACGGCCGCCCCGTGCGCCGGTGCTTCAGGTACGGAGCAAGCAACTCCGCCGACTGCTCGCTGGCCACCCCGGCGGTCACCTCGACGCCGCGGCGCCGCAAGGTCTCTGCGCCGCGTCCGGCTACGTGCGAGTCGGGGTCTTCGATGGCGATCACGACACGGGCCACGCCGGCGTCGGCAATGGCCTGGGCGCACGGCGCCGTTCGACCGTGGTGGGCGCACGGCTCGAGCGTCGTGTACAGGGTCGCCCCTCGAGCGGCCGCTCCCGCCGCGGCGAGGGCCACCGCTTCGGCGTGGGGGCCGCCCGGCGGCTGGGTGGCGCCTTCGAAGCTCCGGCCGTCGGCGCCCACCACGACGCAACCCACCCAGGGGTTCGGTGCCGTCCGGGCCCGCACCGCCGCCGCCAGCTCGAGGGCGCGGCGCATGGTGGCGAGGTCCTCGTCCCGCCCGCCCGGACGGGACGCCGGGTTCTGGGCCGGGTTCATGGCCAGGTCAGTTTACTGTGCCCCCAGGCAGGGCTTTCTCGGCGGCGGCCCGTATGCGCCGCGCCGCGTCCCACGGTCGCTCGTCGCCGAAGATCGCCGAGCCGGCCACGAGCACGCGGGCCCCGGCCTGCACGACGAGCGGCGCCGTCTCTTCGTCGATGCCGCCGTCCACCTCGAGCTCGGCGGGCCAACCGCCCCCGTCCAGCGCGGCGCGCACCTCGGCGATCTTGGGCAGCACCTCGGCCATGAAGCGCTGGCCCCCGAATCCGGGGAACACGGTCATGCACAGCACCAGATCGCACTCGGCCAGGAAGGGGGCGACGGCGTCGAAGGGCGTGTCCGGGTTGAGCGCCAGGCCGGCTCGCATGCCGAGGTCCTTCATCTGACGCAGCAACGCATCGGTGTCGCCCACCTCCACGTGCACGGTGCAGCCGTCGGCACCGGCGTCCCGGAAGGCCTCGAGGTACTGGCCGGGGTTGGTCATCATGAGATGACAGTCGAAGAAGAGCCCCGAGTGCCGCCGCAGCGACCCCACCACGGGCGGCCCGATGGTGAGGTTGGGGACGAAGTGTCCGTCCATCACGTCGACGTGCAGCCAGTCCGCCTCGTGCGCAACCTCGCCGACCGCTTCGGCCAGGCCGCCGAAGTCGGCGGACAGCAGCGATGGGGCGATGCGGAGCATCGGGCCGAGCCTAACGGCCGTCTTCTGGCGCGCCCGGGTCCGTCCCGAGGCGGTCGCCGTCCGCGGGGCGCACGCCGCGCCGCCACTCGACGGCGCCCATGGGGCGCCGTCCCTCGGGCTGCACGGTGAGCAGCTCCAGACCCCCGGCCCCCGTCACGACGGTGGTTCCGTACAAGGCGCCGGGTGCACCGCCGGCGCCGGGCTCCGGCACCGGCCGGCTGTCGAGCACGCGCAGCCGTCGCCCGGCGAAGGTCGTCCAGGCCCGGTCCAGCCGTACCAGCCGATGGAGCTCGGCCGCCGGCCTGCTCCACACGAGGCGCAGCTCCTCGGGATCGATCTTGGCGGCATAGGTGGGCTCGCCGCGCTGGGGCTCGCCCGGGCCGATGTGGCCGGCGCCGTCTTCGAGCACCCCGGCGAGCAGCTCGGCGCCCAGTCGCGACAGGCGCTCGGTGAGCGCGCCGGCGTGTTCGTCGTCCATGTCCACTCGACGGCAGGCGAGCACGGGACCGGTGTCCAGCCCGGCCTCGAGCCGCATGACGCACACCCCCGTCTCGGCGTCGCCCGCCAGGATGGCCCGCTCCACCGGTGCCGCGCCCCGCCAGCGCGGCAACAACGAGAAGTGCAGGTTCACCATGGGCACGGCGTCGAGCAGGCGGGCGGGGATGATGCGGCCGTAGGCCACCACCACACCGAGCTCGGCCCCCGAGGCAGCCACGTCTTCGAGGTCGTCGGTGACGCTCAGACCCAGCCGGCCGGCCGCCCAGGCCACGGGGCTGGGCGACACTCGCGTCCCCCGGCCGCGCCGGGCCTCGGGCCTGCTCACCACCAGCACCACGTCGTGTCCCGCTTCCACCAGCGCCTCCAGGGGGGGGACGGCGGGCTCGGGTGTGCCCAGGTAGACGAGCCGGCTCATGGGGCGTGGCGGCCCGGGCCCGCTTCGGTCAGCAGGACGGGTCCGGTTTCAGAGCCGAGGAGCGCCGTCGGACGGGGACTGGGGCTGTGGCTCCTCCCGATCGTGGCGGCGTCCCGGTGCGCCCAGGGTGGACAGCCCGTCGGGGTCTCCGGCGGGGAGGTCGAGTGTGCGGGAGCGCAAGAGGCGCATCGCCTCCTTGCGCTGGTCCTCGTCGAGCCGCTCCACCAGGAGGACGCCGTCGAGATGGTCGACCTCGTGCTGCAGCACGCGCGCCAGGTACTCGTCGGCGTCGATGGACACCTCGTCGCCGTCGAGGTCGTAGCCGGTCAGGTGGACCTCCTTGGGCCGGACGATCGGCCATGACAGCCCGGGGACCGACAGGCACCCCTCCTCGAAGGTCCACTCGCCGCGCGCCTCGGACAGCACCGGGTTCACGATGGTGCGGGGGCCCTCGCCGTCACCGGTGTCGTACACGAACAGGCGCTTCTGCACCCCCACCTGGGGGGCGGCCAGGCCGACACCGGGGGCGGCGTACATGGTCTCGACCATGTCGTCGGACAGCTGCTTGAGGCGGCCGTCGATGTCGTCGATCTCGCGGGCCCGCTGGCGCAACACCGGGTCGCCGTAGGTGCGGATGACGTAGCCGGCCACCGGGTCATGGTACCGGCCGCTGTCTCGAACACGGCGCCGGCGCGCCGGGCCCGTCGCCACACCGAGATGGATCAGGGGACGACCATCGAGGTCACCGGGCTGAGCCCGCTGCCGGTGCGGGAGCGGTGCACGACTTGGATCTCGGTGAAGGCGGCCAGCCCCCACGGGCCGTTCTCCACCCCGACTCCACTCCACTTGAAGCCCCCGAAGGGCTGCTGGGGTGCCAGGGCGAGATGGACGTTCACCCACGCCGTGCCGCACTCGAGGCGGCCGGCCACCTCGGCGGCGCGCTCACCGTCGGCACCCCACACCGACCCGCTCAGCCCGAAGTGCGTGGCATTGGCCCGGGCCACTGCGTCGTCGAGGTCGCGGTAGGCGATGACCGGTAACGCCGGGCCGAACTGCTCCTCGTCGACGATGCGCACACCGTCGGACACGCCAGCCAGGATCGTCGGCTCGAAGAAGTACCCGGGCCGGTCCATGGGACGGCCCCCGGCAGCAGCGATGGCTCCCCCGGCCAGCGCGTCGGCGACGAGCTCCTTCACCCGGGCGAACTGCGGGGCGTTGTTGATGGGGCCGAGCTTGCTGGCCGGATCGGTGCCGTCGCCGACGGGCACGGCCCGGGCCCGCTCCGCCAGCGCCGCCACCATCTCGTCGTACTTCGCCTCGGGGACGTACACCCGCTTGATGGCCGAGCACACCTGTCCGTTGTTGGCGAAGGCACCGCCGAAGATCCCGTCCGCCACCGATCCCACCTCGACGTCGTCGAGCACGATGGCAGGGTCGTTGCCGCCCAGCTCCAAGGTGACGCGCTTCAGATCCGGCGCGGCCGAGACCGCCACCTTCTTTCCCGACTCGATGGAGCCGGTGAAACTGATCTTGCGGGGCACCGGATGCGACGTCATGGCCGCCCCCAGCTCGTCGCCACCGCTCACCACGTTCAAGACGCCGGGTGGCAGGACCGACTGGAGCAGCTCCACGGCCTTCAAGGTGGTGAGAGGCGTGAACGGCGACGGCTTGACCACCACGGTGTTGCCGGCGCGCAGTGCCGGCGCGATCTTCCAGAACGCCAGGTTCAAGGGGAAGTTCCACGGCGTGATGGCGGCCACCACACCGAGGGGCCGGCGCACAACCTCGACCAGGGCCTCGTCGTCGTCCTGGATCACCTCCCGGGGCCGCTCCAGGTCGGCGAAGTAGGTGCACCACATGGCCGAGGCGAACACCTCGAGGTTGGCGTCGTTGAGCGGCTTGCCCTGCTCGGCGGTGAGCAGCGGCCCCAGCTCGGCGAGGCCGCCCATGAGCACAGCCGACATGTCCCGCAGCGCTTGGCGACGGACGTCCTCGTCGTGCTTCCAGTCGGTGTACGCCTTGGCGGCCGCCTCCATGGCCGCCTCCAGCTGCGCCGGCGTGCACTCGGGCGCCTCGGCGAACACCTCGCCCGTGGCCGGGTTGCGCACCCCGAAGGTGCGCTCGGTGACGGCGGCCTGGCCGCCGATGGTCATGGTGCTCGCTGCCATGTCCCCTCCCTGTGTCAGCCCCGCTGACGGTCTAGTCGCGGACCGGGTCGACTTCGACTCGCAGCCGTCCGGTCGGACGTGGCACCGCTGCCAATAGGCCCGCCAAGCGGTCGTGGTCGGGGGCGAGCACCGACCACGCCCCTCCGGGAAGCTCCCGGACCTCGGTGCCGCTCGGGGCCGCCGCCGCCAGACCCCGGCCGTAGTCGCCGGCCGCCGGGCCGGACACGACGGCCAAGGCGGTGACCGGGGGGAGGCGCAGCTCGGCCCGGACGGCCGCCTCGGAGGCGGCCAAGATGGCCGGATCGGCGCGCAGCGCCGCCAACAGCGCCGGGTGCTGGGGCTGGCGCGTCTGCACGAGGAGCCGGCCGGGCGCCCGGTCGGAGCCTGCCCCGGCCCGGTCCCCAGCCGGCGGCCGCAGCGCCGCCGCCGCCCGGGCCAACAGGGCGAGCGCCTGTTCGCCGGCGCGCAGGCGGGGCGCCAGCAACTCGGCGTCGAAGTCCAAGAAGGCCACCGCATCGGCGACGAGCCGGCGGTGGAGCACCGCTTCTGTCCCGACCACGACCGAGTGGCCGCCGAGGCCGGCCTCGTCGAGGCCCGGGCCGGACTGGGCGCTGACCTCGGCGACGGCGGTGCCCGCCAGCGCCTCGAGCTCCTCTCTGACCCGGCTCACCCCTACCCGCAGGGCCCGCAGGCGGGTGGACCCGCATCGGGCGCACACCTCGGGGCGCTCGCTGCCGCACCGCCGGCACCACAGCAGCGGGGGTTCGCCGTGGCGCTCGCCGGCGGCTCGGCGTTCGAGGGCGCCACCACAGCGTTCGCAGCGCGCCAGCTCCCCGCACGCCGCGCACGCCAGCAGGCGGGCGCGCCCCGTTCGATTGAGCACGCACAGCACCCGCCGGCCGTGACCGGCCGCCGCCCATCGGACGAGCTCCACCAGACGAGGCGAGTACAGCCCGGAGCGCGGATCGTCGTGGCGGCGGTCCGCCACCTCGACCGACGCCCAGCCGCTGCGCTCGTGACGACGCGAGCCGACCACCAGTCGACCGGCGCCGAGGACGTCGAGGGTGGGACACGGAGTCACGAGGGCGCAGGGCGCGGCGTCACGCCGTGCCCGCTCACAGGCGACCTCCCAGGCGGACCACGTGGGGGCACGCTCCTCGTGGTAGCTCTGGTCGTGGGCATCGAGGACCACGACGGCGGCGACCGAGGACAGCGGCGCCCAGGCCGCCGACCGGGTGCCGACGGCGACCACACCGCCGGCACGGGCCAGGGCCCACTGCTCGGGGAGCAGCGCCACCGGCCTCCCGCTTCGCCGCAACCTGGCCGACAGCTCCTCGGCGGCATGGCGGGAGGGGACGAGCACGAGCACCCCGGCAGGGTCACCGTGCCAGTCGGCACCGGGCCCGATGCGGCGGGGGGGGGGGG
>DMNK01000102.1:0-271 GCA_003453695.1 Acidimicrobiaceae bacterium | reverse complement strand
CGCCGCGGTCACCGCCGGGCGGACGGGGCGACGGAGGATCGGGCAACGAGCGCACCAGACTCGAGGGCGACGCCGTGCGCAGCAGCAGCGGGAGCGGGCCCGCCCACCTCCACGCCGCCCACCGGGCCAGGGCCACGACCGAGGCCGGCGGGCCCCAGCCCCGTACCGCCGTGATGGGACGCAGGGCGACACCGGCGGGGGGCTCGATCCCCCCGTCCACCCCCCAGCCCCACACGCGCCCGCGCCCCAGGCCCCCGCGCCCCCGCGGCCC
>DMNK01000029.1:2081-2876 GCA_003453695.1 Acidimicrobiaceae bacterium | reverse complement strand
GGCCATCCTCGACGCCGACAAGACCGGCTTCCTCCGCTCGGCGAGCTCGCTCATCCAGACCATGGGCCGGGCCGCCCGCAACGTCGACGGACAGGTCGTGCTGTACGCCGACACGATCACCGACGCCATGCGCGAGGCCATCTCCGAGACGCAGCGTCGCCGGGCGCTGCAACAGGCCTACAACGCCGAGCACGGCATCGACCCGGTGACCGTCCGCAAGGCCGTCACCGACATCCTGGAGCGCCTGCGGCCGGCGGCCGACTCCTCCACGGCGGCACGACGGGCCCGAAGCGGCCGGGGCCGGAACCGGCCGGCGGCCTCCGGCCTCCCGGGGCGGGCCACCCGGCCACCCCGTCGTCCGGCCGCGGCCCGGCCGGCCGGGAGTGACGACGGCATGCCGTCGCTCTCCGACGCCCCGCCCGAGGAGCTCGAAGCCTTGGTCATCCGCCTGGAACAGGAGATGCGCGCCGCCGCCGCCGAGCTGCGCTACGAGGAGGCCGCCTTGCTGCGCGACGAGATCGCCGAGCTGCGTCTGGCCCTGGCCGAGTCCGATGTCGCCACCCCGGCGCCGACACCGGCCAGCGCGTGACGAACAGAGCAACGCGCCTCTCGTCCCGGCGGGGCGCACGAAGCCGGCCGGTATCCTCGGCCTGATGGCCGACCAGCTGGTAATTCGCGGGGCGCGCGAGCACAACCTGCGCGACGTCTCGCTGGAGCTGCCTCGCGACCAGCTCATCGTGTTCACCGGGCTGTCCGGCTCCGGCAAGTCCTCCCTCGCCTTCGACACCATCTACG
>DMNK01000029.1:491-1782 GCA_003453695.1 Acidimicrobiaceae bacterium | reverse complement strand
CGGCCAGCCGCAACCCGCGTTCCACGGTGGGCACGGTCACCGAGATCTATGACTACCTGCGCCTGCTGTACGCCCGGGTGGGCCGGCCCCACTGCCCCAACTGCGGCCGGCCCGTGGCCCGCCAGACCCCCCAGCAGATCGTCGACCGCGTCCTCGACCTGCCCGAGGGCACGCGCTTCTCGGTGTTGGCCCCCATCGTGCGGGGCCGCAAGGGTGAGTACGAGGCGCTCCTCGACGACCTGGCCCGCCAGGGTTTCGCCCGGGTGAGGGTGGACGGGGACACGGTCGAGCTCTCCGACCGCTCCGCTTTGAAGCTGGCCCGCTACGAGCAGCACACCATCGAGGTGGTGGTGGACCGGCTGGTGCGACGTTCCGACATCCGCCAGCGGTTGACGGAGTCCATGGAGACGGCGCTGCGCCTCACTGAGGGCATCGCCGAGATCGCCGTGGTCCAGGAGGACGGGGAGGAGGAGCTCATCACCTTCTCGGAGCACCTGGCGTGCACGGAATGCGGGTTGTCGTTCGAGGAGCCGGCGCCGCGCAACTTCTCGTTCAACTCGCCCTACGGCGCCTGCCCTGCCTGCGACGGGCTCGGGACGCAGTTCGAGGTGGACCCGGCCCTCGTCGTGCCCGATCCCGACCGCCCCCTTTCCGAGGGGGCCCTGGCCCCCTGGGTGGGGGGCCGCAGCCGGTGGTTCGACCGCATGGTCGAAGCGCTGGCCGACGAGTACGGCTTCGACCTCGACACCCCGTGGCGCAAGCTGCGCAAGTCCGAGCAGAAGGTGCTGCTCTACGGCGCCGGCAACCGCACCGTCACGTTGCGCTACCGCAACCGCTACGGACGCCAGCGCACCTTCACCACCCACTACGAGGGCATCGTCCCCTGGCTGGCGCGCCGGCACAAGGAGTCGGACTCCGACGCCGTGCGCGACTGGGCCGAGACCTTCATGCGTGAAGTCCCCTGCGCGGTGTGCGGCGGTGCCCGTCTCAAGCCGGAATCACTGGCGGTCACGGTGGACGGCCGCAACATCTTCGAGCTGTGCAGCATGTCCATCACGGCCATCGCCGACCGGGTGTCCAGCCTGGAGCTCTCCGAGCGCGACCACCTCATCGCCGACCGGGTCCTGCGGGAAGTCCGGGCCCGGCTCCAGTTCCTCCTCGACGTCGGGCTCGACTACCTGTCGCTGGCCCGGGCCACAGCCACGCTGTCGGGAGGAGAGGCACAGCGCATCAGGCTGGCCAGCCAGATCGGCTCGGGCCTGGTGGGCGTGCTCTACGTGCTCGACGAGCC
>DMNK01000029.1:0-232 GCA_003453695.1 Acidimicrobiaceae bacterium | reverse complement strand
CCGGCGCCGGTGAGCACGGCGGACAGATCGTCTACAGCGGCGACGTGGCCGGCCTTCTCGCCTGCCCGCAGTCGGTGACGGGCCGCTACCTGGTGGGGGAGCGGAGCATCCCCGTGCCCGAGAAGCGCCGGGTGGGCTCGGGCGACGCCCTCGTCGTGCGGGGCGCCCGCGAGCACAATCTGAAGGACATCGACGTGGTGTTCCCCCTCGGTCGCCTGGTGGCGGTCACCGG
>DMNK01000078.1:14687-24724 GCA_003453695.1 Acidimicrobiaceae bacterium | reverse complement strand
CCACACGACGAGTTAATCGGCGCATGCCGCGTTAAGTCAAGCAACTGATTTAACGCGGCGGGAGACGGGTCCTCGTGCGCGGCATGACCGCGGACCTCCCGGTGTTCGCGCCCGCCGAGGTCTGCGCCATGCTGAGAAGGCCAGTTCGTCTGGAAACGGGAAAGGCGTGATCATGAAGGTGTTGGTAATAGGTGGCAGCGGGCTGATCGGGTCACAGGTCGTCGCCAGGCTCAGGGAGCTGGGACACGAGGCGGTCCCGGCGTCGCCTTGGACGAATGCGATGTCCAGCCCTTGCTCGGCGGCACGACGGCCGGCCAGGCCGAGCATGGGACCGGACAGGTCGAGGCCGGTGACCTCGCCCCCGGGCCCGACCAGGCGGGCCGCCTCCAACGTGACGGCGCCGTTGCCGCAGCCGACGTCGAGCACCCGCTCCCCGGGCCGGAGCGCAGCGGCATCCAGGAGCCGGCGGCCGCAGGGCTCCAGCATGGTGTCGTAGCGCTCGGCCTCCCGCACCCACAGCTCTCCGCCCCGTTCGCGCCAGAACTCGGCCATGTCGAAGTTCGTCATGGGCGACTGTCTAGTGCGCGGCGTCCCCGGGCGCTCGGGTTCTTGAGCGCCCGGCGTCACGGCCCGAGGCCCAACGCTTCGAGGCGGGCCGACCGGACGGCCGCCAGCACCTCGGCGCCGGGCCCGTCCGACGTCGACGGCTCGGGCCGGTACGAGACGCCCAGAAGTGCCGCCGCCGTCGCTCCGGCCGAGAGCCGCACGGCATCGAGGTCGTAGCCCCCTTCGAGCACCGCCACCACGCGCCCGGGCCCCGGGACGAAGCCGCGCACCCGGCGCGACAGGGCGCCGAAGTCCGACGCGCTCAGGGCCAGCCCGGCGAGGGGGTCGGCGCGATGGGCGTCGAACCCCGCCGACACCAGCACCCAGGTGGGGACGAAGGCCTCCATCGCCTCCGCCACCAGGCCGTCGAAGGCCTCCAGCATCACGTCGCCCGTCGCCCCGGCGGGGAGCGGGACGTTGATCGTGGTGCCCGGCGATCGCCTGCCTCCCGTCTCGTGCAGCGCGCCGGTCCCCGGGTACAGCGGCCACTGGTGGGTGGACACGTAGAGCACCCGGGGGTCGTCCCAGAAGACGGCCTGGGTGCCGTTGCCGTGGTGCACGTCCCAGTCGACGACGGCGACGCGCTCTCCCCGCTCCGCCAGCACCGCCGCCGCCACCGCCACGTTGTTGAAGAGACAGAAGCCCATGGCCCGATCAGGTAGGGCGTGGTGGCCGGGAGGGCGGGCCGCCACGAAGGCGGCGTCACCGGCTCCGGCATCGAGGCCGTCCACGGCGGCGAGCACGGCGCCGGCGGCGAGCAGGGCGGTGTCCCACGAGCCCGGACCGGCCTCCGTGTCGGGGTCGAGGGCCCCGCCACCCGCTTCGCAGAAGGCGCGCAGGGCTTCGAGGTAGGCGACCGGATGGACCCGGCTCAGCTCCTCGAAGGTCGCCCGCCTGGGCTCGAGGTGGACCACGGCGTCCTGCAAGCCGGCGTCGGACAGCCCGGCCAGCGCGGCGCGGACCCGCTCCACGCGCTCTGGATGTCCTCGGCCGGTGTCGTGACGGTCGAGCTCCGGAGCGCCGGCGACGAGGAGCACCACCTCATGCTACGGCCGGCGGGCGTCGCGCCGGCAGGTGCGAAGATGAGCCATGCCCCTCATGCGCGGCCTGCTCGAGGCACGCCTGCAGGCCGCCTTCGACCGCGTCGAGCCCGGCGCCGACCCCCAGGTTCGTCCGTCCGAGCGCGCCGACTTCCAGGCCAACGGCGCGCTGTCGCTGGCCCGCCGGGTGGGCCGCGACCCGCGTCAGCTGGCGGCGGAGATCGCCGCCGACGCCTCGCTCGAGGACATCTGCAGTGCCGTCGAGGTGAGCGGGCCCGGTTTCATCAACCTCACCCTGGCGGAATCGTTCGTCGTCGGCGAGCTGGCCGCACTGGCGGACGACGCCCGGCTCGGGGTCGAGCCCAGCGCCGACCCGTGCACCGTCGTCGTCGACTACTCCGGGCCCAACGTGGCCAAGGAGATGCACGTCGGGCACCTGCGCTCCACCATCATCGGCGACTCGTTGTGCCGGGTCCTCGACTTCCTGGGGTACGACGTGGTGCGCGAGAACCACATCGGTGACTGGGGGACCCCGTTCGGCATGCTCATCGAGCACCTCGTCGACGTGGGCGAGAAGGAAGCCGTCCACGAGCTCTCCGTCGGCGACCTCGACATGTTCTACCGCCAGGCCCGGTCCTCGTTCGACGGTGACGAGGCCTTTCGGGAGCGGGCCCGCCGGCGGGTGGTGCTGCTCCAGTCGGGCGACGAGGACACGCTTCGGTTGTGGCGCCTGCTCGTGGCCCAGAGCGTGGGCTACTTCGACGAGGTGTACGGCAAGCTCGGCGTCCTGCTCACCGACGACGACATCGTGGGCGAGAGCTTCTACAACCCCCTGCTCCCTGCCGTGGTGACCGACCTCGCCGCCGAAGGGCTGTTGGTCGAGAGCGAGGGCGCCCTGTGCGTGTTTCCCGAGGGCTTCACGAACCGCCACGGTCAGCCGCTGCCGCTCATCGTGCAGAAGTCCGATGAGGGGTTCGGCTACGCCGCCACCGACCTGGCTGCCATCCGGGACCGGGTCGGCCGCATCGGCGCCCGCCTCATCCTCTACGTGGTCGGCGCCCCGCAGGCGCAGCATCTCGAGATGTGCTTCGCCGCGGCCCGCGTGGCGGGATGGATGGCACCCGATGCCCGCGCCGTGCACGTGTCCTTCGGCAGCGTGCTCGGCACCGACCGCAAGATGTTCCGCAGCCGGACGGGGGAGACCGTCAAGCTGGCCGACCTCCTCGACGAGGCCGTCCAGCGCGCCGACGCCGCCTTGGCCGGACGCGATCCAGGCTCGGACGCGGCCGGGCGCGCCGAAGTGGCCCACGCCGTGGGGGTCGGCGCCGTCAAGTACGCCGATCTCTCCACCGACCGAGGGCGCGACTACGTCTTCGACTGGGACCGCATGCTCGCCTTCGAGGGGGACACCGGCCCGTACCTGCAGTACGCACACGCCCGCATCCATTCCATCTTCCGCCGCGCCGGCGAAGGACTCGAAGAGGTGCGCGGCCGGCCGGTCGTGGGCGACAAGGCGGAGCGGGCCCTGGCCCTGGCACTGCTCGGCTACGCCGAAGCCGTCGACGACACCGTGCACACCTGGAGCCCGAGCCGGCTGTGCGGCTATCTCTTCGCTCTGGCCACCGCCTTCACGACCTTCTACGAGACGTGTCCCGTGCTCCAGGCGGCAGACCCCGACACCCGCCGGAGCCGGATGCTTCTGTGCGCGCTCACCGCCCGTGTGCTCGAGCACGGGCTCGGACTGCTCGGGATCACCGCACCCGAACAGATGTGAGCGCGCCGCGGCGACACGCCGGCGCACCCGCCTCCCCCGGCGGCCTCGGCCCGGGCGGCGGTACCATCGCCAGGTCCACGAGCGGCGAGGGGGACCCGTGAGCGAGGCACTGCCCGACCGCATGCACGTCGCCGTCTACCGCCGCCCCGGTGAGGTCGTGGTGGAGGAGCGGCCGGTGCCCCGTCCCGGTCCCGGCCAGGTGCTCGTGGAGGTGGACCACTGCGGGGTGTGCGGCTCTGACATCCACATGCTCGTCGACGGATGGGGAACCCCGGGGATGGTGGCCGGCCACGAATTCGCCGGCACGGTCCGGGCCCTGGGACCAGATGTCGCCGGCTGGTCGGCCGATGACGTCGTCGTGGGCGGGCCCTCGCCGCGCTGCGGGCACTGTCGCCGCTGTCTCGAGGGCAAGCCGTCGCAATGTGAACGACGGGGGACGATCGTCGACGGGCACGTGGACGGCGCCTTTGCCCGCTTCGTGCTCTCCGATGCCCGGGCCCTGCGCCGGGTCCCCACCGGGCTCGCCCCGCGGGCGGCCGCACTGGCGGAGCCGCTGGCCGTGGCGCTGCATGGCATCACCCGCGCCGGGCTCGGCGGCGGGGAGACCGTGATGATCTTCGGCGCCGGGCCCATCGGCGCCCTGGCCCTGGCTGCCCTCGTCGCCGAGGGCCGCACCGCCACGGTGGTCGAGCCCAGCGAGGCGCGTCGGGAGCTGGCCGTGCGACTCGGCGCCCGGGCCGCGCTCCAACCGGGCGACCTGCAACGCTTCGAGCGGCACCAGCCCGAGCGGCTCGCCGAGCCAGCGGTGGACGTGGTGCTCGAGTGCTCGGGGAAGAAGGCGGCGATGGAGCTCGGGCTCCACCAGCTGGCTCGAGGGGGACGGCTGGTGCTCGTGGGCGCCGGCATGGACGAGCCCGCTTTCGACCCCAACCGCGTGCTCCTCAACGAGCTCGAGATCCGAGGCTCGTTCGTCTACGACGCCGACGGCTTCGAGCGTGCCCTCGACCTGCTCGCCTCGGGGGCGGTCCCCGTGGACGTGCTCGTGGAGCAGGCCGACGTCACCCTGGACGGGATCCCGGCGGCGCTCGATGGGCTGGCGTCGGCGCGGATCGCCGGCAAGGTCATGGTGGTCCCGCGCCTGAGGGGGGAGGCGGTGACGATCTGATGGCCCATCCCTTCTATCCGTCGGGTGTGCCCCGCATGAACCACGTGGCCATGACCGTGCCGGCCGAGCTGCTCGCCGGTGAGGGCCGGGCCGATCTGTGCCGCTACTTCTCCGAGGTGCTCGGGTTCGACGAGCTCCCCACCATGACGGAAGACCGAAAGCGCCTGGTGCTCAGCTGCGTGCACTGGGACCAGTTCATCTTCCTCATGGCCGGGGACCCCACCATGTCGTGCCCAGCCGGTGACCACTACGGCTTCGGCGTCGGCTCGCTCCAGGAGCTGGTGGCGGCGCGGGACCGGGCGCGCGCCTTCGCGGCGAGTGACGAACGCATGGTGCTCGACGACCTGCGCGCCGACGACCAGGGCCCGGTGGTCATCCACTCGATCTACCTCACGTACCTGCTCCCCATGCGCTGCGAGCTGCAGTGGTGGGAGTTCGTGCCTTGAGCCGGTCGTTCGAGCTGAACGGGGCCATCGCCGTGGTCACCGGCGCGTCGTCGGGCCTGGGCCGGCGCTTCGCCGGGGACCTGGCCCGCGCCGGCGCCGTCGTGGTGGGCGTCGCCCGCCGCCGGGAACTGCTCGAGGAGCTCGAGGAGCAGCTCCGAAAGGCGTCGTCGCCATCGGCCACGCGGGTGTGCGACGTCTCGCACACCGAGGCCTTCACGACGCTGCTGGGGGAGATCGAGCGCGAGCACGGGCGGGTGGACCTGCTCGTCAACGACGCCGGTGTGGGCGAGCCCCGAGACGAGGAGGGGCTCTCCAAGTACCGCAGCGTCATGGACACCAATTACTTCGGTGCCGTGGCGGGCACCCTCGCCGTCCTGCCCGGCATGCTGGAGCGCCGGCGCGGGGCCGTCGTGAACGTCTCCTCCGACAGCGGGCGCGCCCCCAGCCCGGGCGAGCCGGCCTACTCGGCGTCGAAGGCGGCGCTGAGCGCCTTCACCGAGGCCCTGGCCATGGGCATCGAAGGATCGGGCGTGCACCTACACGTGCTGTACCCGGGATGGGTGCCCACGGCCATGGGGTCGGGGGCGGTCGAAGGTGGGATGCGCATGCCCCCCAAGGCGGTCCGCCGCACCGAGGAGCAGGTGTCGCGCCTGCTGCTCGAACGCGTCGGGGGACGGCGCCTCGACATCGACGCCACCGTCGTCGCCCGCCTGGCCCCCGTGGCCCGGGCGCTCGTCCCCGGGCTGTACCGCCGAGGGGTGCGAGCCGCCAGCAGCTGAGATCGGCGATCAGGCCGGCGGCTGGCCGGGAGGCGGGATCGCCCCGAGCTGGACGAGCAGGCTCGTCGAGTCCACCTGGGCCCAGTGCTCCACCAGCTGGCCGTCCACGATCCGGTGGATGGCGATGCCCTCCATCTGCACCTCGCGTCCCGTGGCCGGGATGCCCAGGAACTCGCCGCTGTGGGTGCCGTAACCGGTCACGCGGGTCACCACGTAGTCGCCCTCGGCGATCTGCTGCTTCACCTCGTGGCGGAAGTCGGAAAAGGCGCCGAGCGCGTAGGAAAAGGCTTGCTTCGCCCCCTCGAAGCCCGGCTCGGTCTGGAACGGCGGGGGGTTGTGGTCGACGAGCGAAGAGGCCACGTACTTGTCGACCACCCCGACGTCGCCGGTGTCGACGTCCTCCAACCATCGCCGGACCAGGGCCTTGTTCTCTTCGGTGGACATGCCGAGCCCTCCTCGTCACCTCGCCTGTCGAGCAGCCCCACCTTCATATTCGGTCGGCCTGCCCGCGTCCAGGGATCTCCGGCGAACGCCGTCGGGTTGTCCCGGCTCGAGACGGCACCGAGCCCGGCGCCGTAGTCTCCTCGGGGATCTTCTCGGACCGAGCGGGAGGGCAGACCCGTGGAAGACGGAACTCCGGTCTCATATCTTGGCCTCGAGGTCGGGACGCCCGTCGTGAGCGCGTCCGGAACCCGGTTCGGCGAGGTGCACCACGTGCTCCAGATCCCCGAGTTCGACCTGTTCGACGGGATCTCCGTCAAGACGGCGCACGGGCTCCGCTTCGTCGACCGCGAGCAGATCACGGACATCACGACCACGGTGGTGCGCACCTCGCTGACCGACGACGAAGCCGAGTCTCTGCCCCCTCCCGAGGGACCGCCCGTCGTCGAGGTCGACCTGGCCAAGGAGGAGGGGAGGTCCCTCACGGCCCGGCTGGGCCGCCTCTTCGGCAGGCCGCACTGGAAGAACATCGACGAGTGACCTGTCCCGCTCGGAGGGGGCGACGTGACGGCCCGACGGCCGGCAGTCCTCAGCGGCGCGACGAGGCGAGGCGCACCCGCTTGGGCGTGACGGAAGGTTTCCCCGCCGCCAGCGACAGGGCCCGGCGCGGACACTCGGCCACGGCTCGACGGGCGAGATCGAGGAGCGCCGGGGGCACCGCTCGGTCCGATACGACGGGATAGCCCCATTCGTCCAGCGCCACCAGCTCGGGGAGCAGCTCGGCGCAGTAGCCGAAGGCGTCACAGGCGACGGGGTCGACGCGCAGGTGCTGCTCGGTCACCGTCTCGTCCCCGTCGTCCACAGCGACATCCGGCGCACCCCCGGTGTGGGGAACGTGGGCCGGTGCGCCCAACCGGGGCACGGGCGCCGGCGGGCGTGGTTGGCGACGTCGAAAGCGAAGACCCGCAGCGCGCTGTGCGCCAGGCGCACCGCGCCGTCGGGGAGCCCGCAGGCCCCCCGCCCGGGGATCACCTCGAGACGACGCCGGAGCCGTTCGAGCAGGGCCGGGTCGGCGGCGCCCATCGCCAGGCGGTCGAGGTCCTCGGCCACGGCGGGCAAGCCGAACGTGCACGGCCCGCACTGGCCCGCACTCTCGTCGGCGAGGTAGGCGACCAGGCGCGCCGTCTCGGCCAGCCCGCAGGCGCCGGCGGGCAGGACCCCGATCACCCCGGCGCCCACGGCCGCACCGCGTTCGCGCAGCGCGGCGGGGGAGAACGGCACGTCGAGGTCGCTGCCTTCGATCCACGCGCCCCCGTAGCCACCGAGGAGCACGCCTCCCGGCTGCCGGCGGACCTCGGCCCAGGCGAGGATATGGCCGACGGGCGTGCCCAGTTCGACCTCCATGACGCCGGGCCGTTGCACGGCGCCGGTGACCGTGACGAGCGTGGTGCCCGGTGCGTCCGGCGCGCCGACCGAGCGGTACCAGGCGTCGCCGTGACGTGCCACCAGTGCCACATGGGCCAATGTCTCGGCGTTCTGCACCAGCACCGGACTTCGTCGCACGGCCATGGGCACGCCCTTGTCGGGACGGAACATGGGGAGCCCGCTGCCTCCTGCGGCCCAATCGGCGAGTGCCGACTCCTCGCCGGCGGCATAGCGGGCGGGAGGGGCGGCGAGCTCCACGTGCAGCGCGTCGATGCGCCGTCGAGCCCGTTCTGCCAGGGCGACCTGCACGGCGTGGGCGGCACCGCCGTGCTCGGCGGGGATGCAGAGCACGATGTGGTCGGCCCTGATGAGCGCCCCGGTCACCTGGGCGCCGTCGAGGACGAGATGGGGGGCGCGTTCGAGGAGCACGCGATCTTTGGCGCTGGCGGGCTCGCCTTCCATGGCGTTCACCAAGAGCACCGGGCGGCGGCGTTGCCGGGCGAGGAGGTCGACCTTGCGGGTGGTCGGGAACCCGGCGCCGCCCCGTCCGGTGACCCCCGAGCGCGACAGGGCGCCCAACACCCCGTCGCGGGCCGCCGCCCCGGTGAGTCGCGGCGGATCTCCATGGACCTGCACGTGGGTGTCGAGGTCCGGCCCGCCCCCGTTGTCGGCGACGGCGAGCAGCCGGCTCGTGCTCCGCAGAGTGGTGGTGGTGGTGGTCACGGGCCCGCCGACACCGCCCGGGCGGGGCGCAGCCGCCATGCCACCGAACCCACCACCGCTGCCACGCAGGACGCCACCACGACGAGCACCCACTGCGTGCCGGCGTCGGTGCCGATGCCGATGCCATGGGCCACGGCCAGAGGCCAACAGAGGTAGGCGAGCCAGTGCAGCGCCCGCCAGCTCCGGGCGCGGATGCGGGTGCGCACGAGGCTGGAGAGCGCAACCGCCAGCAGCATGTCGACGGCGAGGGTTCCGAGGCCCAGCCACAGGCGCCGGTACGACGACGTGAAGGGCACGATGGCGGACACCCAGCCGATGGGCACGTACCCGTCGGCGATCGTCGTGGCGATGTGCAGGCCGAGGAAGACGACCGCCAGGAGCGACGCCCGGCGGTGCAGGTCCTGCCAGGCGAAGCGCGGCCAGGCTCGGGTGGCGAAGCGCCCCGTGGTGAGCACGCCGAGGACCATGGTGCCGGTGAGGAGCACCATGGCCACGATCCCGGTGGACCGGGTGAGGTACCAGAGCGTTTGCGTGGTCATCGGCGGTTCAGCGGCCTGTAGACGCGGCCCTCATCGCCCGGGCCAGCCGGGCGTGGTGACGACGACACCGTCGTGGCCGACCAGGCGTGCGGGCAGCCCCATCCCTTCCAGTCGGTCGGGCGCCTCGAAGCCCCACACCACCGCCGCCGTGCTGGCGGCGTTGGCGAGCACGCAATTCGAGGCGGCCACGGTGACGAGGCGCCACACGGCCAGGGCACTGTCGCCGGTGCGGGGATCGAGGATGTGGTGGACGCGACGAGCGCCGCGCATCCACCAACGCGACGCCGTGCTCGAGGTGGCGAGGCCTCCTTCGGTCATCGACACCACCGCTTCCACGCCCTCCCCGTCGCCGCTGTCGTCGGCGATGCCGATGGTCCAGGCCGCCAGGGGCGCCGGGCCGGCGATGGAGACGTCTCCGCCCACGCTCACCACGACCCCGGTGCCGAGGGCGCCCACGCCGGCGGCGATGCGATCGGCGACGAGGGCCTTGGCGCTCGAGCCCAGGTCCAGCGTGACGCCGTCCGGGACCCGGGCACGCCTGCCTCGTTGGTCCAGCTCCACCGTCCACCAACCTGGCGCCGGCTGCGCCGCTGGTGTGGGCGGTCCACGGTGGGCGACCGCCTTGAAATCGCGGTCGTACCCGAGCCGCTCCATGGCCGCCCCCACCGTGGGGTCGACGGCACCCCCGGTGTATTCGGCGACATCCAGGGCCACCCGCAACGCTTCGAACAGCAGTGGGCTCACGTCCACCCACCGACCCCGAGCGCCGTGGAGAAGACCGATCTCGGCATCTGCCCGGAACCGGCTGCAGCAGCGGTCGATGGCCTCGAGCTCGCCCTCGAGCACCGCGTTGGCCTCGGGGACCAGCTCGGGTTCCGTCATGGCCAGCACCACATCCGTGCCGAGCGCCTGGTGGCGGGCCACCGCCACCTGGGGCCGAGCGGGGGCAGCTGTGCCGGTGGGTGCCGTCGTGGCGGGGGGCGCCGAGGGCATCGCACGCTCGATCCGCCCGAGATCACCGTCGGAGGAGCCGTGGTCGGTGAGACAGCCGCGGACCCGCTCGAGGAACCGGACCCGCTCGACGCGCCTCCGTCACTCG
>DMNK01000078.1:13626-14538 GCA_003453695.1 Acidimicrobiaceae bacterium | reverse complement strand
TCGACGCGCCTCCGTCACTCGAGGCGCTGGTGCCACTCGACGATCCTGAGGAAGAGGTGCTCCCGGAGGAGGTGGACGCCTTCCCCGGGAGCTCGTGAGCGACGACGCCGGTGACGACGGCGGCGGCGAGGGTCGCCGCCGCGGCGATCCAGCGTGCTGCCGTGCGCGGGCGGGCCAGGGCGAGATCACGCCGGCGGGCGGCAGCTGCAGTCTGGGGAGGGGTCGACAGGGCGCTCACTTCGCCCTCCATGCTCCCCGAGCCTTCTGAACCGACCATGAAGGCCGCCTTTCGGTTCCCTGTGAAATGGCGCTCCGTGGCCGTGGCCTCAGCACTCCCCGTGGTATTCGGAGGGCGGTCGGTCACTCACGGAGCGTGAAATGATCTTCGCAAGCTTTGTGGCCGGGTTTACGTTCTGTGGTTATGGGGATCACTCAGCGCACGAAGGACCTTGCGATTTCCTCACTCAGCGGGACGAGCGTGATCGGGTCCGGCGACGCCGATGTGGGGACGAGCCGGGAGCGGGCCCGCCAGGGTCGTCTGCGGCGGCTGGCGCTGATCCTCGTTCCGGTGGCGGTGTGGCTGCTGGTCCGTGCCCTGCTCTACCCGAACCGGGTCATCGTGTTTCCGCACATCCCGGCCGCCATGGTGCCCTTCGTGCCCGCCATCCTCTTGATGGTGGTGCTCGTGGCGGTCATGGCCGGGCCGCTCATCGGCGCCGGACGCTCGCCGCACGTGCTGTACCGTCCCAGCGAGATCGACACCCGCTTCGAGGACGTGCGCGGTGCCGGCACCGTCGTCGAGGAAGTGGTGAAGAGCCTGAACCTCTTCCTCGCCCACAAGACCTTCGCCGAGCGCATGGGCGGTTCGCCCCGCCGGGCGTTGCTCTTCGAGGGCCCGCCCGGGACGGGCAA
>DMNK01000078.1:0-13435 GCA_003453695.1 Acidimicrobiaceae bacterium | reverse complement strand
CCGCCCGGGACGGGCAAGACGTACATGGCCAAGGCCATGGCCAAAGAAGCCGGCGTGCCGTATCTGTTCGTGTCGGCATCGGCGTTCCAGTCGATGTTCTACGGGCAGACCAACCGCAAGATCCGCTCCTACTTCAGGGCCCTGCGCAAGTACGCCTTGCGAGAGGGCGGCGCCATCGGCTTCATCGAAGAGATCGACGCCATCGGCACGTCGCGGAGCGGCATGGGCTCGGGACGGTCCGAAGGTATCAGCGGGGTGGTGAACGAGCTGCTCATCCAGCTCCAGTCCTTCGACACGCCGCCGTTCTGGGCCCGGGTGCGGGGACGCTTCGTCGACATGGTCAACTCGTGGCTGCCCTACAGCCGTCAGCTGCGCAAGAAGGCCACGGCGACGGCCAACATCCTCGTGATCGGGGCCACCAACCGCGCCAGTGACCTGGACCCGGCGTTGCTCCGTCCCGGCCGCTTCGACCGCACCATCTACTTCGACCTGCCGTCGCGCTCGGGACGGCGCGACATCATCGACTACTACTTGACCAAGAAGGCGCACGAGCCCGAGATCGACGACCCGGACCGCCGCGACACGCTCGCCGCGCTCACCGCCGGCTACACGCCAGTCATGCTCGAGCACCTCTTCGACGAGGCGCTCGTGTGGGCGCTGCGGCGCGGCGCACAGCGCCTGTCCTGGGTCGACCTGCAGAAGGCGAAGATGACCGAGGAGATCGGCCTGGCCCAGCCGGTCGAGTACACCGAGGCCGAGCGGCGCACCATCGCCACCCACGAGTCCGGCCACGCCACAGTGGCCTGGCTGGTGGGGACGGGCCGCAAGCTCGAGGTGCTGTCCATCGTGAAGCGTCGACAGGCGCTGGGGCTGCTGGCCCACTCGGACTCCGAGGAGCGCTTCACGCAGACCCGCTCCGAGCTCGAGGCATTGATCGACATCTCGCTGGGCGGGCTCGTCGCCGAGGAGATCTTCTTCGGCGAGACGAGCTCGGGGGTCGCCAGTGACCTGCAGGCCGCCACCAACGCCGCCTGTCAGATGGTGGGCGCCTTCGGCATGGGAGACAGCCTGGTCGCCCTGTCGGCGGTGGACGCCCCCACGGCCGGCAACGTGGTGGCCAGGGTGCTCTCGAGCGACCGTGAGCGCGACCAGGTGGAGCGGATGCTCAACGACGCCAAGGCCCGGGTGCACGCCATGCTGGAAGAGCACCGCCAGGTCGTCGAAGCCCTCCGCGACGCACTGCTCGAGCGCAACGAGCTGGTGGGGGCCGAGATCCTCGAGGTGATCACCCAGGCCGGGCAGGGCGCCGGCGAGGTGCTGCCCCAGGCGGCGCTGCCGCCGGCCACCGGCGCCGGGCCGATGGACGTGGCCGCCGACACCGCCAACCAGCGCGACGAAAGTTAGGCCGCACGCCTGGCCCTGCCCCGCCCCGGGGCGGACCGGGCTCACTTGGCGTAGAGCTGCCCGTCGGGCCCCTCGGCAATGGCGATGGGCGCCAGGCCCGTCGCGGCCGGTCCGGTCTCGACCGCCCCCGTGCGCCCGTTGAACTCCGAACCGTGACACGGGCAGACGAAGAACTTGGCCGCCGGGTCCCATTCCACCGTGCACCCGGCGTGCGGGCACACGGCGTCGAAGGCGAGGAAGGTCCCCGACTGCGGCTGCACCACCAGCGACGGGTCTCCGGTAGCGGGATCGTTGAACGAGGCCGCCCCGCCCACCGGGACGGCGGTGGCCGGGCCCAGAGCGGTGCCGGGCGGCTTGGCACCGGCCGGGGGACCCGATCCGCCGCCTGGTGGCCGAGACGTCGGCGTGGTCGGTGACGGCGACCCGGTGCGCCTCGGCGAGAGCCCCGGCGTCGATGGGGCGGTGGAGCTGCCCCCGGCGAGACGGCCCGCCGCTGCGGCAGCGCCTCCTGTCACGAGGGCAGCCAGACCGGCTGCGGCGGCGGCGACGCCCTTGGTCGTGAAGGTGCTACGGTCGAGCTCCCGCTCGGCCAGCCGAGGCGGCCGGGGTGGGCGCGCCGCCAGGAACGGACACGGTGCGGGCTCGCAGGGGGCGCCGTGGCGCATCGTGCAGCGCCCGGCGTCGAAGGCGCCGCACACGCGCCGGACGACGGCGAAGGGGATCGGGACGACCGCCGACGGCTCGGCCCCGGCGGCCCGACGCGTGCGCTCGGCCAGATAGGCGTCGAGCGAGAGCACGCCGCCGGAACCGGTGAGCACCAACGGCAGCCAGGCGAAGAGGAAGACGATGTCGGCGCCGGTGTAGTAGGGGCTCGAATGGAAGCTCACGGTGAGGAACAAGAAGAACGACAGCACCGCTCCTCCGACGGCGGCGACGCGTGCCCACAGGCCGAGCAACGTGCCTGCGCCGATGGCGAGCTCGGCCAGGGCGATGAGCACTCCGAGGGGCACAGCCACGTGCACCAGCGGCGAGAGCAGCGCGTGCACCGGGCTGCGCCGGAGGGCGCCGTGCAACTGGGCCTGGATCGAGATGGGATTGGACGCCTCGAAGAAGGCGGGATTGGCCAGCTTCTGCAGCCCGGCGAAGCAGAAGGTGATTCCCAGGAAGGCCCGCAGCGGGAGCAGCGCCCATCCCGCCATCCACAGCGCCCGGGGCGGAGGCTGGGCCCAGGGATGCGCAGGCGGCGGGGCGGGGCGGGGGGCGGGACGGCTCCGGGTGGGCCGGGCGGCACCACGGGCCGGGGTGGGCGCGCCGCCGCCCCCGGGCTGCCTGCGGGCGCGCTGGTTTGACGGGGTCATGCTCCTCCGAGGACCACCTGGGGCGGTCGCCGCTCCTCCCACCAGTGTCGAGCGACGTCCTTGCGGTTGTATGAAGCCGCAATTCTAGGAAGCGACCCCGCGCGCCCGGGCATCGCCTCCTCGGCTAGACCTCCTCCTCGTGCGCCTGCTCGTGGCCGAGGACGATCCGGGCCTGCGCAGCGTGCTCGAACGAGGATTGCGGGAGAGCGGCTACGTGGTGGACGCCGTCGCCGACGGCACCCAGGCCCTCGAGTACCTGCGCTCCTATGACTACCAAGTGGCGGTGCTGGACTGGCGCATGCCGGGTGCGTCCGGCTTGGAGGTCCTCCAGGCGCTCCGCCGAAGGGGATCGTCGGTGCCCGTGCTCATGCTCACCGCCAAGGACACCGCCGCCGACCGGGTCACCGGCCTCGACGAGGGGGCCGACGACTACCTGGTGAAGCCCTTCGACTTCTCGGAGCTCCTCGCCCGTCTGCGCGCCCTGCAGCGCCGGCCCCGCGCCGTCCACCCGCCGCGGCTCACCGTCGGCGACGTCGTCCTCGACCCGGCCACCCGCGAGGTGACCGCAGGCGGCGGCCATCCGGCGCTGACGGCCACGGAGATGGGGATCCTCGAGCTGCTGATGCGGCGCAGTCCGGCCGTAGTGGACCGGCGGACCATCGCCGTGCAGGTGTGGAGCCAGGAAGCCGACGCCGTGGGGTCCAACACCATCGAGGTCCACGTGGCGCGCCTTCGTGCCAAGCTCGCCGGTGCCGCCGTGCGCATCGAGACGGCCCGCGGGGTCGGATACCGCATCGTGTAAGCCTGATCGGAGTCCCGGCGCTCAGCCGAGAGACGAGGTCATCACGAGGACCTCAGCCACTCCCAGGAGCACGTCCGTGACGACGTCTTGCAGCACCGTCACAGCCACCGCTCCAGTGCTCTGGCGAAGACGAGGCCCCCGGCGAAGAGCAGCAGTGCCATGAGCGCGGGCAGCTCGAATTCGCCGCTGCGGCCGAAACCCTCGGCCATGAGGACGAGCACAACGACGGTGATTGCGCTCAACACCTCGTAGATCACCAGTGCCGCCATCGTCGGGCCACGCCACAGCACGATGCCGAGGGGTGTGCCCGCCACGAGAAGCGCAGCTCCCGCCACCACAACGATGTTCATCCTGCCGGTTCCAGGTCTCCGGGCCCGAGCTGATGTACGACCAGCACCTGAGGGGCGGGGCCGGCTCCCATTTGAACCTCGTCTTCCCGGCCCCGGGTCCGGGCAAACCTGCGAGCCCGCGAGTTTGTGAGAGCTTTCGCTCGAGCCCGGTGGCCGGACACGTCACCGCCGATGCCGGCGGTGAAGCTCGGAGACCACGCCGGTGTCGACGTCGAACAGCCATCCGGCGATGGTTCGCACGCCGTCGAGGAACGGCGTGCCGGCGATGACCCCGATGTCGTGCTGGAGAGCTTCCGAATGGTCCGAGAAGGCGAGGAACTCCACCTCGGCGCCGGTGTCCGACCGCAGCTCGGCATCGGTGACGCCCGCCAGGCCACACCGGGTGTGCTGCATGAGCACCACGGCGTCCACGCCGAAGGCGTTGGTGGACAACGCCAGGCTGCGCAGCACGTCGTCGGTCACCCGGCCACCGGCGTTGCGAAGGATGTGCGCCTCACCGATGCCCAGCCCCAGCGCGCCGCGCACGTCGAGCCGTGTGTCCATGCAGCTCACCACGGCGACGTGGCGGCTGGGCCTCGGCTCAGGCAGAGACGCGAAGGAACGGGAGTAGCTGTGGTTGGCGGCGAGCAAGGTGTCGATGTCGGCCATGGCCGCACCTTAGGACCGCGCCGGCTGAACTCGGCGAGGGGCGCCGATGTGGTGGTGGCGTTCGTCGAGGCCGGCCCCTGCCTTCGTCAGGCGGCCAGGGCGGGGGCGGAAGCGGCGGCCGCGGTGGCCACGTCCCGGGGATAGCTCGTGCGGGCTCGGAAGAGGAAGAAGGCGCTCGCCGCCAGAGGAAGCAACATGATGTAGAAGGTGGTGGTCAGGCCGAGGTAGTCCGACACGACGCCGAAGAGCAGAGGAGCGAGGGCCTGGGCGCCGGTGCGCAGGAAGGTACGTATGCCTTCGGCGCGGCCCCACAACTGAGCCGGCATGATGTCGAGGCGCGCCGCGTCGATTGGAGGGTTCTGCGCGGACAGTGCCATGGCGGCGAAGATGACGTAGGGCAGCGCCGTGAGGATGCTCGTCGTGATGAGGGCGGGAATGAAGAGCACGACGGTGAGGGTGGCGGCCACGGCGGGAAGCGTGACGCGTGCCGTGAGCCGGCCGTTGTGCAGCCACCTGTCGCCGAGGGGCCCGGCGGTCATGACTCCCACGGCGGCGCCGCCGCCGACGGCGATCATGAGCAGGTTGGCCAGCGCCGCGTTCACGTGGTAGTGGCCGCGGACGAACTCGACGCCGAAGGTCTGGACACCGGCCAGGAAGTAGTACCCGCAGGCGCTCGACACGATGAGCGCCACGTTCGTCCGCACCTCGAGCACGTAGCGCACGGCGGAGATGAGGCCCATGCGCGGCTTTCTCGCCTGGGCGACCAGCCGGGCATCGGATTGGATGCCGCGCTCGGCCGCCAGGCGCTGGGCGTCGGTGACCTGAGGCCCCTCGTCCGCGGCCGGCACCGCCGAGGTGGTCGGGGCGCCCTCCGCGTGGGACGGCCCGCCCGGAACCGCCGGTGCCCGGCTCGGCGGAGCAGCGGCGGTGTCGGCGCCCTCGGCGGGCAGAGCCCGGGCTCCGCCGCGGACGGGCTCAGGGAGCCGGAACAAGGCCAGCGAAAGCGGGAAGGCGACGAGGCCGAGGATCACGAACGCCGCCCGCCACGACAGCGCCGAGATGTCGCCGGTCACGGCGAAGCCGAAGCCGGCGCCGATGAGCTCGCCGGTCAGGATGTAGCTGTAGATCTTGCCGCGCTCGGCTCCCGGGAAGTAGTCCCCGACCAGTGACGCCACCGCCGGGCCTGCCGCCGCGGTCACCACGCCCAGCCACAGCCGCCAGAACAGCAGGCCCCCGAACGTGTGCGCGGTGGCGCTCAAGAACATGGCCACTCCCCACAGGGCCACTGCGAACCCGAGCGTCGGGGTGCGGCGAACCCGGTCGGCGAGCATCCCGAAGGGGACGGATGCGACCGCGCCCACGAGCGAGCTCACGGCGACGAGCAGGCCGATGTCGGTGTTGTCGATCTTGAGCGACTGACGCAAGGCGGTGGCCGACGCCCCGACGGTGGCTGCGTCGGCACTGGCGAGCGCCAGCACGCACGCCAGCACGACGATGACCCTCGTCCGGTCCGGCCCCCCGAGAAGGTTGGTGAGCCGGCGCCGCCCGGCCGCCGCCGTGCGAGAGGCCAGGCTGGCCCCCGACGACCACGCCGTCGGCCGGGGAGGCTCCCGGCCGATCGACCTGGTGTTGCTCACGGTGCGAGCGTAGACGGACGCGCCCTGTTATTCGTGGGCGCTTTCGGGGCGCATGGTACCTCTGACCAGGGGCGTCGCCGCTCGGGGGCAGGCCGGGCAAGGGGAGTAGGCGAGCCGGCGCCGGGGTAGGGCACCGCCTATTGCCCGGAACCCCTCCCTCTACTGACGCGCGCCCACGTGCCCGGAAGCCCTCCCCTCAGGTGACGCGCGCCCCCTTGACCCGGATGCTGCTCGCCGGACCGGTGCTCGCCTCGGTCTGGCTGGCACAGGCGGCTCCGCACAGCTTCGTCTTGTCGCGCCAGCACGCCCCTCGACACCACACGGCGTCGCAGGGTTCGGGTGCGGTGGTGTTGCTGGCCTTCCTCTCCAACACTGCCAACGCCGCTTCGCCACCGCCGCACCCGGCTCCATCTGCCACCGCCTCGAACCAGTGGGTCGACCCGGTGACGCCCGAGGAACGCGCCGCTTGGTCGAGGGTGAACATGTGTGAAGAGCGCGGCAACTGGCACGTGCAAGGGACGGAGTTCTCCGGCGGGCTGGGCATCTCGGAGTCCAACTGGATCTCTTACGGCGGCCAGGCGGCATTCGGCCCGGAGTGGGCGGCCAGCCCCGACGAGCAGATCGTGATCGCCATGCGCATGCAGCCCAACGCGCCGGATCAGAACGGCTGCACGGCCTGGTGAAGTCCAGGCTGGTGAAATCGAGGTCTGACGAAACTCAGTAGGGCAGCTGCGCCTCTGTGCTCGTCAAGGCGGCGAACCCCCGGACGATCCACTCGAAGCCAGTGTCGAAGAACGCCCGTATTCCGTCGGTTCCTTCTCCGACCGGCCGACCGTGCGCCGTCAGCGTGACCAAGATCATCGGCTCGGGGGTCTCGAGCCATACGGAATCGACCGTGACGTACAGCCGGCCCACCGCAGCACCGTCCTGGCCGCGGATCTTGTAGCGCGTGCCGCTCTGGACCTCCTCCGGCGTCGGTAGCAACGTCTCGGTGGGATCGACGTGCGCCCACTGCAAGAGCAGGCGTTCGAGCACGCCTCGACGCCGCCAGTCCTGGCCCGGCGCCAGCGGGTTGACGTAGGTCAGCTCGCACCCTTCCACGGGGAGGTGCCGGAGCCCCTGCCCTCGTACGAAGGCCTCGAAGTTCTCGAGGTCGTCGGCGAAGACCGGCCAGATGTCGTCGTAGGAGGCGAAGCCGTCGTGCGGCTGGCGCCCCCAGCTGACCCTCAGGCGTTCGGGCGTCACGTCGAGAGCGCCACAGTCCGGCCCCAGGAGCCGGGGCCTGCTCCCGGCGCGCTGGGTCAACCATTCGTGCACGGCCGACTCGGTCGGAGACGCCCCGGTGGTGTCGAACTCGACCCCCATGACCACCTCGGAGCGCGCCAGATCGGGCAGCTCGGGGTGCCCCTGGTCGTGGACCCGCGGGTGGAGGCGTTGGCGCGTCATGAGCGGACCATGTGAATGCCCAATTGGCTCACGTCCATCGCGTACCCGATGCCTGGAAACTTACCTAATCCGTCACGATTTGAAGCAATTGGCGGCAAAACGGGCTCACTTCGGCAACGTTCGGCCAACATGTCGTACCGGGCCTGGCCCGGCCAGCGCGTTTCGTGGGGGAGCCGGCGGGTTCCGCGCCCGATGGGGCAGGGGCCGGGGCCCCGGCCGGTCAGGAAGCCGGTCCCGAAAAAAGACCATTCCCCAGCGCAGGCGAGACGGATAATTTCGTCGGCGGGTGCGCTTGGAGGCCGTGACGGACGGCTCCGGTCGGGGCTACCCGGAGTGAGGCGAGGGTGGAGACTGCTCAGGACGGGGCCGTCATCGAGGTATCCGACCTGCGCATGCGCTACGGCCCCTTCGAAGCGGTGCGGGGGATCGACCTGCTGGTCCACCGAGGGGAGGTGTTTGCCTTCCTGGGCCCCAACGGTGCCGGCAAGACGACCACCGTCGAGATCCTCGAGGGCTACCGCCGGCGCAGCGGTGGTGAAGTACGGGTCCTCGGCGTCGACCCGGCTCGAGCCGACGCGTCGTGGCGGGCGCGGATCGGCGTCGTGCTCCAGGAGTCGGAGCCCGAGCACGACCTGACCGTGGCCGAGTGCCTGCGCCTCTACGCCGGCTACTACCCGGCGCCTCGGCCCGTCGCCGAGACGCTCGAGCTGGTCGGCCTGGCCGACCGGGCCGACAGCACCGCCACCCGGCTGTCGGGCGGCCAGCGCCGCCGCCTGGACGTGGCGCTCGCCCTCGTCGGCGATCCTGAGCTGCTGTTCCTCGACGAGCCCACCACCGGATTCGACCCGTCGGCGCGCCGGGCGTCGTGGGACATGATCTCGGGCCTCCGATCCCTCGGCGTGACGGTGTTCCTCACCACCCACTACATGGACGAAGCCGAGCACCTGGCCGACCGGGTGGCCGTGCTCTCGGAGGGACGAATCGTGGCCGAGGGCACCCCGGCAAACCTGGCCGGGCGCGAGCACGCCGCCGCCGAGATCCACTTCAGCCTGCCGTCGCCGGTCACCGAGCACGACCTGCCGCCCGAGGTACAGCAGGCGGTCGTGGAGCGCTTCGGCGCCCAGCTCCTGCTGCGAGCGCCGGTCCCCTTGAAGGTGCTCGGTCCGCTCGTGCACTGGGCAGAGGAGCGAGACCTGGACCTCGCCGATCTCGAGGTGCGCCGGCCCAGCCTCGAGGACGTGTACCTGGCCCTCACCGAGGAACACCACGGGGCCGTGTCGTGACCGTTTCCTCTGCGGGAGCAGCGCCGCCCACGGCCGAGGGCAACGCAGCTGCGGCGCTGCGCCTCACGTTCCACCAGGCCCACTACGACCTGCTGGCCTTCTTCCGAAACCGTCAATCCCGCTTCTTCACACTGGCGCTTCCCGTGCTCTTCCTCGTGATCTTCGCCTCGGTGTTCGGCGGGAGCAACCACGTGGCTGTGCCGGGCGGCAAGATCAAGACGAGCGTCTACTACGTGCCGGGCATCATGGCCCTCGGCATCATCGCCGCTTCGTTCGTGAACCTGGTGATCTCGGTCACCGTCCAGCGTGAGAGCGGGGTCCTGAAGCGCCGGCGGGCCACGCCCATCGCCGCCGGGTCCGTCATCGCGGCGCGGGTGGTCACCGCCATCGTGACCGCGCTGCTCATCACCGGTGTGTTGCTGACCCTCGGGTGGCTCATCTACCGGGCCCATGTCCCGGGTCGTACGGCTCCGGCCCTCGTGGTCACGGTGATGCTCGGGGCAGCGGTGTTCTGCTGTCTGGGTTACGCGCTGACCTCGGTGATCCACAACGACGAGGCAGCCCAACCGATCACCCAGGCGGTGATGCTGCCTCTGTACTTCATCTCTGGTGTGTTCGTCCCGTCGTCGATCCTGCCCCACTGGCTCGTCGACGTGGCCAACATCTTCCCGGTGAAGCACCTGGCGGCCGCACTCCTCACTGCCTACAACCCCTTCACCCGCGGCGCCGGGTTCTCCGGTGGCGATCTGCTCGTCCTGGCGGCGTGGGGGATCGGCGGTCTGGCGGTGGCACTGCGCCGCTTCAGTTGGCTGCCCATCAGGCGGTGACGAGTTCGGGATCCGGCTGTCACGGCACGAGGAGGGAAGCGAATGGCGAAGACGGAAGTCGAGGTCCGCACCGGACAATGCCCGGTTCACGAGGAGGTGGAAGCGACGCGGGAGATACCCGCTCTGGGCTTCCCGTACGCGTATTACGCCATCGTCCGAGCACGGGCCAAGCGCCGGCCCTTTGTATGTCCCTTGTGCGGAAAGCCGGTGTCGTTTCCCTGACGACCCATCCGCCGCCGGCGTGCGTCCGAGCGATGAATCTCGGAGACCGCTGACGTCTCCACCTCCATGACGGCGGGAGAGGGTTGAAGCAATGTCTGACGAGCTCCGCAACCCCAGTCTGTCCGAGCTCGCCTTCTTGATCGGCGACTGGGACATGACGCTCTCGAGAGCCGCCTTCCTGCCGGACCAGGATGCGGAGGTGCACGGGCGTGTCGAGGTCCGGGCGATCGAGGAGGGCGGCCTCCTGGCCATGCGCCAGGTCGTCGAGCGCTCCGGACCCCCAGCGGCGACGTGGGTGATCGGCCGTGACGAGGCTCTCGCCGGCTACACGGCGCTGTACACGGACAACCGGGGAGTCTCCCGGGTCTACGAGATGACCGTGGCCGGCGCCGAGTGGCGCATGTGGCGGAACAACCCCGAGTTCTCCCAGCGCTTCGATGCGACTGTCAGCTCGGAACGAGACGAGATCGTCGGTGAGTGGCAGAAGCGCTCGTCTGCAGGAGACTGGGAGCACGACTTCGACGTCCGCTACACCCGGCTCTAGTCGAGGGTCGGCTGCGCACTCGTGGAAGGCCCGCACGGGCCGTTTCGTCAGGTCCGTTGCCAGACGCCTACGCCGACGGCCTCACCCACCGCCATCGGCCGAGACGTTGCCACGGACAAGAAAGGTCTTTCGGCCCTAGGGGAGGCCGCTTAGGCTCTCCCCGGTCTGGCGGCGGGTAACTGGGCGCGCTCGGCGGCTCCGCATCGACGGCGAGCACGCCCACTGGAGGATGTCGATGTCGCGGTTGTTGGTTCGTTATGGCGTGCCCGCTGCCCTGGCGGTCACGCTCTTTGCGTCCGCGCCCGCTCGGGCCGCGGCGAGCGCCCCCCCTGGCGGTGCCGTGGGCCACGACGTGTCCTACCCGCAGTGCACGTCGGGCGGCGGGACGACCGTCACCGGACAGGGCGGCCAATTCGGCGTGGTCGGGGTCACCGACGGGCTGCCGTGGTCGGCCAATCCGTGTCTCACGGCCGAGTACAGCTGGGCGTCGGGGCTGGCCTACGCGCCAGGCTTGTACGCCAACACCGCCAACCCGGCACCGCACAGCAGCTTCTACTGGCCCACCTCGGGAGCCTCGGACCCGGCGCTGTGCCAGAACAGTGCATCGACCACGGATCCGGGTTGCGCCTACGACTACGGGTGGCACGCCGCAAAGAACGCGCTGAGCACGGCCGCCGCTTCGGTGAGCGGAGCCAGCAGCCTGGCCTGGTGGCTGGACGTCGAGATCGCCAACTCCTGGAACGGCAACGGCACGTCCAACGCCGCCGACCTGCAGGGGGCTGTCGACTACCTGCGCAGCCAGGGGGTTCCGTCGGTGGGCGTCTACTCGTCCCCCAGCGACTGGCAGACGATCACGGGCGGGTACAACGGCGGGACGGCCTCGAGTTACGCATCGGCGTGGGCGCCCGAGTTCACCGCTCAGTACCCGCTCACCGGCTCGCCGGTGTGGGTGGCGGGCGCCGGGTCGTCCACGACGGCGAGCAACACGTGCCAGTCTACGTCGTTCACCGGCTCCCAGCCCCAGCTGGCGCAGTTCGCCGACGGCACGGGCTTTGACGCCGATCTGGTGTGCTCGCCGGTGCCACAGTCCTTCGCCCTGTCGCTGAGCCCGGCGTCGGGCACCGTGGCGATCGGGTCTTCGACGAATGTCACGGCGTCGGTGACCGATTCAGGCTCGCTGCAGCAGGTGTCGCTGTCCGCCTCGGGCCAGCCCTCGGGGGTGTCGGTGTCCTTCTCGAAGAGCACGGTCTACGGATCGGGTTCATCGACCATGACGGTCTCGGTCACGAGCGCCGCCTCGACTGGCAGCTACCCCATCACGGTGAGCGGGACCGGCACCTCCGCTTCGCAGCAGGCGACCTACACGCTGACGGTGAGCCAGGCGCCACCGCAGTCACTCGCCCTGTCGGTGAGCCCCACCTCGGGCACCGTCAAGGCCGGCGGGTCCAAGCAGGCCACCCTCACCGTCACCGAACAAGGGGCGACCCAATCGGTCGTGTTGTCGGGGACGGTCAGCCCCGGCGGACCCCGGTTGTCCATCACGCCCAGCTCGCTGAGCGGGCCGGGAACGGCCACCATGACCCTGTCGACCTCGCGGTCCACGGTCCCCGGGACCTACACGGTCACGATCACCGCCACCGGGTCGAGCGGCGAGAAGTCCACGGCCACCTATACCTTGGTCGTGAACGGGCGTTCGGCGGGAGCCCATCAGGCAAAGTCAGGCTGAGAGCAGCTCCCGGCTCCGAGCCGTCGCTGAAAGCGCCTCGCCGTTAGGCGCGGTTGGTCTCACGGGCCCGTGCCGAGGGCTTCGATCTCCGACACGGCGACGTCGATCTGCCGGGTGGGGCCGGCATGGATCCCCAGGCTCGGCGTGGCGTCAGGGGCGCCGACGACGCTCGTGGTCACCCGGTACTCGATGGTGGCGGTCACCGGGAACACCGCGCCCGGGGCCGCTGCGGACGATGTGCGCCACACGTAGCTGCAGTAGGTGGACTGCGCCGATGCCGGCTCGTTCTGGTCGTAGAGCACGCCTGGCCCGGGACAGGTGACAGAGTCGCCGTCACCGAGGTTCCAAAGCACCGCCTCGGGGCTGGCGGTGACCGTGGCGGTCACCCCGCCTGCGGTGGCCGAGGCCACCACCGCCGTCCACTCGCCCGGAGATATGGCCAGCCAACTGGCCAGGTTGACGACCTGGTCGCCGGGAGGGTTGAGGACGATCGTCGGGTCGAGAAGCGCCGCGTGGTCGATGGCTTGCTGGAGCAGGGCCGGGACCGAAGGCGCCGCTTGGGGTGCCGACCCCGTCGGTACCCAGACGAGCGAAGTGCTCGAGTACGTCGTCGAACAACTCGGTTGGTACCAGACGCCCGGTCCAGGTCCTCCGGGCGCCAGGACGGCCTCGAGGCTGGCTGGGACAGGGACGTATGGACACGCCGGCACGGAGGAACCGCCACCTGAGCCGTGTCCCGGTCCAAGACCTGAGCCTGACGACCCCGAGGAGCCGGAAGAAGCCGTCGCAGTGATGCCGCCGTCCGACACCGAGCCGTTGCCATACCCGGCGACGCTCCCCCCCAAGGCCGGAAAGGCGCAAAGAAGCAGGGTGGCCCCCGCAATACCGGCGCCAACGGCTGGGCGGGCTATGCGACGCCGGCGCATGCGATCGACCTGTTGGTGTTGGCCACTGCCGACTGCTGCGACAGCTTCCAGGAACCTTGCAAGACCATGGTTGAGGTTTCACCGACCCAGTCAGGCGTCCCCCCAGGTCCTGATACCGGCTGGCCGGTGTGCTGATTGACCACGATCTGGGTGTCGTCGATGCAGGAGATGACTGAGGCGGTCGTCGGACTGTTCTCCGTTGGCCGAAGGGACACAACCCGCGGGTGGCCGAGGTTCCACGATCCTTGCCCGATCAAGCTGG
>DMNK01000165.1:2971-3135 GCA_003453695.1 Acidimicrobiaceae bacterium | reverse complement strand
TCGACGTTCGGGTACAGCCGCCGGGAGGTGAAGTACTCGTCGTTGAGGGCGATGTCCTCGAGCTTGAGGGCGATGTCGAGAAGCGGGTTCTTGCCGGTGATCTGGAAGACGTCCTCGGCGGTGGCCTTGATGATCTTGGCCCTGGGGTCGTAGTTCTTGTAGAC
>DMNK01000165.1:0-2764 GCA_003453695.1 Acidimicrobiaceae bacterium | reverse complement strand
GTAGACGCGGTGCCCGAAGCCCTGCAGCCGTCCGTGTCCCTGCTTCACCGCCTCCACGAAGGACGGCACGTTGTCGATGGAGCCGATCTCGGTGAGCATGCGGATGACGGCCTCGTTGGCACCGCCGTGGCGGGGCCCGTACAACGCAGCACACGCCGCAGCGCAGCAGGAGTAGGGGTCGGCGTGCGAGGACCCGACCACGCGCATCGCCGTCGTCGAGCAGTTCTGCTCGTGGTCGGCGTGAAGGATGAAGAGCACATCCAGCGCCCTCGCCAGTGTGGGGTTGGCGTCGAAGCGGGGCTCGGCCACCTTCCACATCATCGACAGGAAGTTGGCGCAGAAGTCGAGGGAGTTGTCCGGGTAGACGAAGGGCATGCCCACAGAGAAGCGGTGGGCGGCGGCGGCCAGGGTGGGCATCTTGGCGATGAGGCGCATGATCTGGCGCTGGCGGGACTCCTCGTCGAAGATTTCCTTGGCGTCGAGATAGAAGGTGGACAGCGCCGCTACCGCCGACACCAGCATGCCCATGGGATGGGCGTCGTAGTGGAAGCCCTCCAGGAAGCGCTTGCGGACGTTCTCGTGGATGTAGGTGTGGTAGGTGACGTCGTGGCGCCACTGGTCGAACTGCGCGGCGGTGGGGAGCTCGCCGTTCAAGAGCAGGTAGGCGACCTCGAGGTAGGTGGACTTCTCGGCCAGCTGCTCGATGGGGTAGCCGCGGTAGCGCAGGATCCCGTTCTCGCCGTCCACGATGGTGATGGTGCTCTCGCAGAAGGCGGTGGAGGTGAGGCCGGGGTCGTAGTACCAGATCCCCGGGAGCAGCTTCTGCCACTCGTTGGCGGCGATCCCGCCGTGGACGATCGGGATCTCGAGCTGGTTCCCGGTCCGGTTGTCGATGATGGTGATGCTCTCGGTCACGACCCTCGGATCCTCCTGTGCTCGCCTGCCATCGATCCTATGGCCGTGCGGCGCAGGCAGTCACCCGTCCACCTCAGCCAGTGGTCCGGGGAGTGTTGCGCTTGGGCGGCGCCGTCGTCGTCGTGGTGGTGGTCGTGGTGGGCACGGCGGCGACCTGCAGGCCCAGTGACGCCGTGGCCGTGCCGGCACCGGCCGGCGGGGCGGCGGTGACCGACAAGGTGTAGCCGGTGCCCGGCACCACGGCGAAGGGCCCGATGACGACCGACGTGGAGCGGCCGGCGCCGAGCGCCACGAACGCCGACAGCGAGCCCGGGCCGTCGACGCGCCCACCGGACAGGTTCGCCGTCACCCGCACCCCGGGCTGGTCGACGTTGCCGGTGTTGCTCACCACCACGTGCACGCTCAGGGCGTGGGTCGCCGACACCACCGGCGATCCACCCACGACGAGGACGCCCGGGGTGGTCGAGACGGTGACGACGTCGAGCGCCGGGTTGGCCGCCAGGCTCGGCGATCCAATGATCGACGGCAGCACGGTGGCGAGCCACAGCCCGCTCCAGGTGGTGGGGTCGGTGAACCAGGTGGAGGCGGCGAGCCTGGGGCTCCCGGGGGCCTTCAGAAGATCCTGCTGGCACGCCCGCCACGACACGTCGCCCTGGGCGGCGGACGACAGCCCGGTGTCGGCCTGCGCCATGGCGGCGTCCGACGAGATGGGCGAGGTCCCGGTCCTGCCGCCCAGCACCCCCTCGAAGGCCTGGCGGAGATCGGCGGCGGCGGCGGCCCGGTCGTCGAGGGCGCCGCGACAGGCGCCCACGGCGGCCGCCGGAGCGGGCGAGGTGTAGGAGGCGAGGTCGTCGGCTTGGTGCGCCGTCTGCGTCGCGACCGTGTCGAGGGTGGAGAAGAAGGCGATGCGGTCGAGCGACGGGCCGTTGGTGAGGACCGACTGGAGGATGGCCCCGCTCGCCGTGGACCGGATGGCCACCGACCCGGCCAGGGCGGCGAAGCCGCGGTCGACCGTGCGGCGGTAGGAGGCCGACTGCCTCCCGATGTCGCTCACGGCGCCGAAGAACACCGCCAGCGCCACGCCCAGGGCGGTGGCGGGCACGAGCACCCGCAGCAGCGTCGGGGTCAATCGCCGGCGCCAGCGGGACCGGCGCCTCGAGGGGGACATCCGCTCGAAGCTACCGGCCCGTCGCGGGGCCGGCCGGGTCGGCCAGGCCGGCGCCTTCCGCGCCTCTCCCTGTGTTGGGTCCGCTTCCGGGCAACGCGCTTCCCGCCGTCGCGGCCATCGCTTCTGGCGGCACGGGACTCGGCGTTACATCCGCCACGTACGGTTGCTTCCAACGGGCCAGGGTCCTCGTGGCTGCCCCCCGAAATGAGGCAAGTACGCCTCCCGAGCCGCCGGAAACGACTTCGCTGCTCCAAACAGAGCGGCAGTTATTCTGGAGGAGTGACAGTGGCCTGGACTGTCGTAGGAATCTTTGGTGGCTTCGCGCTGGGTGCGCTCGGTCTGCTCACATGGGTGATCGGACACCTCGAGACCAACCTCGGGCACCGAATTGCCGAGCAGGTTTCACCCTTGGGGCAGAGGATCACCGACCAGGGCGCCGCCTTGGGCGCCGCCTTCGACCGTTTCGAACGGTTGGTCGACTCTCGGTTCACCGACGTCAACCGCAGGTTGGACGTGATGGATCGACGCTTCGACGGGCTCGACACTCGCCTCGACCGCGTCGAGGGTCGGCTCGACCGCGTCGAGGGCCGGCTCGAGCAACTCGACGAAGGCTTTCGGGGACTGCGTGCTGACGTCGCCGACCACGTGAGCAGGCATCCCGCCTAATGGGTTGCGATCAGC
>DMNK01000109.1:3090-4651 GCA_003453695.1 Acidimicrobiaceae bacterium | reverse complement strand
TCCCGCCCGGGCAGACCGTGGCCGGCGACAGCGGAGCGATAGCGGCCGCCTTCCAGAAGATCGGCACCGAGATCCCAAAGGTCAGGGTGGTGGACTTCGCCAACACCCAGGATCCCGCCTTCATCACCAGGGACGGGACGACCACGTTCGCCTTCGTCCTCACGGCGGTGCCCAAGAGCTTTGGCGCTGCGGTGAACATCAACGAATTGCGTGGCGCCGTGCAGAGCGACCTGCCGGGATATCACGTCGGGGTCACCGGTCTCAACCAGCTCGAGTCCGGCGGGAACAGCAAGGGGCCGGGCGTGTTCGTGGAGACCATCGTCGGGGGCCTGGGGGCGCTGGCGGTCCTTGCCTATGTGTTCGCCTCGCTGCTGGCGTTCCTGCCGCTGCTCATCGCCGCCGTGGCCATCGTCGCCACCTTGCTCATCGTGTTCGGCCTCACCTACATCACCGACGTGTCGTTCATCGTCGAGTTCCTGGTGTCACTCATCGGCCTCGGCGTGGCCATCGACTACTCGCTGCTGTTCGTGACGCGATGGCGCGAGGAGCGAGACAAAGGGCGTACCAACGAGGATGCCGTCGTGCGGGCGGCGGGCACGGCAGGCCGTGCCGTCGTGCTGTCGGGTGTGACGGTGGCCATCGGGCTCCTCGCCTTGGTGGTCATCCCCATGCCCGCCATGCGCAGCGTGGGTATCGGCGGCATGCTCATCCCGCTCGTGTCGGTAGTGGTCGTGCTCACCCTTCTACCGGCGCTGCTGGGCGGTATCGGTCAGCGGATGGACTGGCCCCATCGGCGTCACGAGACGGTGGCCAGCCGGGCGTGGAGCTTCTGGGCCCGGCGCGTGGTGCGCTTCCGGGTTCTCGGGTTGGCGGTGGCGGTCGTCGTGCTGGGGGTGCTCGTCGCGCCGGTGTTCAGCATCAAGGCGGGCACGGACAGCCTGTCGTCACTGGCGCACAAGGGCGAGGCCCACGACACCCTGGTGCTCCTGCTGGACAAAGGGGTGTCGACCGGCGTCCTCACCCCCATGGAGGTGCTCACCTCCACGCAGAACGCTCCGGCGGTGAGAGACAGGCTGGCGGCCGTCCCGGGCGTCACCTCCGCTGTCCTCCCACAAGGCCCGGCAGGAAGCCGGGATGGGCTCACCGACATCATCGTCGTCCCCAGCGAAGCCAGCCTGAACAACAAGGTGTTGGCGCCCGTGAACGCCGTACAGCACGCCATGTCCGGGCAGCCGGGCGTGATCGGTGTGGCCGGGGACGGCCCGCTGCTCAAGGACTTCAGCCACGCCGTCTACGGACGCTTCCCGCTCATGTTCGCCATCGTGGCCCTGTTGGCGCTGGCGCTGCTCACCTTTGCCTTCCGCTCCGTGGTGCTGTCTCTCAAGGCAGTGGTGCTCAACCTGGTGTCGATGACGGCGACCTTCGGTTTCCTGGTGTGGTTCTGGCAGGACGGCCACGGCTCGCAGACCATCTTCAGCATCCCGGCCACGGGCGCCATCACGTTCTGGATCCCGCTCATGGTCTTCGCCTTCCTGTTCGGGCTGTCCATGGACTACGAGGT
>DMNK01000109.1:304-2811 GCA_003453695.1 Acidimicrobiaceae bacterium | reverse complement strand
AGCGCGGCGCTGATCCTGTTCCTTGCCTTCGCCTCGCTGGCCTCGGCGCCCATCACCGACATCAAGGTGCTCGCCACGGGCCTCGGCGTAGGCATCCTCTTGGACGCCACCGTGGTGCGTGCCCTGCTCGTGCCGGCGCTGGTGGCGCTCCTCGGGCGCTGGAACTGGTGGATGCCCGGCCCCCTGGGGCGGATCGCCCGCATCCCCTCGGTCCCTCCCGAGTCGCTCACCACGATCGGGAGCGGCTCCCCGGACAGAGCGCCCCTGCCGGCGGGGGTGGGCGCCGACTAGCGCCGGGCCGGCCTCGGGATCGCCCTGACGGTCGTGCGGGGGGCGGGCCTCGAGGAGGCGCTCTCCGCCCGCCACCTCGAAGCGCTCGATCACCTCGACTGGACCTGCCCGGCCCCTGGGAGGGCTTGGCTCCGTTGCACCGGCCTCACGGCCTTGCCGGTGAACCTGCCACAGAGAACACTGCAGCACAGTGACGGTCCGGATCGCCCGTGTCTACGACGTCCCCAGGTCAGCCACGTCGATCCTGGTCGACCGGCTGTGGCCGCGAGGGGTCAAGAAAGAGGACGCGCCCTTCCGAGAATGGCTGAAGGAGGTCGCCCCGAGCACGGAGCTTCGCAAGTGGTACGGGCACGATCCGGACCGCTTCGCGGAGTTCGCCCGCCGCTACCGCAGGGAGCTCGCCGGCAGCCCGGCCCGAGATGCCGTCGCCGATCTGCGGGCGAGAGCCCGTACACGCCCGATCACGTTGGTGACCGCCACCAAGGACCTGGACATCTCCGGCGCAGCCGTGCTCAGAGACGTTCTGTCGCGGCGCTAGCCACCTCGGCCAGGTCGACGTCCCGGTCGGCCAGACGGGACGCGTCCACGGCGGCGGTGGCGTCGAGCAGGGCCTCGATCTGGTCGTTCTGGTCCCAGACGTTGGCGTTCATGACGGCGAGGACTCTCCCCTCGTTCAGCCAGAAGGCGATGAACGTGTACTTCGAGGTGTCACCCCGGAAGACCACCTGGTCGAAATGGGGGGCGAAGCCCCGGTACTCCATGCCGAAGTCGTACTGGTCGGAGTAGAAGTACGGGAGCTTCTCGTAGGGAGTGGCGCGTCCGAGCATGTTGCGCGCCGCCACCGGGCCCTGGTTCAACGCCGCCGACCAGTGCTCGAGACGGATCCGGGTCCCGTAGCGGGGGTGGAAGACGTTGGCGACGTCGCCGGCGGCGAAGACCCCGGGTGCGCTGGTGGCCAGGAACTCGTCGGTGATCACGCCGTTGTCGACCGTCAACCCGGCCGCTTCGGCGAGGGACGTCCTGGGGCCCACCCCGATTCCGACGACGACCATGCCCGCAGCGAGCTTCGTCCCGTTGGCGAGACGGACCTCCTCCACTCGCTCCGACCCGGTGAACGCTTCGACGCCGACCCCCAGGTGGAGCTGCACGCCATGGGTGGCGTGGAGCTCGGCGAAGACCCTTCCCACCTCGAGGCCCAGCACACGCTCCAGGGGAGCCGATCCCGGTTCGACGACGGCGACCTCCGCACCCAGTTGACGGGCGCTGGCGGCGACCTCGCAGCCGATCCACCCGGCGCCGATCACCACGACCGGTGCAGAGGCCTCGGCCGAGGCTGCGATGGCGCTGTGGATGGCGTCAGAGTCGGCGACGGTTCGCAGATAGTGGACCCCGGGCAGCTCGGCGCCCGGGATCGACAGCCGCCGGGGTTGCGCCCCGGTGGCGAGCAACACGGCGTCGTAGTGCACGGGCTCACCGGTCTCCGGGGTGACCACACGCCCGTCGGTGTCGACGGCCGACACAGCGGTCGAAGTGCGCAGCTCGATGTCGTGCGCCGCGTAGAAGTCGGTGTCGTGAACGGCGGGTCCGTTGAAGTCGACCTCACCTCGTAGGTAGTCCTTGGACAGCGGTGGGCGCTCGTAGGGACGCACCGGCTCGTCGCCGAGCAGGACCACGTCCCCGTCGAAACCCTCGGTGCGAAGGGTCTCGGCCGCCTTTGCCCCGGCCAGGCCGGCCCCCACGATCACAAAAGTCTGCTTCGAGGACATTTCCCCTCCTCGATCTCAGGACGCCCGTGTGACGCGGATACCCGGAGGCGAGTGACCGCTATCAGCGGCGGACGCCCGCCAGCGACAAGAACTCCGCCCGGGTGCGTTCGTCTTCTCTCACTGTCCCCCTGAGGGCCGACGTGACCGTCCTGGCTCCGGTGGCGCGAGCGCCGCGCAGGGTCATGCAACTGTGTTCTGCGTCGAGCACGACCCCGACACCCTTGGGGTTGAGCCTCTCGCACAGCCAGTCCGCCACGTCGGTGGTGAGCCGCTCCTGCACCTGCAGGCGCCGCGAGAAGTGCGTGACCACGCGCGCCAGCTTGGACAGCCCGACCAGCAGGTCGGCGGGGAGATAGCCCACGTGGGCGACCCCCGAGAAAGGCAGCAGGTGGTGCTCACAGAGCGACGTGAACGGGATCGCCGTCGCCACCACGAGCTCGTCGTAGCCCT
>DMNK01000109.1:0-134 GCA_003453695.1 Acidimicrobiaceae bacterium | reverse complement strand
ACCACGAGCTCGTCGTAGCCCTGGTCGTTCGGGAACGTGGTGATCTCGAAGGGATCGGGCGTGAGGGCCTCGGCCAGGGCGCGAGCCACCCGCGCCGGCGTGTCGGCGAGGTGGCTTTCGTCCCACTCGACGCC
>DMNK01000092.1 GCA_003453695.1 Acidimicrobiaceae bacterium | reverse complement strand
CGACCACGTCGGCGTCGGCCAGGACGGCGAGGCCGTCGGCGTCCAGGCCCAGGCCGTCGGAGCTCACGTCTCCCCCCACCGCCGCCAGGCGCTCGGCGACGACGGCGGAGAAGCTGTCGCCCAGCTCCGCCCGGAGGCGGTCGAAGCAGTCGTTCCGGATGATCTCCCGCTGGGCCCGGGCCTCGGCGCCGAGACGGCGGGTGGGCCGGACCAGCACCGTCACCCGGCAGCCGGGGACGCTGCGCAGCAGCCGCTCCACCAGGGCTGTTCCCAGGAAGCCGGTGGCGCCCGTGACGAAGACGTGGCGGCCGTCGAGGGCCTCGGCGACAGGGGGGAGGGAGCCCGGTTCCGTCACCTTTCCTGTCTACCACGCCTCGTCTACCATCTGGTAGGTGGTTCCAGCCTCCGGCCCGGTGGACCCCTCCGCCCGACCCCGGGCCGTGTCCCCGCCGGCCGGCGCACTTCCTCCGGACTCGACCGCCCGCCGCGACCGGGAGGGCCCCTCGACGGCGGACCGCATCCTCGACGCCGCCCTGGTCTCCTTCGGGTCCCGGGGCTACGAGGCGACCTCGCTCGACTCACTGGCCGAGGGGCTCGGGATGCGGAAGCAGTCCATCCTGTACTGGTTCCCGTCCAAGGAGGCGCTCCTCGAGGCGCTCATCGACCGCTCCGCCGCCGAGTTGGCCCAGGCCCTCCAAGGCGCGCTCGACCGGGCCGGCGACGGCTGGGCCCGGGTCGAGGCGGTCGTGCGCTCGGTGTTCCGTGTGGCGGCCCAGCGACCGGAGCTGCTCGGCCTGCTCCGGGAGGTGGGGCGGCTGGGTCCTCCCGCTGCCACCCGGCTCACCTTGGTGCTCGAGCCCCTCGTCGCCCGGGCGTCGGCCTTCCTCGAATCCGAGATGGAGTCGGGCCACATGCGCCGCCACGATCCCCGGCTGCTGCTGCTCGCCATCTACTCCACGGTGGTGGGGATGGTCACCGAGGTCGAGGTGCTGCGGGCGCTGGGGGAGGAGCCGACGGCTCGGTCCCTGGTGCGCAGGCGCCAGGAGATCCTGCGCCTTCTGCGGTCTGCGCTCGTGTTGGAGCGCGGCGAAGGTCAGCCGGCAACCCGGTCCGCCGATCCTCGCGACAGCTGGGACCAGGAGTAGGCGGCGTCCTCAGGCTTTGGGCGGCGTGTACCGCTTGTTGGCCGCCGGCCCGGTGGGCTCGGGCGTCTTCTCCTTGCGGCCGAGTCGAGGCCGTGGTTGGGAGCGTTCGGCCCGTCGCTTCGCTGCCGCCTGGCGGGCGGCGGCGGGGCCGCCCGTGCGTGCCACCACCACCTTCTGCATGCGGTTGAAGCGGATGAACAACCATCCCGCCACCACCCAGGCTGGGACCATGGTGACGAGGCCGCCGCCGTAGCCGGCGAACAGCAGGGCGAAGATGGTGAACGAGCGGCGTCGCGACAGAGCCGCCACCACTACGAGCAGTGCCACCACGGCCGAGCCGATCCCGAGGGCCAGGATGCTGCCGGGATCGGCGTGGTGTTTGTGGCCCACGGGCGGATTGGTGTGCAGCGTGACCACGGTGAGGACGATGTCGAGAACAGCGAGCAACGGTCCGATGAGCAGCGGGATGCCGCGCTCGCGCTCGTCGAGGTACTTCATGGCCTGGCGCAGGTCGGCCACGCTCATGTCGGCGTAGGCATCTGACTTGGCGGTCGTGGCTCCTGCTGGGGGCTTCAGGAAGACGTCGCGCAGGCGGGTGCCGCTCGCCGAGGATCCGGTGGCGCCGATCACGGCGTCTGGCCGCACGACGTCCCCGTCGACATCGGCGGAGGTCCCGTTGCGCGGTGTCGGCGTCGGCCCGCCACGGGTCGACGTGGCACGCATAGCCGGGGGGTGAGGCTGGCGCTGGAGATTGGGTAGCGCGGTGAGGATGCGCTGCCCCAACGTCAGCTTGGGCACGGACTCGTCGTCAGTGCCCTCGGGTCTGGCCACCGGTCCAGGCTACCGGGCCGCCTCGAAGGCTCCGGAAGCAGAGGCAGCCGCCGCAGCCAGGAGCACCAGGCGCGTCCCGTGATTGTCCTGCGGTTCGACGACCTCGACGAGGTGGTCCGGCGGGAAGACGCCCGGGACCGCCTCTGTCGGGGCCGTGGAGCGCTGTGGCTGGGCGGCCATATGGAAGGCGAGATGGTGCACCCGGCCGGGCCGTCCGCCGAGCCATGGACGCAGGGAGGCGGAGGCAAGGCCGCCCCGCTCCGGTGCGACCAGGCGCAGGCGCAACGGGCCCGCCCACGACACCGTGGCGGCGCGCCAGCCCGGCCCTGAGGCGCCCTGGTCTGGCTCGAGCGCTCCGCCGAGGATCTCCGCGAACAGGGTCAGGGCGACATCCATGTCGGCGACGGTGTGGGTGACGCGCACGAGATCAGCGGGGGAGCCCCCGGTCTCGGGGAACCCCTCGGGCGGTTGGGACTCCCAGCTGCCCGCGGCCTGGGCCAGCTGCACCACCGTGCCGGCGGCCTGGCGGGGATGGAGGAAGGCCTCCTTCCAGTCGGGGTCCGACAGGTCGACCGACGCCGGGGTCAAGCCGGCCGCCGCCACCACCTCCAGCGCGGATCGGATGTCGGGGACCTTGAAGGTCAGGTGGTGCGGCCCAGGGCCGTTGGCGTCGATGAAGCGCCGGAGGAACGGGTTGGCCTCGCTCTGCCAGGGCTGGAGCAGTTCGAGCCTGGCACCGTTGCCGTAGGAGAGCTGGGCCGGGGCGAACCCGACGTTGGTCCCGCCCGAGCCCCATCGGCCGCCGAGCTCGGTGACGTAACGGTGCCATCCGTCGCTCCACCGCTCCACCGCCACGGCGACGTGGTCGAGGACCGCTCCTTCGATGGGCATCTCGGAGACCCTATGTGCTACTCCGGAGGCGTGGACTTCCGGCGTGCATCACTGGCCCAGCTCGCCGCGGACGTGCGCGGTGGCGCCATCTCCGCCCGGGAGGTGGTTGGCCATGCGCTCGAACGGATCGAGGCGACCAACCCGGCGGTGAACGCCTTCGTCGCAGTGGACGCCGACGCCGCGCTGGCGGCCGCTGCCTCCGTGGACGAGAAGGTGGCGAGAGGCGTCGATCCCGGGCCGCTCGCCGGCATCCCCTTCGGGGTGAAGGATCTCGAGGACGCCGCCGGCTTCGTCACGTCGCACGGGTCGGCGATCTTCGCCGGCGACGCACCGGCCGAGAGCGATTCCGCCCTGGTGACGCGGCTGAAGGCGGCTGGCGCCATCGCGGTGGGGAAGACCAACACGCCCGAGCTCGGATGGAAGGCTGACACCGACAATGCAGTGTTCGGCGCCACGGCGAATCCCTGGAAGCTGACGCACTCGCCGGGGGGATCGTCGGGCGGGTCAGCTGCGGCCCTCGCCGCTGGAATGGTGCCGCTCGCCACCGGATCGGATGGGGGAGGCTCCATCCGCATCCCGTCGTCTTGCTGCGGGCTGAGCGGGATCAAGCCGTCGTTGGGCCGTGTCCCCACCGGGGGCGCTCATCCCCCGGACTGGCACGACCTCTCGACGCGCGGGCCGATGGCCAGGCGCCTCGCCGACATCGTCTGTGTGCTCGACCTCGTCGTCGGTCCCGACCCCACCGATCTCCGTTCGTTGCCGCGCCCCGAGGCCTCGTGGCCTGCTGCTCGCCTCGACGCCCGGTTGCCCGCCAAGGTGGCATGGTCGCCCACGCTCGGCTACGCCACCGTCGACGCCGAGGTCCTGGCGTGTTGCGAGGCGGCGGTGCGGCAGATCGAGGCCCTGGGAGCCGAGGTGGTGGAGATCGACTCGGTATTCGACTCCGATCCGGTCGGCGACTGGGTCACCATGGCGCTCGCCTACAACACCCGCACCCTGCTTCCCTACCGGGAGGCTCCCGCCTGGAAGGACGTCGATCCGCTGTTGGCCGCCATGGTCGACCAGGCCGCAGAGCAGATGTCCGCCGTCGACCTCGTGCTCGCACTGGACACCTGCTACCGGTTGAACGCGCGGTTGGTCGAGGTCTTCCACGATGTGCGGCTCCTGGTCACGCCCACGTTGGCCGGAGCACCGCCGCCCAGGGCCATGGCGCCGGCCGGTCTCGTGAACGGGCAGGAGGAGCTCAACTGGGCGCGCTTCACGTACCCCTTCAACATGACGCGCTCACCGGCGGCGACAGTGCCGGTCGGGCTCACCAAGGAAGGCTTGCCGGTCGGCATGCAGTTGGTCGGTCCTCAACACGGCGACCTCGTGGTCATCCGTTCGGCGGCGGCCCTGGAGGAAGCCGTGGGCTTCGACGAGGTGGCCCAGCTGGATGCGGGGTCGCCGACTGCCTGATCGAGCTGCAGGCGGTGGGCACTACCATTGCGGCCTCCGGGCGCATAGCTCAGTTGGTTAGAGCGCAGCCTTCACACGGCTGAGGCCACAGGTTCGAGTCCTGTTGCGCCCACTCGCCGTTTCCCTCGAGTGCCCAGTTCAGAGGCACTTTCCGGAGTTACCGTTGGTGACCGTCCGCGCCCACCATTGACCGCTGCGTGCCATTCGATCTGGCACGAATCTGGCACGACGGTTCACGCGAGGAATGGTTCGCACGTGCAGACGTGGGCACCTGGCGGCCGACGGGCCGCGTGGTGGTCGTCGCCGTCAAGTCCCCCGACGCTCCGGAGGGCAACGCCCGGACGCCATAGGCGGCGGGGCGGCGCCAGGGCACAGTGGGGTCCGTCCTTTGTAACACAGGACCCCCGAAATACATCACGAGTCGCGACGCCTCCCCTTGATCTTCGTAAAGAAAGTC
>DMNK01000012.1:3837-15444 GCA_003453695.1 Acidimicrobiaceae bacterium | reverse complement strand
CGCCTACGAGCGGCTGATGGAGCGGGTCCACGACGGCGACCTCCGGGACTGGGCCCGGAAGGTGGACGAGCTGCGCCACGACGTCTCCGCCAAGCTGCTCGTGCCGGTGAGCTGGTCACCCATGCGCGACCTGGATCTGAGGGCCGTCCCCAGCGACGGGGCCGAGCACGAGCTGTCTCTGTACATGGAGGACACGGGCTGGCCGCACGCCGCCATCGACGACTACGTCTCTTTCTGGGAGACGGGCTACTACGCCCCCATGGTGGCGGCGCCGGCGCCGATGCTCGAGTTCCAAGGGGTCTTCCGCACCGCCTTCGGCGCCGGCCGTCGCAAGGAGGCGGTGCTCATGCAGAAGGTCGTCGACCACGACGCCTTGTTGCGGCTGCTCACCACCGAGGTGCCCGAGCGGTTCAGGGGCCCGGGCACCTTCATGCACGAGGCGCTGGGATACCGGGACCGTTGGGAGAGCAAGCTGCTGCGCACCTCGGCCTGGTCCCCTCTGTACTGAGGCCGTCCTTTGCGGCGCACGGCCGGCTCGGTCACAACAGCTCGAGCAGGCGCTCGGGCGGCCGGGCGATGACGGCCCGGTCGCCGCAGACGAAGATGGGCCGCTCGAGCAGGATGGGATGGGCGACGATGGCGTCGAGGAGCTCGTCCCGGGTTGCGTCCTGGAGCCGCAGCTCGGCGTAGAGGGCTTCACCCGTGCGCATCATCTGCCGAGGGTCGTCGATCCCGAGCAGGGCCATGAGCCGCTTGAGCTCCTGCTGGGTCGGCGGTACGTCGAGATAGCGCACCACCTGCGCCTCGACGTGGTGCTCATCGAGGATCGACTGGGCCGTCCGGCACTTCGAGCAGGAAGGGCTGAAGTACAAAGCCGGCGTCACGGCGGCGAATCGGAGGTGCCGGCAGGACGGGTCGGCTCGATGATCGGGCCTGCATCCACTGGACCATCGTCGTCGGGCTCGACGACCGGTCCTCCACTGTTCACCGCCCATCGTCTTTGCATTGCCGCGTCCTGCTCGCGAAGGATCGTCTGTGCCGCTGCCAGGGTGGCCTCCTCCGGCCGCGGTCCCTGGCGATCGAGGAACCAGTGCCGGTTGAGGTTGGCGATCCACATGTCGCCGGTCGGGATCAGGCCGAAGCGCGAGATGGTGCGCTGCAGGCCGACCTGGTCGGAGTACAACAGTTCCACCGAGATCCGCTCCCGGGTCAGGATCGCCTTCTCGAGCCCGGCCCGCACCTCGTCGTCGGGGTCCCGCAGCGCCCCTTGCCACATGCCGATGTCCCCGGCCGGCACGTACAGATCACGGGTCTGCATGCGGAACTGGTCGGGGGGAGCATGGTCGACCTGGTCGAGGGTCGTGCCCAGGCCCACCCAGGCGGTCCAGCCTTGACACACGCCCATCCCGCTACCGACATTTCGCAAGCTGATGGCCAGGTACACGGTGCCCTCGACGACCTCGACGGCGGCCCGGCCACCCTCGGCCCTCAGCCAGTTGCCCTCGAGGAACATGATCTTCTGGGGAGGGTCGTCAAAACGCGACGGGGCGAGCACAGGCCGACGCTGCTCCTGCAAGGCCGCCTCAGCGATGCGCGCCGAACGGTTGGAGGCGCGCACTGCCGAGAAGGTGGCGACGGCCAGCACGAGAGTCCCGCCCGCCGTGGCCAGGGACGAGATGGTGGCCCAGTCGGTGCCGAGGAGGATCACCGAGCCCAAGTCTGACAGGGCCCCTCGCCTCAGCGCGCCGCTGCGTCCCGCTGGATCCGCCGCAGCGGCGGCAGGGTCGGAGGAGGCTGGCGGCGGGCGGGAAGCTCAGCCAGCAGCCGGGTGGTGGCCTCGGCGACGGTTGCCACCGCCTCTTCGAAGGCGGGCTCCGTTCGGGGGTTGACCACGGTCACCCCACTCACCTTGCGGACGTACTGCCGGGCCGCTGCGGCGATCTCCTCGGGCGTGGCCGCCGGTTCGAGGCCGCGCAACGTCGTGATGTTTCGGCACATGACCCGCTTGTAGCACACGAGCCGCCAGCGACGCGGCGGCGGCCGCGCCCGGCGTCAACCGGCCTCGCCGGCGTCAGACGGCGGCACGTCTGGCCCCGGCTGACCGCCGGTGGCGGCGATGGCCAGCCTGCCCAGGTAGTGCTCCCAACCGTGGCCGTGATCGGCGACGGCATCTTCGGGCAGTCCCCGGTGCACGAGCCGGACCCGGGTCTTGTCTCCTTCGGGGTGCAGCGTGATCTCGACGGTGGTCGACCCCGGGGGGATGGGATGTCCTTCCTGCTCCCAGCCGAAGGTGAAGACGACCTTCTCCTTGTCCACGACCTCGACGTACTCACCTGCCGACTGGAACTTCCCGGCCACCAGCACGCGGTAGACGCCGCCGGGCCGGGGGTCGATCTCGGCGACGGTGCCGTCCCATTCGACGTGCCTGCCCGGTTCGGTGAGGAACGGCCAGATGGTCTCCGGGGTGGCGTCGATCATGATCTCGCGGACGAGCTCGGCCATCACTTCCTGCCTTTCTTCTTTCGTTTGCGGGTTTCGGCGGCCTCGGCGACGTCGCGCAGTCGCTCCAGGCCGGACGTCCAGTAGTCGTCGAGGAAGGCGCGCAGCTCCGCCATGGTGTCGGTGTTGGCCCGGTACAGCCGGCGCGTGCCGTCACGTCGTTCGGTCACGAGCTTGGCCTCTTTGAGCACGGCCAGATGTTGGGAGATGGCCGGACGGGTGACGTCCTGAAAGCGGTCGGCGATGCCGGTGGCCGCCAGCTCCTGGGACCACACCAGTCGGAGGATGGCCCTGCGCCGAGGTTCGCCGAGGGCCTTGAGCGCCGCGTCCACATCCACTATCTAAGCAGACACTTATGTAAGTATCAACTTAATTTTTCACCCTACTGCTCGGCGGCGAAGCGGCTGAGCGCCTCCAGCTGGTCGGCAGTGCCGACGCTGATCATCACGTCGCCGGGCTCGATCTCCACGTGGGGCGACGGGTTGGTGACGAAGTCGCCTCCTCGGCGGCGGACGGCCAGCACCAGGGCGCCGGTGCGGTCGTGGACCCTGGTGGCCGACAGTGAGTTGCCGGCGATGGGAGAGGCGATGCCCACCGGGACCTCGGCCAGGCGGAACTCCAGGGTGCCGTCGTGCATGACGACGTCGATGAAGTCGACCACGTGCGGCTGCGTCACCAGCGACGCCATCCGGTCCCCGCCCAACTGTTGGGGATTCACGACCCGGTCGGCGCCGGCCCGCAGGAGCTTGGCCTCCGACGACTCGTTGCGGGCCCGGGCGATGATCTGGAGATCGGGACGAGCCGCCCGGGCGGACAGGGTGACGTAGAGGTTGTCGGCGTCGGTCTCGAGCGCCGCCACCAGCGTGGCCGCCCGGCCGATCCCCGCCTCGTCGAGGGTGCTGTCCTCTGCCACGTCGCCCAGCACCGCCGGGTGGGGAACGGTGTCCAGCCGCTCGGGGTTCCTGTCGACCACCACCACCTGCCGGCCGGAATTGGACAGAAAGCGCGCCACTTCTCGTCCCACCCGTCCCCAGCCGCACACGATGACGTGGCCGGACATCCGGTCGATGGCCCGTTCCATTCGGCGCCTCCTCATGAGATCGCGCATGTGGCCTTCGATGAGTATCTCGAGCACGGACGAGAAGGTGTAGAGGGCCGTCCCCACACCCACGAGGATCAGCACGATGGTGAAGAGCTTCCCGGCCATGTGCAGGGGCCGGACCGGCCCCAGCCCGACCGTCGTCACGGTCACCACCGTCTGATACACGGCGTCGAGGAGCCCGAAGCCGAGGACGAGATACCCGACGGTGCCGCCCACGAGGACCAGGGCGAAGGCCCCCAGCCCGATCCTCATCCTGCGCAGAGGGCTGTGCACCTGCGGCGGTTACTCCCAGCGCGCCGGCAAGCGGGCCGGTCCCCAGATCCCGAAGGTGGCCGGCTTCCACTCCACGCTGCCCTCGATGCGCAGGCGGGGGAGGCGCTGGGCCAGGAGGGGGAGGGCTTCTTGCAGCTCGGCTCGGGCCAGGGCGGCACCGAGGCAGTGGTGGATGCCCGAACCGAAGGTGAGCTGCTGGGTGGCGCGCTCGGCGCCGATGTCGTAGGTGTCGGGTGCCTCGAACACCGACGGGTCACGGTTGGCCCCGGCCAGGCTCACCGCCACGATCGTGCCGGTGGGGAACAGCACGCCGCGGTACTCGATGTCCTCGGACGCCATCCTCCCCGTGGCGCGCACCGCTCCGAGGAATCGCATGGTCTCCTCGACCGCCCGCGCCACCAGGCCGGGCTCCTCACCCAGGCGGGCCCACTGGTCGGGATGCTCGGTCAGCAAGGCCAGGGCGCAGGCCAGTTGGTTGCGGGTGGTGTCGGTGCCGGCCATGAGCACGGCCTCGGCCAGCATGACGAGCTCGTCGGTGGAGAGCCGGTCTCCGGCCTCCTCGATGGCGATGAGGTCGGACAGGAGATCGTCGGCCGGTTGACGACGACGGCGCTCGACCATGGCCCGCACGTATTCGTCGAGCTCGGCAGTGGCCTTCATGATGAGGGGGAGATCGCCCACGATGTTCTGGTTGAAGATGCGGAAGATGTCGGTGGCCCAGTCCGAGAAGAGGCGCCAGTCTTCTTTGGGCGCGCCCAGCAGCTCGCAGATGACCGGGACCGGATAGGGCTCGCAGATCTCGCTCACCAACTCGGCGCTGCCCCGGTCCGCGACGGCGGAGACGAGGCCCGTCATCACCTCGGCCATGAAGGGCCGGAGCCGTTCTGCCGAAGCGGGCGTGAAGGCGGGTGCCACCAGCCGTCGCAGCCGGGCGTGCTCGTCGCCCTCCATGGAGAGGATCGACCGCCGTCTGCGGCTCAGGAAGTCGTCGTCGCCGTTCGTGAGCCCGGCCATGTCGGGAAGGAGCGAGAGCGCCGAATGGAAGCGGCGGTCACGTAGCACGGACACGGCGTCCTCGTAGGTGGTGACCATGTACCCGAGCGGGGTCCGGGCCAGCCAGTGACGGCGGCGGGCGTTCGCCACCTCGGTGAGCGCGACAGCCCGCTCGACGCCGACGACGTCCAGGCCGGGCAGCTCCAAGTCGTTGACGGAGATGGCCACGGCGGGTTGCTCAGTTGCGGCGGCGAACCCAGAAGGGCAGCGCTTCGGTGCTGCCGTCGGCGCGCTCCAAGGTGCGGAACACCATCTCCACCGGCTCGCCGATGCGGATGGTCGACGGGTCCAGGCTGTCGAGGGGGGCGTCCACGTTCTCGACCAGGTTGCCCACGAAACGGATGCGCGGCTCTTCGTCCAGTTCGACGACGATCACGTTGTACGGCGCCAGGCTCGAGTACGGCTCGAGAAGTGGCGGGTGGGGGACCACGTAGGACCACACGGTGCCGTTGCGCCCCATGTCCTTCCAGGTGCGTTCGGTGGAGTGGCACGACGGGCACATGGGCCGGGGCGGATGGCGCAGCCGGCCGCAGTTCCCGCAGGCCTGGATGACGAGGCGGCCTTCCTTGGTCGCCTGCCAGAACGGCGCCGCTTCCTCGTCGGTGGCGGGCATGAGGAAGCCCTCCACGGAAGGACCGCGGTTGACGGCGTATCCACCGGAGAAGGCAGCGGCGTTGCTCATCGTCCTCGCCTCTCTACCGTCGCAGGAGCAGGGCGCTGGTGGGGACGCCTTCTCCCGAGGTGACGAGGCAGGTCTCGGCTCCCTCCACCTGGGAGGTGGAGGTGCCCCGCATCTGCTTCACCCCTTCGTTTATGAGGTTGAAGCCGTGCACGTACGCCTCTGACATCCCGCCGCCTGACGTGTTCACGGGGAGCGTCCCCTTCCCCCACTCCAGGTTGCCGTCCTCGGTGAACCCGGGGGCGTCGCCGCGCTTGCAGAACCCGTATCCCTCGAGCGACAGCAGGATGAGCGGCGAGAAGGCGTCGTAGATCTGGGCCACGTCCACATCCTCGGGTCCGAAGGCGGCGTTCGCCCACAGCCGCCGGGCACAGGCCCAGGCCGGTCCCGTGAGGGGGTCGTCGTTGAAGTAGTTGACCATGGTCTGGTGCTCGGCGGGCAGTCCCTGGGCGAAGGCGTGGAGGTAGACGGGGGGTTGGGCCAGATCCTTGGCCCGCTCGGAGGAGACGATGACGCACGCCAGTGCGCCGTCGGTCTCGAGACAGTTGTCGAAGAGGCACAGCGGTTCGGAGATCCAGCGACTCGTCATGTAGTCGTCGCGGGTCATGGGCTTCGAATACATCATGGCCGCCGGATTGCGGTTGGCGTGCGTGCGCACGGCCATGGCCACGTTGGCCAGGTGGTCGCGCGTGGCCCCGTACTCGTGCATGTAGCGGCGGGTGAGCATGGCGATCTCGTCGACCGGGCGGAGCAGTCCGAAAGGCCGTGTCCACTGGCCGGGCACCCGCAGCTGCACCGACGTGCTCGTCCACGGGCGGGGACCCGACCCACGCTTGCGCGACCGCCACGCCACGGCCACCTCGGCCTGGCCGGACGCCACGGCCAGGGCGGCCTGCCCCACCGCCGCGCACCCGGCACCGCCGCCGTAGCCGATCTGGGAGAAGAACGTGACCTCCTTGCAGCCCAGGTTCCGGACGATGTCCACCTCTTCGGTGGCCTCCATCGTGTAGGACGACAGCGCCCCGATCTCGGAGGGGTCGATCCCGGCATCGGCGCAGGCGTCCACGATCACCTGACAGGCCAGCTCGGCCTCGGGCGGCTCCAGGTGCTTGGCGAAGGGCGTCTGGGCGATGCCCACGATGGCGGTGGCGTCGCGCAGTCCGACAGCCGGGCTCACTTGCGTGCCTCTCCTCTTTGCGCAGCCGTGGCGGGCGCGTCACGGTACCGGGCCGCCTCTGCGCTCCGCACCCTAGCCCCAGACCTGACAGACCGTCAGATTCCGGTACGATCCGCCCGTGGCCTCCACCGCCGCGCCCACCACCTCGCCCGCCGGCCGCCGGGACGAGCGACGCCTGCTCATCGGCGGCGCCTGGCGAGACGCCGGAGGCGGGGGCTACGAGGTGGTCAACCCCGCCACCGAAGAGCCGGTCGGCCTGGCACCGGAAGCCAGCGTCGACGACGCGCTCGCCGCCGCCGCGGCAGCCCGAGCGGCGCTGCCCCAGTGGGCGGCGACCCCCGCCGACGAGCGCCTGGCGCTCATGGCCAAGGCGGCGACGGCCATCCGGGCCCGTGCCGGCGAGCTGCTGCCCCTCGTCATCGCCGAGACGGGGGCCACCGCCGCCGTCGGCTCGCGCATGCAGGTGCCGGTGGCGGCCGACCGCTTCGAGCGCTACTCGCGGGACCAGCGCCACGTCACCCAGCGGTCGCTCCCGCCTCAGGTCGCCCCGACCACGCCGCTGGCACCGGGGGGCCTCGTGAGCGCCCTCGCCCTTCGCCAGCCCGTGGGCGTCGTGGCCTGCATCACCTCCTACAACTTCCCGCTCGTGAACATGGCGGGCAAGGTGGCGCCCGCGCTGGCCATGGGGAACACGGTGGTGGTGAAGCCCGCCCCGCAGGACCCGCTGGCGGTGGTGGAGCTGGTCCGCATCCTCGACGAGGTGGGGTTCCCTCCCGGGGTGGTGAACCTCGTCACTTCGTCGGCGGCCGACCCCGCCGCCGCCCTCGTCGCCTCACCCGACGTCGACATGGTGAGCTTCACCGGGTCCACCGAGGTGGGGGTGCGCATCGCCGAAGCGGGGGGCCGCACCATGAAGCGCCTGCTTCTCGAGCTGGGCGGCAAGGGTGCCTGTGTCGTCCTCGACGACGCCGACCTGAAGGCAGCGGTGGGAGCCATCGGATCGACGTGGAGCTTCCACTCCGGGCAGATCTGCACCGCGCCCACTCGGGCCGTGGTCCAGCGGCCGGTGTTCGACGAGATGGTGGAGCGTCTGTGTCGCTACGCCGGCGTCCTCAAGGTGGGCGATCCCACCGAGCCCGACACGGTGGTGGGCCCGCTCATCTCCGGGGCACAGCGTGGGCGCGTCGAGGGCTACATCAGCACCGGAAAGCAGGAAGGGGCCGAGGTGGTCGTGGGCGGGGGGCGCCCCGCCCATCTGGCCCGCGGCTTCTACGTGGAGCCCACGCTCATCACCGGGACCAACGAGATGACCGTCACCCGGGAGGAGATCTTCGGCCCGGTGGTGGTAGTGGTGCCCTTCGACGACGACGAGGAGGGCGTGGCCATCGCCAACGACAGCGCCTACGGCCTCTACGACTACGTCTTCTCGGCCGACACCGCTCGCGCCTTCCAGGTCGCCAGGTCGCTGCGGGCCGGACATGTCGGCGTCAACACCGCCCAACGGCACCACGAGGCCCCCTTCGGCGGCTTCAAGATGTCGGGAGTGGGCCGCGACGGCGGTGACTACGGCCTCGAGGCGTACTCGGAATTGCAGTCGATCATCTGGAGCAGCTGACCGAGGTGGGCGCCCGGCGCCGAGCAACCAAGGAGCGCGCATGACTACCTACGACCTGGCCGTCATGGGCGGCATCGTGGTCGACGGAAGCGGGCTGGCCCGCCGGCGCGGCGACATCGGCGTCAAAGACGGCAAGGTGGCGACCATCGGCTTCGTCGACCCCGGCGACGCCGAGCAGGTGATCGACGCCGACGGCCTGCACGTCGCCCCCGGCATCATCGACGCCCACACCCACTACGACCCGCAGCTCACCTTCGAGCCGCACGCCACCTCCTCCTGCTACCACGGCGTCACCACGGTGCTGGCCGGCAACTGCGGCTTCTCGGTCGCCCCCAACCGGCCCGACCAGCGTGACTTCCTCGCCCGGATGTTCGCCAAGGTCGAAGGCATGTCGCCCGTGGCGCTGTCGGCTGTGCAATGGGACTTCGAGAGCTTCCCGGCCTTCCTCGAGGCCCGCCGCGGCCGGCTCGGCGTCAACATGGCCTGCTACGTGGGTCATTCCGCCGTCAGGCGGACGGTGATGGGGCAAGCCGGCTCCGAGCGCGAGGCCACGGGCGAGGAAGTCGAGGCCATGCGCCGGCTCGTGGCCGAGGCCATGGACGCCGGCGCCGCCGGCTTCTCCTCGTCGCACGGCCCCACCCAGCTCGACGGAGACGACCGGCCCGTCCCCAGCCGCTTCGCCAGTCTCGAGGAGCTCGAGGTGCTGTGCGCCGAGGCGGGAAGGCATCGAGGGGGATCGATCAGCTACCTGCACCGGAGCGCCATCGGCGGCCTCGACCAGGACGACAAGGAGCTGCTCGTCCGCCTGGGTCAGCGCAGCCGCCTGCCCATCATCCTGCAAGGGCTCGGTGGCCGGTCCAAGGTCGACGTGCCCGGGGCGGGATGGGACGACGTGGCCGTCTGGATCGAGGACGCCGGCCGCCAGGGCGTCGGCATCTACTCGCTGCTCCGCAACCACCCCTTCGACCGCGACTTCCGCATCGACTCCGGCACCAACCTGTACGAGGGCGTGCCTGCGTGGCACCGGGTGCTGGGACCGGGCGGGACCGTGGAGGAGAAGCTCGCGCTGCTCCGCGACCCGGAGCAGCGCCACGAGATGCGCCACGCCGTGGAGCACCCCAATCGCGACGCCGCCAAGGGGTCGACGCTGCCCCCGCCTCGCTTCACCGTGGTGGAGGTGGACGAGGTCACCCAACCCGAGCACGAGAAGCTCCTCCATCGCACCATCGCCGAGATCGCCGCCGAGCACGGAGTGGAACCGGCCGACGCCATGCTGGACCTCGCCCTCGACGAGAACCTGGGCACGGTGTTCCGCTACGTGAACAAGAGCCGGTCGTGGGAGGAGGCGGTGGCCGCCGGCCAGCGCCACCCGGCCATGATCATCGGCGTGTCCGATGGCGGCGCCCACCTGGACCGGGACGACGGCTCGGACTGGTCGACCGCCTTTCTCGCCTTCTGGGTCCGCGACCGCAAGCTGTGGAGCCTCGAGGAAGGCATCAGGCAGATGACGCAGGTGCCTGCCGCCCTCCTCGGCTTCGAAGGGCGCGGCATGCTGCTTCCCGGCTACTGGGCCGACGCCTTCATCTTCGACCCCGACACCGTGGAGCTGGCGTCGAAGAAGCAGGTCCACGACTTCCCCGGAGGCGAGGCGCGGTACTCGGCGCGCCCCAGGGGCATCTACTGGACCATCGTGAACGGCGTGCCCATCGTGCAGGACGGTGAGGTGCTCACCGGCAACCTGCCCGGCCGGGTGGTCAAACCCGGCCGGGTGTGATCGCCCTCCAGACGGTCAGCTCGAGCTGACCGTCTGCCCCGCCCCCAAGGTCTGCGGGGCGCCGGCGGGCCTGCTTTCGGTGCCGGGTTGGTGGTATCCCACCACGAAGCCAGCCACTGCCAGCCACACACCGCTTCCGATGAGCCCGAAGAACGAGAGCGGACCGGCCACGCACAGCACCCCGAGCACCACCGACACCCACCCCAACCATTTGGGGAGCGACGAGCGGTTCAAGATGGCGGCGCCGGTGGCCAGAGTGAGCAGGCTCAATCCGAACAACAAGGGCAGGTAGTTGTTTTGATCGATGAAGTTCGCGGTCTGGGCGATGCCGGCCTGGTGGTTGTGGGCGGCAACGATGAGCACCATGTGATCGATGCCGGTGACCACGGTTCCGGCCACGAAGATGATGCCGCCGGCGAAAGCGACGTTGGGCAGGAAGCTGGGGCGGCCCTCGGCGTCCCGCAGGATGGTACGCAGCTGGGTTGCCCACACCAAGAGGAGAGCCAGGGCCAAGCCGACCATGTAGATCGAGAGCCAGCCCACGTCCTGGTGGGTGCTCGTGCTCCAGTACGACACCACGGTGGCCCCCGAGGCGTTCTCCCCCGGCGTGTTCCCGCTGAGGGGCCCGAAGACCACGAAGATGAGAGCGAGGATGGCGATCCCGACAGGTCCCATCCACCGGGAAGTACGTTGGCCGCTCACGGCGACCCCCTTTCACAGCCCCACGGCACCCGGGTCGGCCCCCGGCAGGGGCTTTGGCCCAGCGTCCGCCTTGGAGGGCCCCGAGTCAAAGGGGCCTTGGTCCCTTTTTTCGTACGTGCCTGCACCACTTCTTGACATGTGCCTGCACGCCCGCACGATCGAATGGCTCGGCTGGGGCCGCCCCTGTGGGGTTCGGTACATTCCGCTTCTGTGTCGTCCAAGCGGTTCACCGAGATCGCCTCGCGGGTGCGCAACTGGGGTCGCTGGGGTGACGACGACGAACGGGGCACGCTCAACCTGATCGACGACGCCGCCCGCCGGCGGGCCGCGGCAGCGGTCCGCACCGGCAAGGCCTTCTCCTTGGGGCTGGCGATGTCCGAGCACGAAGGGATCCAGATCGGACTGGTTCCCGGACGGGTGAACCCGACCCGGACGATGGTGGCGGTCAACAACCCGCTGTCGGACGACCCCGAGTGGATCTGCTCCAGTGAAGACGTCGTCACCATGGCCCTGCAGGCAGCGACCCACTGGGACGCGCTCGCCCACGTGAGCTACGGCGGCACGCTCTACAACGGGCACAGCGCCGCCACGGTGACCGAGTCCGGCGCGGCGCGCTGCGGCATCGACAAGGTGGGCCCCCTCGTCACCCGGGGCGTGTTGCTCGACGTCGCCGGAGCCATGGGCATCGACTTCCTCGAACCCGGCTACCCCATCAGTGCCGACGACCTCGACG
>DMNK01000012.1:0-3596 GCA_003453695.1 Acidimicrobiaceae bacterium | reverse complement strand
CGCACCCGCCAGGCGCTGTTCGACTACGCCTTTCCGGCGCCGGGGCTGACCATGGCCACGGCGGGGTGGCTGCACGAGCGGGACGTGGCGGCGGTGGCCACGGACACCCTCTCTCTCGAGGTGGTGCCGAGCGAACGGGAGGACACCTATCTTCCGGTGCACCTGCTCCACCTGGTGGAGATGGGGCTGCTGCAGGGGCAGAATTTCGTCCTCGACACCCTGGCCGCCGACTGCGCCCGAGACGGCGCCTACACCTACTTCCTCGACGCCACCCCGCTCCCGTTCACCGGGGGACTGGGCTCGCCGGTCAACCCGGTGGCCGTCAAGTAGACGACCGCCCGGTGTCGAACCGGTCCGTGCCGCTCTACTCGCTCACCCGGCGGGCCGCCCGGCGGGCGGCGTCGGTGCGGGCGCGCGCCGCCCCTCCTCCCACCACGGGGCCGCTGCGCGGTGCAGGCACAGCGCCTTCGCTGCCGGCCGGCGCCGTGCGCCCCGTCACCGACCACAAAAGGATCCGAGCTTGGCTGTCGACCAACGAGTCGGTGCGGATCCCCCAGAACTCGTATCCGTAGCGATGGGCGGCCACATGGGCCAGCATCGAGATCAGCGTGGCGGCCACCGTCATGGGGTCGTCGCCGGCCGGACTGCCCTTCGGCGCCGCACCGGCGACGACGCGGGCGAGGGTGACGGTCACGGCGTTCAGCGCCCGCACCCGCAGTCCCCGAAAGCGCAGGTCCCCCTCCTCGGTGGCCAGCTCCACCACCCTGAACACGGCCCGGTTGGCCTCCCAGTAGTCCATGAAGCCCCGGACCACCTGACGGGCCGTGTCCCATCCGGCCTCCTCGGACCAGTCGCCGTCGACCAGCGCCGCCAGCTGGCCCGCACCCTCGGTCAGCTCCTCGGCCAGCACCAGGATGGCCTGCTCCACGTTCTCGAAGTACTGGTAGAAGGTGGCCGGCGAGGTCCCGGCCTGGCGGGCGATGTCGATGACCTTGATCGAGCGCCACGGCGTGCCCTCGAGCAGCTCGGCGGTGCAGGTGAGCAGGCGCTGGCGGGTGGCCTGGCCGCGCCGGCCCGGGAGCCGTCCGTCGGTGGCGGCCAGGGTCTCGGGCTCGCGGGCCATCCCGGCCACGCTACCGCCAGAGGCTGACGAACCGTCAGGAACGGCACCGCCCGCGGCACGCCCGGCCGCAGCGGCGAAGCCTCCGGTGCTGGCAGGGGCCACGGTAGGGTGGCGGGCCATGCAAGAACGGGTTGTCGTGCGGGGTCTGACCCGGGCTCAGGAAGCGCGTCGCCAGCGGGTGGTCGACGCCGCCATGGCCCTGGCCCTCGAGGGGGGCTACGACGCCGTGCAGATGCGCGACGTGGCCGCCCGGGCCCGGGTGGCCATGGGCACCGTCTACCGCTACTTCTCCTCCAAGGACCACCTGCTCGCCGCCGCCCTGGTGCACTGGGTGGAACAGCTCGACAACCGCCTGGCCCAGGTGCCGCCTCGCGGCGAGCGGGCGTCGGAGCGCGTGCTCGACGTGCTCGAGCGGGCCCTTCGGGCCATGAGCCGCCAGCCCCGGTTGTCGGCCGCCCTGTTCGCCTCGCTCGCCTCGCCGGACCCGGCGGCGGTCGAATGCCAGCAGCAGATGGGCTCGTTGATGGACGGGATCATCATCCGGGCCATGGGCCAACCCGAGCCGCCCGATCACGTCGACAGGACCCGGGTGCTGGGCCATGTCTGGTACTCGTCGATGGTGGGGTGGGTCAACGGCTGGAGCGACATGACCCGTGTCCGCGACGAGCTCGCCACCGCCGTTCGCCTGCTCCTGCCCGACGGCTTGGCGCCGAGGCAGAACTCGCTCGCAGTGGGGCAGCGGGCCCAAGCCGAAGGCTGATCCCCGCGCCGGTCCGCCGCTGTTGCGGCAGGCCGGTCCGCATGGTCGAATCTCGTTTGAACCAGGGACCCAGGGAGGGACCACGATGCGCGCAACGGTGTTCCACGGGACGAACGGCGAGATTGCGGAGTTCCACGAGGACGTGGAGGTCGCCGACCCAGGTCCGGGTGAGGTGAAGGTCCAGATCCACGCCGCCGGCGTGTGCCACTCGGACCTCTCGGCCATGAACGGCACGCTGCCCATGCCCGCACCGTGCGTGCTGGGCCACGAGGGCGCCGGCGAGGTGGTCGAAGTGGGCGAGGGGGTCGGCCAGGTGGCGGTGGGGGACCACGTGATCGTGGCGTGGACGCCCCCGTGCGGCGTGTGCCGGGCCTGCCGCCGGGGCGAGCCCAACCTGTGTGTGCAGATCTTCTACAACATCGCCGGGGCGGCCAAGTTCTCCCAGGGCGGCTCGCCCGTGTTCGGCTTCGCCGGCACCGGCACCTTCGCCGAGCAGATGGTGATCCCCGAACAGGGCGTGGTGAAGATACCCGACGATGTACCGTACGAGATCGCCGCCCTCATCGGCTGCGGCGTCACCACCGGCGTGGGTGCGGCGCTCAACACCGCCAAGGTGAAGCCCGGCTCGAGCGTCGTCGTCTACGGGGCGGGAGGTGTCGGCATCGCCGCCATTCAAGGGGCGCGCGTGGCCGGAGCCGCCGAGATCGTGGCCGTCGACACGGTCGACTCGAAGCTCAAGGAGGCACAGCGCTTCGGCGCCACCCGCGGGGTGCAGCCCGGCGAGGTGGACGCCGCCAACATGGAGATCAACGAGGGCGAGGGCTTCGACTACAGCTTCGAGTGCATCGGGCTGCCCCAGACCATCCGCGCCGCCTACGACGCCGTGCGCCGGGGTGGCACCGCCGTCATCGTGGGGGCCGGGCGCAGCGACGCCATGGTCGAGTTCAACGCCTTCGAGCTGTTCTTCATGGAGAAGAAGCTCCTCGGCTCCTACTACGGCTCGGCGGACGTGCGCACCGAGTTCCACCGGCTCATCCGCCTGTGGAAGGCGGGCCGGCTCGACCTCGAGGGGATGATCACCTCCCGCCTCGACATCTCCCAGGCCCAGGAGGCCTTCGACGCCATGAAGCGGGGAGAGGTGATCCGCCAGGTCCTGACCTTCGCAGGCTGAACGTCGGGCGGGGCCGGCCCCGATCGCGGCCGGCCGACCATCGACGAGGCCAAATCCCGGAGGGCGTCAGCGTGGCAAGCATCGAGGTCCAGGGCCTCACCAAGCGGTTCGGGGCGGTGCTCGCCGTCGACGGGCTGAGCTTCACCGTGGCGCAGGGAACCGTCACCGGCTTTCTCGGTCCCAACGGGGCCGGCAAGACCACCACGCTGCGAATGCTGCTGGGCTTGGTGCGTCCCAGCGCCGGGCGGGCCCTGGTGAGCGGCGTGCCTTACCACGACCTGCCCGATCCCATGCGAACCGTGGGGGCCGTCCTCGAGTCGTCGGGTTTCCATCCGGCGCGCTCAGCCCGGAACCACCTCCGTGCCATCGCCGCCGTGGACGGCATCGGCGACGACCGCGTCGACGAGGTGCTCGAGCTGGTCGGTCTGCGCCCTGACGCCGAGCGGCACGTGGGTGGGTACTCGATGGGCATGCGCCAGCGCCTGGAGCTGGCCCGGGCGCTGCTCGGCGACCCCGAGGTGCTCATCCTCGACGAGCCCGCC
>DMNK01000139.1:8345-8561 GCA_003453695.1 Acidimicrobiaceae bacterium | reverse complement strand
TCCAGATCCTGGAGGACGGCCGTCTGACCGACGCCCAGGGGAGGTCGGTCGACTTCAAGAACACGGTGCTCATCATGACGTCGAACCTCGGCACCGCCGACCTGCGCAAGGCCAACCTCGGCTTCGCCAAGACATCGGAGGCCGTGACCTACGAGCGCATGAAGGCCAAGGTCAACGACGCCTTGAAGAACCACTTCCGCCCCGAGTTCCTGAACC
>DMNK01000139.1:4538-8177 GCA_003453695.1 Acidimicrobiaceae bacterium | reverse complement strand
TCCGCCCCGAGTTCCTGAACCGCATCGACGAGGTCATCGTCTTCCACGAGCTGTCCACCGACGAGATCGTGGAGATCGTGGACCTCATGACCAAGCGGGTGGCCGAACAGCTCGAGGGCCAGGGGATCGGGCTCGAGCTCACCCCTGCGGCCAAGTCGTTCCTGGCCGACAAGGGATACGACCCCACCCTGGGGGCGCGGCCGCTGCGCCGGGCCATCCAGCAGTACGTCGAGGACCCGCTGTCCGAGCGCATCCTGTGGAAGGAGTTCCGCGTCGGCGAGACCGTCGTCGTGGACGTCGAGGACGGCGAGGTCGTGTTCCGCTCGATCCAGGGGCTGGAGCCTCCGCCGGTCGAGCTGGCGGGGGCTGGTCCCACCACCTGACGACCGCCCCCACCACGGTCTGACGAATCGGGCGCGGCCCACGGGCCGTGCTCGATTCGCGTCACAGCCGTTTCGTACCGTCGTCACGTGAGCCGCGTGCGCCAGGTGTTCCGTTGCCGGGGTTGCGGCGCGCCGTCGGCCCGGTGGGCCGGGCGCTGTGGCGGCTGCGGGGAGTGGAACACCCTCGTCGAGGAGCCGGCACCTTCTCCTGTTGCCACCGGGGGGCACCATCCTGACCGGCGGCTTCGCGTCGTCGACGGCGCCGCGCCCGTCGCCCTGAGCGCCGTCGACCTCCACGTGGCCGGGCCCCGTGCCACGGGTCTGCCCGAGCTCGACCGCGTGCTCGGAGGCGGGCTCGTGCCGGGCTCGGTCACCTTGGTGGGAGGCGAGCCCGGGGTGGGCAAGTCGACGCTGCTGCTGCAGCTGCTCCGGGCCCGGGCCGAGGCGGGCGCGCCCGTGCTGCTCATGTGCGCCGAGGAGTCGGCCCACCAGGTCAGGCTGCGTGCCGGGCGGCTCGGCCCGCTGCCTGACCGCCTCTTCCTCCTCGCCGACACCGACCTGTCCTGTCTGGTGCCGGCGGTCGCCGACATCGGATGCGAGCTGGTCGTGGTGGACTCCATCCAGGCCGTGCGCGAGCCGGGCACGTCGGGGTCCGCCGGCAGCGTGGCCCAGGTGCGCGCCTGCGCCGAGCTGGTGGTGGGCTTGGCCAAGGAGACAGACGTGTCGGTCGTGGTGGTGGGACATGTCACCAAGGACGGGGCATTGGCCGGACCGCGGCTGCTCGAACACGTGGTCGACACCGTCTTGAGCGTCGAGGGCGACCGCCATCACGCCCTGCGCATCGTCCGCGCCGTCAAGCACCGCTTCGGGCCCACGGGCGAGCTCGGGCTGTTCGAGATGGGGGAATCGGGCCTGGGGTCGGTGGCCGATCCGTACCGGCTCCTTCTCGGCGACCGCCGGCCCTCTCAGCCCGGCACCGTCGTGCTCCCGGCGGTGGAGGGGAGCAGCCCGCTGCTGGTCGAGGTGCAGGCGCTCGTGGCCGGCACGGCGTCGGCCGCCTCCGGCCCGCGCCGCCAGGTGCAGGGCCTCGACGGCGGGCGGGTGGCGTTACTGCTCGCCGTGGTGGAGCGCGCCCTCGGGCTACCGCTGGCGCAGCGCGACGTCTTCAGCTCGGTGGTGGGCGGCATCCGGGTCGGTGAGCCTGCCGCCGACCTCGCCGTATGCCTGGCGTTGATCTCGGCCGCCACCGGCCGGCCGGTGCCCGCCGACGTGGTTGCCTTCGGCGAGGTGGGCCTGGGTGGCGAGGTGCGTCAGGTCCCGCACGCGCCTCGCCGCCTCGAGGAGGCGGCACGCCTCGGCTTCCGGCGTGCCGTCGTACCCGACAGCTGCCGGAAGGCGCCCGACTCCATGCGCCTCGTGCGTGTGGGCGACGTACGCGACGTGCAGGCGCTCTTCTCTGGCTGACGGCGCTGTCATGGCCGTCGACTGACGGCCTGGGCCGAGGAGCTGCCGGTACCATCGTGGCGTGGCGGACCGCCTCAGCTCGGCCATGGCTGACGCGCTGGCCCTGGTGGCACCCGGCCGGCCCCTGCGCCTGGGCCTCGAGCGCGTGCTGCTCGCCAAGCGGGGCGCGCTCATCGTCATCGGCGACGACGCCGCGGTGTTGTCCATCTGCACCGGCGGCTTCCTCATCGACGCCGAGTTCAGCCCTCAGCGACTGACCGAGCTGGCCAAGATGGACGGGGCCATCATCATGTCGTCCGACACCGACAGGATCGCCAGGGCCAACGTGCACCTCATGCCGAGCTCGTCGGTGCCCACCTCGGAGACAGGGACCCGGCACCGCACCGCCGAGCGGGTGGCCCGTTCCATCGACGTGCCCGTGCTGTCGGTGTCGGCGGCCATGGGCGTCATCACCGTGTACCGGAACGCTGAGAAGCACGTGCTGCAGGCGGCCGGCCGGCTGCACGACACGGTGAGCCAGTCGCTGCAGGCCATACAGCGCTTCCGTCACCGTTTCGACCTGGCCGTGACGTCGCTGTCTGCGCTCGAGATCGAGGACACCGTCACCCTGGCCGACGTGGCCGCCGTGCTGCAGCCGGCCGAGATCCTGCTGCGGGTCGGCCACGAGCTCGAGCCGATGTTCATCGAGCTGGGTGATGACGGAAGGTTGCTTCGTCTGCAGCTCGGGGAGCTGATCCAGGGAGTGGAGCCGGTGCGGCGGCTCGTGGTCCGGGACTACCTGAGGGTCAGCAGCGGCGGCGACGGTCCCGACCTCAGCGCTCAGGAAGAGAAAGTGCTCGGCGCGCTGGCGCGACTGAGCACCGAAGAGCTGCTCGACGGCCGCAAGGTGGGGACGGCGCTCGGGCTCTCGCCCGCCCAGTCGGATCTCGAGGAGTCGCTCGAGCCGCGCGGCTATCGGCTGCTGTACCGCTTGCCCCACTTCTCCGAGGGGCTCGTGGACCGCATCGTCCGGCACTTCGCCGGACTCCAGAAGATCATGCGGGCGTCAGTCGGTGACCTGGAGCAGGTGGGCGGTGTGGGCCAAGCCCGGGCCCGGTCCGTCAAGGACGGACTGTCGCGCCTGGCCGAGGCCAGCATCCTGGACCGCTACACGTGAGGTGCGAGCACGCTCTGGTCCAGGTGACGGTACAATAAGTGGCCCATTCGCCGGGCCGCATGGGTTGGGCGTCGTCGTCTGAGTCCCTCAGGAGAGAACCACGTGGTGTTCGACATCGGTGACAAGGTGGTCTACCCCCACCACGGTGCAGCGATCGTCGAGCGACGCGAGGTCAAGGAAGCCTTCGGCGAGAAGAAGGAGTACCTGGTGCTGCGCCTGGCCTACGGGGACCTCACGTTGATGGTCCCCGCCGACAACACCGACGGGGTCGGCTTGCGAGAGGTCATCAACGACGAGGAGGTCGAGGAGGTGTTCGCCGTCCTTCGCAAGAAGGAGGCGCGCATGCCGACCAACTGGTCACGGCGGTACAAGAACCACTCGGAGAAGCTCCGCTCCGGCGACATCTACCAAGTGGCCGAGGTGGTGCGGAACCTCTCCATCCGCGACAAGGACAAGGGGTTGTCCGCCGGCGAGAAGCGGATGCTCTCTCGAGCCCGTCAGATCCTCGTGTCCGAGCTGACCTTCGCCCTCGACGTGGACGAGGCGACAGCCGAGAAGCGCCTCGACGAGGCGCTTCCCTGATCGTTCCCGAGCCGGCCCCTCGAGCCCGCCGATCGATCCGCTCGATCCGCTCGA
>DMNK01000139.1:2135-4350 GCA_003453695.1 Acidimicrobiaceae bacterium | reverse complement strand
TCCGCTCGATCCGCTCGATCCGGCCGACGCCGGTGCTCGGGCGTCCTGGGGCCTGAACGGCGACCTGGCCGTGGTGGCGTGGACGGTGGTGGTGGCGGGTGGCCGCGGTGAGCGCTTCGGCGCCCCCAAGCAGTTCGCCATGGCAGGAGGGCGGCCCCTCGTCGAGCTCGCCATCGACGCAGCCCGGGGGGCGTCGGACGGGGTGGTGCTGGTCGTGCCGGCCGGCTCTGGTCACGAGGACCAGCTGCACGGCGCCGATGTCGTGGTCACGGGAGGTGACACCCGGGCGGCGTCGGTGCGCGCCGGCCTGGCTGTCGTCCCGCCCGAGGCCGACATCGTGGTCGTGCACGACGGGGCCAGGCCTCTGGCGAGCGCGGCGCTGTTCCGAGCTGTCGTGGCCGAGGTCGGCTCGGGCGCCGACGCCGCGGTGCCGGCGTTACCGGTGACCGACACCTTGAAGATCGAGCAAGACGGCGCCGTCACCGCCACCGTCGACCGCAGCCGGATCGTGGCCGTGCAGACGCCGCAGGCGTTCCGGGCCGACGTGCTTCGCAAAGCGCACGCCGGCGGAGCCGATGCCACCGACGACGCCGGCCTGGTCGAGGCCATGGGCACTACCGTGCGCGTCGTGCCCGGGGAGCCCCGCAACCTGAAAGTGACGACCGCAGCCGATCTCGAGTTGATCCAGGCCCTGGTCGGCCGGTGACCGCTGCGTCGCCCCTGCGGGTGGGACAGGGCTTCGACGTGCACCGCTTCTCCGAGGACCCCGAGCGTCCCCTCGTCCTCGGCGGCGTGTCCGTGCCCGAGGCGCGTGGGCTCGAGGGCCACAGTGACGCCGACGTGGTGTGCCACGCCTTGGCCGACGCCTTGCTCGGCGCCCTCGGCCTCGGCGACCTCGGCCGGCACTTTCCTGACACCGACCCGCAGTGGTCGGGGGCCGACTCGGTCGAGCTGCTCGGGCGCGTGGTGTCGATGGTGACGGCTGAGGGCGGCCGCCCCGTGAACGGGGACTGCACCGTGGTGTGTGAGCGTCCGGCGCTGGCACCCCACCTCGACGAGATGGAGCGCCGGATGACCCAGGTGGTCGGCGCGCCGGTCAGCGTCAAGGCCACCCGGGCCGAGGGACTGGGGGCACTGGGCCGGGTGGAGGGCATCGCCTGTCTGGCCGTGGTCCTCGTGGCGGCACCCTCGGCGGCACCCGGCCCCGGCGACACGTGAGCCCTGCCCGGGGAGCGGGCCGGCCTTCTCAACCAGGGCCGCGGCGGCGTCCGGGACCTCCGCGCCGAACAGGACCGCGCATCGGGCCGCCGCATCGGGAACGGCGGGACCGGCCTCCCGTCCCCGACCGGCGTGCACCGTCGTCCGCCCAGCGCGAGCGAGGTACCCGCGGAGCCGGGCGCAAGGACGGCGGGCTCGGTGGCGAGCAGGTCGAGGGTCGGCGGGCCGTGCTCGAACTGCTCAGAGCGGGGCGCCGCCCGGTGCGGGAGGTGTGGGTGGCCGAGGGGCTGGAGCCGTCTCCTCAGCTCGACGAGATCGAGCGCCTGGCCGCCCGGCGACGGGTGCCGGTGAGATTGGTGGGAAGGGGAAAGATGGCGTCGGCGGCTCGCAGCGAGTCGGCGCAGGGCGTGCTCGCCCGCGCCCGGGCCCTGCACGAAGCCGACCTCGACGCCATCGCCAACGACACAGACGGTCGGCCGCCGTTCGTCTTGGTCCTCGACGGCATCACCGACCCCCACAACCTCGGCGCCCTCCTGCGCGCCGCGGAGTGTGCGGGAGTCTCGGGCGTCGTGGTGGCGCGCCATCGGGCTGTGCACGTCACTCCCACGGTGGCCAAGGTGGCGGCGGGCGCCGTCGAGCACGTCCCCATCGCCGTGGTGCCGGGCGTGCCCAGCGCCCTGCGCCGGCTGGACCAGCTCGGCCTCGTGACCCTCGGCTTGGATGCCGAGGCCCGACATTCCCTGTACGACCTCGGCCCCGAGGCGGGTGGGCCAGTGGCGCTGGTGCTGGGCGCTGAAGGCAAGGGGCTCGCGCAGCTCACGAAGAAGCGGTGTTCTGCTCTCGTGGGAATTCCCCGGGCCGGGAGCATCGAGTCGCTCAACGTGGCCAGCGCCGGAGCGGTGGCCTGTTTCGAGCTGGCCCGCCGCCGTGGATTCCAACACCGGCGCTGACGCAGTCCCGACCCCAGCGCGTGGTCGCGAAAGCCGAGCGAGCCGAG
>DMNK01000139.1:0-1910 GCA_003453695.1 Acidimicrobiaceae bacterium | reverse complement strand
GAGCCGAGTGAGCCGCCTGCTCTGGCGAGCCGGTGGTGGGAGTCGAACCCACGACCTGACGATTACAAGTCGCCTGCGCTACCACTGCGCCACACCGGCGGAGACATAGAAGTTACTTGGCGTTGAAGCCCGGATCGGCGAGCGCGCCTCCCCGCGGGCGCGGATGCTTGCTTCTGCGCGGGTGCATTGGCAGGCTGGATGTGCCATGGCGCTCAGCGACGGGGATCGTGCTCTGCTCGATTTCGAGGGCATGTGGTGGCAATGGCCGGGATCCAAGAAGGTGGCGATCCGTCACCATTTCGGTTTCTCCGCCAGCGCCTACTACCGCCGTCTGGCCGCCCTGGTGGACAGCGCTGACGCCTTGGACCATGCTCCCCTCGTGGTTCGACGCCTGCGGAGGCGCCGCAGTCTGCGGCGCAAGCATCGATTCGAAGGAGCAGTCGCCCCGAGCCATCCGGCGCGATGAGCCCTCTCGGCCACGGCGGGCAGGCGGGCGACGAGTTCGACATCTTCGGTCCGCTCGAACGGTCCGGCGTGGCGCGAGGGATCGTGCTCGTGATCGCCGCCGTCATCGTGGGCGCCGTCCTGCTGCCCTCCGCCACCCGCCCGCCGTTGAGCTCTGCGGCAACCGCCGCCACGACGACGCCGACGTCGCCCTCGTCCCCCTCCTCGTCCTCGGGGTCGGAGGCGCCCCCCTCTTCGACCTCGACCACCAGCACGGCACCGGTCAACGCGCCTCCGTCGAGCATCAAGGTGCTCGTCGCCAACGGCACCAACAGCAACGGAGCGGCCGCCGCAGTGTCGTCGTTTCTGAACGGCAAGGGCTTCGGCACCCTGAGCCCGGTCGATGCGCTCACCACGGTGAGCGCCAGTCAGGTGTACGCCGTCGGCGGAGCGACTGCTGCCGCCCGTCAGGTGGCGACGGCTCTGGGGCTGAGCGCGTCCGCGGTGGAGCCCTCGACGCAGCCGATACCGGTCTCCAGCGTGGGGAACGCCACGGTGGTGGTGATCGTCGGCCCCGACCTCACCTCGCGGGCGTGAGCTCGGCCACGGCCGCCTGAAGGTTCCCGAGGTGATCGACGAGCGGTCCGGTCTTCCCGACGCGCTCCTCGTTCTCACCGAAGATCCGCCACGCGGTGCCGTGCTGTGCGATTTCGACGGCACGTTGGCGCCCATCGTCCCGGACCCTGAGGCGGCCGCCCCTGTCCCCGAGGCGCCGGCCGTGCTCGGCGCCTTGGCGGCGCGCTTCGGAGTGGTGGCGGTTGTCTCCGGCCGTCCGGCGCCCTTCCTGGCGCGTCATCTGTCGGGCGCCGGTCCACGACTGCTCCTCTACGGCGGGTACGGGGCCGAATGGCTGGCCGACGGGGCCCTGCACCGTTCGCCCGCTGTAGAGCCGTGGATCCCGGCCGTCGCCGAAGCGGTGGCGGCGGCGCGGCGGGAGGCACCAGCAGGGCTCGGGATCGAGGACAAGGGATTCGGCCTGACGCTGCACTGGCGCCGGAACGTCGAGACCGGGCCGTGGGCGCTCGACTTCGCCCGCGGCTGGGCTGAGCGCACCGGCCTCGCCCTGCAGCCCGGTCGGCGCGTGGTCGAGCTGCGGCCCCCGGCCGGTCCCGACAAAGGCACGGTCGTCGAAGAGCTGGCCGGTTCCTCGCACGCGGCGTTGTTCGCCGGGGACGACGCCGGAGACCTGGCTGCCTTCGACGCCCTGGACCGCTTGGCGGCTCGAGGGACGTCGACGGTACGCATGGCCGTCGCCGACGAGGAGTCACCCCCCGACCTTGTTGCTCGTGCCGACGTGGTGGCGCATGGGCCACACGAGGCGCTGGCCGCTCTGGCTGCGTTGGCTCGGGCCGTGTCTGCGTAGGGCGCATCGACCTGATCCCTCCGCCCGGGCGCGCCGAAGCGCC
>DMNK01000119.1:6623-14084 GCA_003453695.1 Acidimicrobiaceae bacterium | reverse complement strand
AACGCCGGTCGTGGCGGCAACGGGGAACGCGGACGAGGCGGGCTCAGGCACCGGCCGTGCCCCCCACCGTGATGGCGGACACCCGCAGCGTCGGCTGCCCGCAGCCGACCGGCACGCTCTGGCCGTCCTTTCCGCACGTGCCGGGGACCATGCCGAAGTCGCCGGCCACGGCGTCGATGCGCCGGAGGATCTCGGGCCCGTTGCCGATCAGGTTGGCGTCGCGCAGTGGCTCGGTGATACGCCCGTCCTCGATGAGGTAGGCCTCGGAGGTGCCGAACACGAAGTCGCCGGTGGTGATGTTCACCTGCCCGCCCCCGAGCTGGGCCACGTACACGCCGTAGGGGGTCTGGGCCACGATCTCGTCGGGGTCCTCAGCGCCGTTCAGGAGGAAGGTGTTGGTCATGCGCACCATGGGCAGGTGGCGGTAGCTCTGGCGCCGGCCGTTGCCCGACGACACCCGGCCCTCCTTGCGGGCGCGCAGGAAGTCCCACATGTAGTCGGTGAGCTCGCCGTTCTCGATGAGGACGTTGCGCCTCGCCGGGCGACCCTCGTCGTCGATGGCGAAGGTCCCCCACTCCCGGGAGACGGTGCCGTCGTCGACCAGGGTCACGAGGGGGCTCGCCACCTGGGTGCCCACCTTGCCCACGTAGACCGAGGTGTCCTTCACGATGTGGTCGGCCTCGAGGCCGTGCCCGCAGGCCTCGTGGAACAGGATCCCGCCACTTCCTGCCTTCAACACGACGGCCAGCTCTCCCGACGGGGCCGGGCGGGCCGACAGCTTGGTGAGCGCCCGGCGCGCCGCGGTGGTGGCGACCTCCTCCACGTCGACGGAGTCGAACATCTCGAATCCCACCGTGAAGGCCTGTGACTCGAAGCCGGTCTGCATCCCCGTGTCGCCCAGGGCCACGCAGGTCACGAAGAACCGCGACCGGACTTGGTCGTCGTCGACGAGCACGCCGTCGCTGTTGGCGACGAGCACGCGCCGTCGGCTGTCGGCGTAGTTGGCCGACACCTGGGACACGGCCGAGCCCGCCGAACGCGCCGATTCGTCGGCCCGGGTGAGCAGCTCGATCTTCTTGGCCTTGGCCACGTCCTCGGGGAGCACCTCGACGGTCCCGTGACGCGGCACCACCTGTGGCTCGAGCGCCACCACCTTGGTGCCGCCCTCTCCCAGCCGGGCCACGGCGGCGGCGGCCTCGGCGGCGGCCAGAAGCCCTCGCTCGCTCAGGTCGGCGGTGTGGGCGTAGCCGGTCGTCTCCCCCACCACGACCCGCACACCCGCTCCCCGGTCGCGTCCCGAGGCGAGCTCTTCGATGCGGCCGTCGTCGAGCGAGGCCGAGGTGCCCCGGCGGTCCTCGGCGAAGACCTCGGCGAACTCGGCGCCGCCCGCCAGCGCGGCGGCGAGCACCCGCTCCACCACCGGCGTCTCGATCAGCGCGGCCGTCGCCGCGCCCCTTGCCGTGTCCGTGTCTGTCCCCACTGCGTCCTTCCGGTTTCGCCGTTTGCGTCGTCTGCGGGAGGTGTCGCCGCTCCCGGCTGCCACACTATGGGCCGTGACCGTCACCATCGGCCTGACCGCCACCGCGTCCATGGTGGTCTCCGAAGCAGACACCGCTCCCGCCATGCGCACCGGGGCCGTAGAGGTGCTGGCCACCCCCCGCGTGGTGGCGCTGTGCGAGGAGGCCTGCTGTGCGGCGCTGGCCGGCGCCGTCGTCCCCCCGAAGACCACGGTGGGCGTCCGTGTGCAGCTCGACCATCTGGCTCCCGTCAGCGTCGGGACGACGGTGACCGCCGAGGCCACCTTGGAGCGGGTGGAGGGCCGCCGCCTGGTGTTCACCGTGTCGGCCTCCGACCATGCCGGCTTGGTGGCGGCGGGACGGATGACCAGGGTGGTCGTGGAGACGGACACCTTCCTGGCCAAGGCGCGCTGACGACTCCGCCCGGTGGTGCGCGCCGGCGGGCGGGCGCTGGCAGGTTGGGCTTGGGCAGGGGGAGGTAGGTTGGGAAACGAGCCCGGCACGCTGGCCGGACCCTGACTCGGCAAGGCGCATGCACCTCGACGACATCAACGACCCGGCCCACCTGCGAGCCCTGTCGCACTCCCAGCTCGAGCAGCTCGCCGCCGAGATCAGGGAATTCATCGTCTCCACCGTCACCACCACCGGCGGCCACCTGGGGTCGAACCTGGGGGTGGTGGAGCTCACCCTGGCCGTGCACCGGGTGTTCGCCTCGCCGCACGACATCATCCTGTGGGACACGGGCCACCAGGCCTATGTCCACAAGCTCCTCACCGGCCGCAAGGCGGGCTTCGGCACCCTGCGCCAGCCGGGCGGGCTGTCCGGCTACCCCTCCCGACGGGAGTCGGAGCACGATTGGATCGAGAACAGCCATGCCTCGACGGCGCTGAGCTACGCCCAGGGCATCGCCGAGGGTCTGCGCCTCCGAGGCGAAACGGAGCGGCGGGTGGTGGCCGTGGTCGGCGACGGCTCGCTCACCGGCGGCATGGCCTACGAAGCGCTCAACAACCTGGGCCACGCCGGCAGCCGGGTGATCATCGTCCTGAACGACAACGGGCGCTCCTACGCGCCGACGGTGTCGAGGCTGTCGGAGGGGCTGACCCACCTCCGCCTCAATCCTTCGTACGTGCACGCCCGCGAGCGGGCCCGGCGACTGCTGCGCCGGGTCCCGGTCGTGGGAGGGCTCGCCTACTCGAGCGTGCACGGGCTCACGAGCGCGGTGCGCGAGATCGTGACCCCCCACCGCTTCTTCGAGGCGCTCGGTATCCGCTACGCCGGCCCCATCGACGGACACGACATCGCCGGCATGGAGCAGGCCTTCGCCAACGCGGCGGAGTGGGACGGCCCCATCCTGGTGCACGTGCTCACCCAGAAGGGCCGCGGCTACGCGCCTGCCGAGGAGGACGAGATCCAGCGCCTGCACGACTTCAAGGTGCAGCCCGCCTCGGTCCAGGGCTCCGCCAAGACCGCTCCGGCCACCTACACCGACGCCTTCACCCGGGCCGTCCTCGACGCCGCCGAGGAACACCCCGATCTGTACGCCATCACGGCGGCCATGCCGGGGCCGACGGGGCTGCTCCCCTTCCAGGCCGCCTATCCCGAGCGCTTCCTCGACGTGGGCATCGCCGAGCAGCACGCCGTGACCGCCGCCGCCGGCATGGCCATGGCCGGGCTGCGGCCGGTGGTGGCGGTGTACTCCACCTTCTTCTCCCGCGCCTTCGACCAGGCGAACCTGGACGTGGGGCTGCACGGGCTGCCTGTCGTGTTCGTCCTCGACCGCGCCGGCATCACCGGGGACGACGGACCCAGCCACCACGGCGTGCTGGACATGGCCCTGTGCCTGTCCATCCCGGGGATGACGGTGTTCGCCCCTTCGAGCGCCCAGGAGGTGGCGCCCATGCTCGAAGAGGCCCTGGCCTTGCCGGGCCCGTCAGCCATCCGCTTCCCCAAGACGGCGGCCCGCCAGGCCCACGACGGCGTGGTGGGCACCCGGTTGTCGGCGCGGCTCGTGCACCGGGGTGACGGCTCGGTGTGCCTTCTCGCCGTCGGGAAGATGGTCGAGGCCGCCGAGGAGGCGGCCGGCAAGCTCGCCGGCGACGGCATCGACGCCACGGTGTGGGACGTGCGGGTGGTGTCGCCCGCCGACCCGGAGATGCTGTCCGACGCCGCCGCCCACGGGCTCGTCGTCACCGTGGAGGACGGGGTACGGGCCGGCGGCGCCGGCACGTTCCTGGTCGACGCCATGCGCAGCTGCACGACCGACCTGCCCCTGGCACCGGTTCGTGTCCTCGGCATCCCCCGGGCGTACGTGCCCCAGGGCAGGCCGGACGCCATCCTCACCGAGCTGGGTCTCGACGGGCCGGGCATCGCCGCCTCGGTGAGCGAGGCGCTCGACGTGGAGCGCCGGCGCCTCGAGCGGGCCTGAGCCCCGGGGGCGGCGGGTGGGACCGGATAGGAACCGGTTCTAGTTTCGGCTACGTTGGCGCGCCGCATGGAGTTCAACCTGGCGGATCTGTTCGAGGCGTCGGTGGACGCCTTCGGGGATCGGGAGTACCTGGTCGCCGAGGGCAGGCGCGTCAGCTACGCCGAGACCGAAGCCCGGGCCAACCGCCTCGCCCACCACCTGGCGGCGGCGGGCATCGGCCCCGGCGACCACGTGGGCATCTACGCCCTGAACAGCGCCGAGTGGGTCGAGACGGCGTGGGCGGTGTTCAAGCTGCGGGCGGTGTGGGTCAACATCAACTACCGCTACGTGGAAGACGAGCTGCGCTATCTGTTCGCAAACGCCGATCTGCAGGCGCTCGTCCACCAGCGCCAGTTCTCCCCTCGGGTGGCGGCGCTGCTCCCCGAGCTGCCCGAGCTGCGCCACGTGGTCGTCATCGAGGACGACAGCGGAGAACCCGATCCCGTCGGAGACGCCGTCGATTTCGAAGCGGCGGTCGACGGGCAGTCACCGGAGCGGGACTTCGGGCCCCGCTCCGGCGACGACCACTACATCCTCTACACGGGGGGGACCACCGGGCTGCCCAAGGGCGTGGTGTGGCCGCACCGCAACGTCTTCTTCGCCTTGGGGGGCGGCATCGACGCCATGACCGGCACGCGGGTCGAGCGGCCCGAGGAGATGGTGGACAAGGGCAAGGCCATGGGCGGCCAGATCTCCTTCCTCCCCGTCGCACCGCTCATGCACGGCGCCACCCAGTGGGCGGTCATGGGCCAGAGCTTCGTGGGCAACCGCATCGTGCTCGTGGCCCGCTTCGACCCGCACGAGGTGTGGAGCCTGGTGGAGGGCGAGAAGGTGAACATGCTCATGATCACCGGCGACGCCATGGGCCGTCCGCTCATCGAGGCCCTCGAAGAGCCGGGTTCGTCCTACGACCTGTCGTCGCTCATCGGCATCACCTCCACCGCAGCGCTCTTCTCCCCGTCGGTGAAGGATCAATTCTTCGAGCACTTCCCCAGCCTCCTCATGAGCGATGCCATCGGCTCGTCGGAGGGCGGCAACAACGGGATCTCCTGGATCAAGCCGGGCGGCACCAGCATGAAGAGCGGCCCCACCGTGACCTCCATGAGCGGGACGGTCGTCTTCGACGACGACATGGAGATGGTGAAGCCGGGCTCGGGGGTGGTCGGCAAGATCGCCCGCTTCGGGGACATCCCCGTCGGCTACTACAACGACCCCGGGAAGACCGCCGAGGTGTTCATCACCGTGGACGGGGTCCGCTACGTGATGCCCGGTGACTTCGCCACCGTGGAGGCGGACGGGTCGATCACCCTTCTCGGCCGGGGCTCGATCTGCATCAACTCGGGAGGCGAGAAGATCTTCCCCGAGGAGGTGGAGGCGGTGGTTCGCTCCCATCCCGACGTGATGGACGCGCTGGTGGTGGGCGCCCCCGACGAGCGCTGGGGCCAGCGGGTGGCCGCCATCGTGGAAGCGCGTCCGGGCCACGACGCCCCCTCTCTCGAAGCGGTGCAGGAGCACTGCCGCAAGCACGTCGCCGGTTACAAGGTGCCGCGCCAGCTGTACGTCGTGGACAAGGTCGAGCGGGCCCCGAGCGGCAAGCCCGACTACCGATGGGCGTCCGTCGTCGTCGACACGGCGCCCAGTTCGTAGCCGCCGAGCGAGCCGCACCGAGCGCCGTGCCGGTCGAGCTGACCGAGCTGCTCGAGCCGGGGTCGTAGGCCGTCCTCACCATGGAGCTGCAGCGCGGCGTGGTGGGCGACTGCTCGAGCTTCCCCGAGCTCGCCGCCGCGGTGGCGCAGGAGCGCGTGGTCGAGCACACGGCACGGCTGCTCGCCGCTGCCCGCGGGCACGGCGCCCCCGTCGTGCACTGCACGGCCGGCTTCACCGCCGACCGACGGGGCTCTCCCGCCAACGCCCCGCTCATCACCGCCATGCTGCGTCGCCCCGAGCACCTGCTCGAAGACACCGCCGCCACCGAGCTCGTGCCCGAACTGGGCGCCGAGGCCACGGACCTCCGCTCCCACCGGCGCCACGGGGTGGCGCCCTTCGGAGGCACCGACCTGCACGCCACGCTGCAGGGCTTGGGGGTGCGCACGGTCGTGGCCTGCGGGGTGTCGCTCAACCTCGGCATCGTGGGACTGTGCGTGGAGGCCGTGGACCTCGGCTACTACGTCGTGGTGCCCCGCGACACCGTGGCCGGCATCCCCGGCGGTTACGGCCAGGCGGTGCTCGACAACACGATGTCCCTGGTGGCCACGCTCACCACCGTGGACGATCTCATCGGCGCCCTCGGCTGAGCCCGGCCGAGCTGCGGCAGGCTTCCCGACGGCGGTGTCCGTCGGCCGGCTCGGGACCGCCCCCTGGTCTCAGCTGGCGCCGCCCGAACCCTGAATCGGTGCGCCGAGGCCCGGCCGCAGGAGCCCGGCCCGGCTGACGGCGCGTCGGGAGCGCTTTCCGGTGACGACGCCGGCCGCCACGCCTGCTGCGCCGCCGGAGTCGGCGACGGCGGCCGTGTCCTGAACCGTGCGGCGCGTCAAGCACGCCTCGCACAGGAAGAGGCCCTGGTGGGAGCGGGTGGGCAGCCGCTGGTGACAGTCGGCGCAGCGGTGGTCCAGGTACACGAGCCGCTCACCGTCGGGCAGGGCGGACGAACGGTTCAGCTCGTCCAAGCGGCCTTGGGCCTCGGGTACCAGCTGCCAGCCTCCGTCCCCGCCGGGGCCGTCGTTCGAGACGAGCTGCCAGGCGAGCAGGTTGCGAAGCAGGGCGTCGAAGCGCTCGATCCGGTGGCGCTGGTTCTCCATGTCGACCTCACTTGCTCACTCGAGACGCGGCGTGCTCGTCCCCAAGTGTGGCAGCGCGGCGAGCTGTTGTGGGCCAGCGACGGGCAAAAAGTTGCCGTCGTCAACCGAGCGAGTCGTAGCAGGCCTTCATGAGCGAGTAGAGCCGCCGGTCACCGGTGGTGCCGATGTCCATGCGGTTCATGACATAGCCCATGGCCAGCTCGGCGTCGGGGTCCGCCCAGGCACCCGACCCGCCCATCCCGAAGTGCCCGAAGGCGCGGGGACCGCCGAGGCCGGCGGCGGCCAGGATGCCCCGGTTGAGCATGTAGCCCAGCCCGAACTGGATGTCGAGGCCGAGGAGCACGAGATCAGGGCCCTCCGTGCGCTGGGTGACAGCGGCCTCGAGCTGCCGCTCGTCCAGCAGGCGCAGCTTCTCACCGGAGTCCGTGACCACCCCGCCGATGCACGCCGCGTACATCCGGGCCAAGGAGCGGGCGTCGCCGATCCCGTTGAAGGCCGGCATCTCGGCACCGTGCACCTCGCGGCTGTGGAGCAGGTCGTCCTCCACCGACAGGTTCCCCGTCGGTGCCGCCAGGGCCTTCGTGAGCGGTCCGTCGGGCGCCAGGTACTCCTCGGCCCGCTGGGCCATGGCTTCCAGGTAGGCGTTGGTGGCTTCGTCGGATCCTGCCGGGACGGCGTCCGA
>DMNK01000119.1:4910-6417 GCA_003453695.1 Acidimicrobiaceae bacterium | reverse complement strand
GGTCACCATGTCGCTGATGGAGATGCGCCCCGAGGCGATGGACTCGAGGATGGGCACGAGCCGCGCCACCCGGCGCTCCTCCGACTCCGGCAGGCCGATCCAGAGGTCGAGCCCGAGCGGGTCGCCCACCTCGGTGCGGAAGGCGGCGCCGAAGCTCGACCCCGATACCCGCCGCACCACCTCGCCGACGAGCCAACCGAAGGTGGTGGCGTGATAGCCGTGGGCCGTTCCCGGCTCCCAGGACGGAGCCTGTGCCTCGAGCGCCCGGATGACGGGGTCCCAGGCGAAGACGTCCTCGTCGGTCAGCTGGGCGTCCACCCAGGCCAACCCGGCCCGGTGCGACAGGAGATGGTCGACCGTCACGTTCGCCTTGCCGTTGGACGCCAGCTCGGGCCAGTAGGTGGCGACCGGCGCCGCGACGTCGAGGGCTCCGCGCTGGGCGAGCAGGTTGGCCACCAAGGCGGTGGCGCCCTTGGTGGTCGAGAACACCATCACGACGGTGTCCTCCTCCCAGGGGACGCCGCTGCGCTCGTCGGCCAGGCCGCCCCACAGGTCGACCACCTTCTCGCCCCGGTGGTAGGCGCTGACGGCGGCGCCCACCTCGTGACGGCGCTCGAAGTTGGCCTCGAAGGCCTCCCCGACGCCCTCCCATCCCGGAGCGGTCCAGCCGCGTGCGGTGCCGCCTGTGCTCACGTCGATCCTCCCCTGCCGGCCTCGATGCCGCCGGGAGGGTAATACCCAGCCGGGCTCAGGCGCCGATCTGGGCCTGGCGCTGGCGGGTGGTGGAGTGGACGGGGTCCTTGTCGAACTGGGGCAGGACGTGCTTGCCGAAGGTGGCGATGGCCTCCTCGCACACGTCGATGGACATCGACGAGGAGAGCATGCCGAAGCTCAGCTGGTCGGCGCCGGTGTCGGCGAAGCGCTGGATGGTGGCGGCCACCTCGTCGGGGTCGCCCACGGCGATGCGCTGGTCGGCGATCTGCTTGTCGATCTCCTCGGCGGTCGAGTCCGGGATGGTGGCGGGCCACTCGGGGATGCCGGGGGGGCGGGGGAAGGTGTCCAGGTACCGGAACACCAGGCTCAGGTAGTAGCCGATGTCGAGGTCCTTGAAGATGGCGCGGGCCCGGCCGCCGTCCTCGAGACACAGCATCTGGGTGGTAACCATGACGTTGTTGTTGACGTAGCCGCCCACAGGGTCGCAGTTCTCGATGTCCTTCTTGTACTTCTCGATGAGGGGGATGAAGCCTTCGGGCTTACCGAAGGCGAAGCACAGCACGCCCAGTCCTTGGCGGGCCGCCAGCTCGAAGGTGCTGGGACTGCCCGCCGCCACCCACAGAGGCGGGTGGGGGTCGGTGTACGGCTTGGGCAGCACGTTGCGCTTGGGCATGGAGAAGAAGCGCCCGTCGTAGGAGTACTCCTCGTCCTTCCACATGCGCACGATCTGGGGCAGGGTCTCGGCCACCATCTCGCGGGTGAGCTCGGGATCCTCGATGCCAAAGCCGCGCTG
>DMNK01000119.1:0-4661 GCA_003453695.1 Acidimicrobiaceae bacterium | reverse complement strand
GGGTTGACGGGCGGGGTGATGTTGATGATGCCGGAGCCGATGTGGATGTTCTCGGTGGCGGCGGCGGCGAAGCCCATGAAGGACTCGTTGGCCGACAGGTGCGAGTACTCGGAGAGGAAGTGGTGCTCGGTGACCCAGGCGTACTTGAAGCCGGCGGCGTCGGCGGCCTTCACGTAGCGGATCTCGTCCATGATGCGCCGGTGCTCCGCCCCCGCCCCGTGCTCGGCCCGGAACTTCGGCGGCATGCACACGGAATTGAAGATCCCGAACTCCATCGCCACGCCTCCCTGTGGCCGGGCCCGAACGGCCCGGCGCAGACCCTCCATCCTCGCGCAAAACTGTAACGTGTTCCAGTATTGTCCGAACCCGCCTGACCTGGGTGGGTGGGAGGATCCCGTAGGTGCCCGGCTCCCCTGCCCCTGACGGCGTTGCCGCCGACACCGGTCCCGGCGTCGACGGGGCCGAGACCGAACCCGTCACCGTGGCCGGGCTGCTCCTGCGCCGTGTGGGCGACGACCGGCCCGGACTGGCCTACGAGGACCAGCGCGTCAGCTGGGCCGAGGTGCTCGACGCCGCTGCCGCCCGCGCCGCGCTCCTCGCCGAGCGCCTCCGGGGCGGGCCGCGGCACGTGGCCGTACTGCTCGACAACGTCCCCGAGTACCACCTGTGGCTGGCCGCCTGCGCCCTGGCCGGCGCCGTGGTGGTCGGCGCCAACCCGACCCACCGCGGCCCCGACCTGGCCCGGGATCTGGGCCACACCAGGTGCCAGCTGCTCGTGACCGACTCCGCCCACCGGCCTCTCGTCGACGGGATGAAGATGGGCGAAGCCTTGGGCCGCGTCGACGAGCGCAACCGGCACGTGCTCGTCGTCGATTCCGAGCCCTACCGTGCGGCCCTGGCGTCGCACACCGGCGCGCCGGTCCCCGATGTATCGGGCGTCGCCGAGTCCAGCTTGGGACACCTGATCTTCACCTCGGGGACGTCGGGAGCGCCCAAGGCCTGTCGGTGCACACAGGGCCGGCTGGCGCGCATCGGCGTCATCGTCGCCCAGATGTTCGGCCTCGGAGCAGACGACGTGTGCCTGGTGTCGATGCCGCTGTTCCATTCCAACGCCCTCATGGCCGGGTGGGGGCCGGCCGTGGCCGCCGGTGCCACGGTGGCCCTGCCGTCGGGAGGGCGCTTCTCGGCGTCGGGCTTCCTCCCCGACGTGCGACGCCACGGGGCCACGTACTTCAACTACGTGGGCAAGCCCCTGTCGTACATCCTCGCCACCGAGGAGCGGCCCGACGACGCCGACAACCCGATGCGCACGGTGTTCGGCAACGAAGGCAGCGAGGCCGATGTGTCACGGTTCGCGGCGCGCTTTCGGTGCACGGTGGTGGACAGCTACGGCTCCACCGAAGGCGGGGCGGTGGTGAGCCGCACTCCCGACACACCACCGGGGGCCCTGGGCCGAGGGCCGGACGGGACGATGGTCGTCGACCCCGACACCGGTGTCGAGTGCCCCTCGGCCCGCTTCGACGACCGGGGACGGCTGGTCAACGCCGAGGAGGCGACCGGCGAGCTCGTCTCCACCAGCGGAGGCGGCGGGTTCGAGGGCTACTGGGACAACGACGAAGCCGAACAGGCGCGCCTGCGCAACGGCTGGTACTGGACGGGCGACCTCGCCTATCGCGACGAACAGGGCTTCGTCTACTTCGCCGGACGCGCCGGCGACTGGCTACGGGTGGACGGCGAGAACTTCGCCGCCGCCCCGGTGTCCCGCATCCTCGAGCGTCACCCGGCCGTGCGACTGGCGGTCGTCTACGCCGTGCCCGACCCGGCGGTGGGCGACCAGGTCATGGCGGCACTCGAGCTCCACGACGGGGACAGCTTCGACCCCGAGGAGTTCGTGGCGTTCCTCGCCGCTCAGCCCGACCTGGGCACGAAGTGGCCCCCCCGGTTCATTCGCCTATGCAAGCAACTCCCCATGACGGCGACGGCGAAGGTGCTGGTCCGGGACCTCCAGCGGGAGGCCTGGCACGGCGACGACCCGATCTTCTGGACACCACAGGGCCGCGCCGGTGAGCAGTACCGGCCGCTCGAGGAAGCCGACGTCGCCGCCCTCGACGCCGCCGTAGACGCCTCCCGGCGCTGAGCGAAACCAGAGAGGATCCCCGAAGCGTGCGGCACTCGTTGCACTAGCGTGATGTTCGATGGTTGATGACGTCGACGTGCTCGTGGTCGACGACCACGAGGCGATCCGGACGTCAGTGGCGGAGCTGCTCCGGACCGCCGGCTACAGCGTGGCCGAGGCGGAGAACGGCCAGGCTGCCCTGGACGTGCTGCACGCCCACAAGGTCGGGGCCATGGTCCTCGACCTCCGCATGCCAGGGGTGGACGGGCTCAAGGTGCTCGAGTCCCTGAACGAGCCGCCCCCGGTCATCATCACGTCGGCCTTCTCGCTCGACCTCGACGAGCAGCAGCGCGTGGACGCCAAGATCTTCGTGCAGCTCGTAAAGCCCTTCCATCCCCGCCGGCTCATCGAAGCCGTGGCCTCGGCCATCGGCGGCCCCGGTGCCGAGGACGCCGGCGCCGGCGCCCGGCCCGAGTAGACGACCGCCCGAGTTCGGGCGCGCAAGCGGTCCGACCGCCGAGAGCCGCTTCAGCGGTCGACGCCGAGGACGAGCCCGCTGGTGGGGACGCCCGTGCCGGCCGTCACCACCACGTGCTCGGTGGAGGGAACCTGGTTGACCGAGGTGCCCCGCACCAGCCGCACCCCTTCGGCGATGCCGTTCATCCCGTGCAGGTACGCCTCGCCCAGCTGGCCGCCGTGGGTGTTGGTGGGCAGGCGCCCGCCGAGCTCGAGGTTGCCGTCGCGGACGAACTCCTTGGCCTCGCCCGGCGGGCAGAAGCCGAGCTCCTCCAGTTGGTAGAGGACGAACGGCGTGAAGTGGTCGTAGAGGATCGCCGCTTGGACGTCCTGCGGGGAGACCCCCGACGTCTCCCACAGCTGGCGGGCCACCACCGCCATCTCGGGCAGCCGGGTGAGGTCGTCGCGGTAGTACGACGTCATCATGTCCTGCTGATCTCCCGATCCCTGGGCGGCGGCCAGCACCACCGCCGGGGGCCGGCGCAGGTCACGGGCCCGCTCCAAGGTGGTCACCACGAGCGCCTGGGCCCCGTCGGTCTCCTGGCAGCAGTCGAGCAGGCGAAGGGGCTCCACGATCCAGCGCGACGCCTGATGCTCCGCCAAGGTGATGGGCTTCTCGTAGAACCAGGCGGCGGGGTTGGTGGCGGCGTGCTTGCGGTCGGCCACCGCTACCCGGCCGAAGTCCTCGGTGGTGGCGCCGGTGGCGTGCAGGTAGCGCTGGGCGAACATCGCCACCCACGACGCCGGGGTGAGCAGCCCGTGGGGTGCGTACCAGGAGAACTGGGCAGCCTCGGCCGTGGGCATGGGCACACGGCCCTGCACACCGGCGCCGAAGCGCGCCCCCGAGCGCTCGTTGAAGGCCCGGTAGCAGACGACGACGTCGGCGACGCCGGCGTCCACGGCCATGACGGCCTGCTGGACCGTGGCGCACGCCGCCCCCCCTCCGTAGTGGATGCGGCTGAAGAAGGTGAGCTCGCCCATGCCCAGCGACCGGGCGATCTCGATCTCTGGATTGGTGTCGGACGAGAAGGTGACGAGCCCGTCCACGTCCCCCGGCTCGATCCCGGCGTCGTCGAGGGCGCCGGCGACGGCCTCCACGGCGAGGCGCAGCTCGCTTCGGCCGGACTCCTTCGAGAACTCGGTGGCGCCGATGCCGCAGATGGCGGTGGTGCCGGCGAAGCGCGGTCGGCGCGCCGCCGTCACGAGGGATCTCCCCCGGCTGCGGCCGGAACGGGCTGCACCGTGGCGCCCCGGCGGGGGAGCGCCAGCTGCACGGTGCCGGTCACGTGGTCACCCCGGCTGTTTCGGCCCCGCACGGAGAGCACGAGCGAAGCCCTGCCGTCGTGGCGTCCCTCGGGGTCCGACACCTCGGTGACGGCGCCGGACAGGGTCATGGTGTCGCCCGGGTAGTTGGGCGCGCCCAGCCGGATCGAGACGCGCTCGAGCACCGCTCCCGGCCCGGCCCAGTCGGTGACGTAGCGACCGACCAAGCCGTTGGTGGTGAGGATGTTCATGAACACGTCCTTCGACCCGCGTGCCTTGGCCAACTCGGGATCGTGGTGCACGTCCTGGTAGTCGCGCGAGGCGATGGCGCCGGCCACGATCAGGGTGCGGGTCAAGGCGATGGCGAGCTCGGGCAGGGCCTCTCCCACCACCACGTCGTCGTACAGCTTGGTCACCGGCGCGGTCACGGCCGCTCCGGCAGGCCCGCCAGCAGCTCATCGGCCACCAGGTCGCCCAGGCGGGCGAGCTGGGCGGCCGGGCCCTCGAGCATGAGCTCGATCTGCTTGGCCCACAGGAAATACCGGTGGATCGGGTAGCTGATGTCGGCCCCCAGGCCGCCGTGGAGGTGCTGGGTGGTGTGCGCCACCCGCTGGCCGGCCTCCGACGCCCACCACTTGGCCACCGCCACCGCTTGGGCAGTGGGACGTCCGGTGTCGAGGCGCCAGGCCGCTTGCCAGGTCGTGACGCGCATGGCCTCGGTGTCGATGTAGGCGTCGGCGGCCCGCAGCATCGTTCCCTGGAAGGC
>DMNK01000147.1:17257-17980 GCA_003453695.1 Acidimicrobiaceae bacterium | reverse complement strand
GGGCATCAAGGTGGTCGCCAACGCCGGGGGCCTCAACCCCGCCGGGCTGGCCGAGCGTCTGCGCCAGCTGGCCGCCACCCTCGGGGTGGAGGCCGCCGTCTCCCATGTCGAGGGTGACGACGTGCTCGCCACCCTGCAACGGCGCCAGGAGCAAGGAGACGCCCTCGCCCACATGGACACGGGCAAGCCCCTGGCGGACGCCTCGGGGGCGCCGGTCAGCGCCCATGCCTACCTGGGCGGTTTCGCGGTGGCCGAGGCGCTGGCGGCGGGGGCGGACGTGGTGGTGACGGGGCGGATCACCGACGCGGCGCTGGTGGTGGGACCGGCGGCCTGGCGCTTCGGCTGGAGCCGCACCGACTGGGACGCGCTGGCCGGGGCGGTCGTGGCCGGCCACGTCATCGAGTGCGGGGCTCAGGCCACCGGCGGCAACTACGCCTTCTTCACCGAGGTGCCCGGCCTCGAGCACCCCGGCTTCCCCATCGCCGAGATCGGCGCCGACGGATCGAGCGTCATCACCAAGCACCCGGGCACGGGAGGAGAGGTGTCGGTGGGGACGGTCACAGCCCAGCTGCTCTACGAGATCGGCGGGCCGCTCTACGCCAACCCCGATGTCGTGGCCGACTTCTCCACCATCCGTCTCGAACAGGTCGGCCCGGACCGGGTGGCCGTGTCCGGCGTCCGGGGACTGCCCGCCCCCGACACCGTCAAGGTGTCGGTGAACCT
>DMNK01000147.1:13884-16986 GCA_003453695.1 Acidimicrobiaceae bacterium | reverse complement strand
CGCACCCTGGACGAGCGCCTGGCCGGCGAGGAGATCGCCGAGCTCGACGTCCGCCTCGTCCGCAGCGACCGTCCCGACGCCCCCACCAACGAGCAGGCGTCGGCCCAGCTGCGCGTGATCGCCAAGGACGCCGATCCGGACAAGGTGGGACGGCGCTTCTCGGGGGCGGTGACCGAGCTGGCCCTGGCCAGCTACCCGGGCTTCTACCTCACCTCCCCCCCGGGCGACGCCGCCGCCTACGGGGTGTTCTGGCCCACGCTCATCCCGAGCGACGACGTCGAGCAGGTGGTCGTCCTGCCCGACGGCACACGGCGGGCGGTGCCGGTGTCCCCACCGGTGACGTCACCGGGCCCTTCGGCGCCCATGGTCATCGGGTTGGACCAAGAAGAGGCGGCGGCGCGCCGGTCTGCGGCCGGGTTCGGCCCCACCCGGAACCTTCCCCTGGGCACGCTCGTCGGAGCCCGGTCCGGAGACAAGGGGGGCAACGCCAACGTGGGACTCTGGGTGCGCACCGACGCCGCCTTCGTGTGGCTGTCGAGCTGGATGGACGTCGAGCGTCTCCGGATGCTGCTACCCGAAGCAGCGGTACTGGAGGTCGAGCGCCATCTGCTCCCCAACCTCCGGGCCGTGAACTTCGTCGTGCACGGACTTCTGGGCGAGGGCGTCGCCTCCTCCACCCGGCCCGACCCCCAGGCCAAGAGCCTCGGGGAGTACCTGCGGTCGCGCCTCGTCGACGTCCCCGAGTCGCTGTTGTCGACGGTTGAGGCTCCGGGCCGTCCCCGCTCGGAGCACGAGGAGGGCTGATCCGGTGGACTTCGCCGAGACGGAGGAACAACGGCTCCTGCGCCAGGCCGTGGCGGCCATCGCCGCCAAGTACGGACACGACTACTACACGAGCTGTGCGCGCCGGGGCGCCAAGACCGAGGAGTTATGGAAGGAGCTCGGGGCCCAGGGCTTCCTGGGCGTGAACGTGCCCGAGGCCTACGGCGGCGGCGGCATGGGCATCACCGAGCTCTCCATCGTGCTCGAGGAGCTCTCCGCCCACGGCTGTCCGCTGCTGCTCATGGTGGTGTCCCCCGCCATCTGCGCCACGATCATCGCCCGCTTCGGCACCGATGAACAGCGTCGGCAGTGGCTGCCCGCCCTCGCCACCGGTGAGCAGAAGATGGCCTTCGCCATCACCGAGCCGGACGCCGGCTCCAACTCCCACAACATCGCCACGACCGCCACCCGAGACGGCGACGTGTACCGGCTGCGAGGGACCAAGTACTACATCTCCGGCGTCGACGAGTCGGAGCACATGCTCGTGGTGACCCGCACCTCGACCGACGAGGACAGGGGCCGGGCGCGACTGTCGCTCTTCGTCGTCGACTCCGACAGCGCCGGACTGGAGCGCACGCTCATCCCCGTCGAGATCGTGGCGCCCGAGAAGCAGTTCACCTTGTTCTTCGACGATGTGGTGGTGCCGGCCGACCGCCTGGTGGGCACCGAAGGCGACGGCTTGCGCCAGGTGTTCATGGGGCTCAACCCCGAGCGCATCATGTCGGCGGCCCTCGCCAACGGTATCGGCCGCTACGCCTTGGACAAGGCGAGCGCCTATGCCCGGGAGCGCAGCGTGTGGGGCACCCCCATCGGGCGTCACCAGGGGCTCGCCCATCCTCTGGCCAAGGCCAAGATCGAGGTGGAGCTGGCCCGGCTCATGGCCCAGAAGGCGGCGTGGGCCTACGACGCCGGCGCCGACGCCGGCGAAGCCGCCAACATGGCCAAGTACGCCGCCGCCGAAGCGGCCATCGGGGCGCTGGACCAGGCCATCCAGACCCACGGGGGAAACGGCATGGCCTCGGAGTACGGGTTGGCCGACATGTGGGGGGCAGCACGGCTCATCCGCACCGCACCGGTGAGCCGGGAGATGATCCTCAACTTCGTCGCCCAGCACAGCTTGGGGTTGCCTAAGTCCTACTGACGACGGGGCCGATGTACTGACATGGCCCGGACAGGCGGTGGCTCGTGACGATGCCGGCTGCGGGGTGGTATCCCGATCCCCACGGCAGCGGCAGGTGGCTGTGGTGGGACGGCCGACAGTGGGTCCTCCCCGTCGTTCCCGCCCCACAGCCGGAGACGAGACCGACGCCGTGGCCGCCGACGCGTTGGGCGATGCTCGCCGGGGCCGGCGTCGTCTGCCTGGCGTCATGGGTCGTGGTGGCGAGCGGGATCGTCGGCGGCATCTACTTCGAAGCCGACCCAGGCTCTCTCTTCCAGAGCTACGCCACCGAGCCGTTGCGCAGCTTCGGCTGGCCGGCGGCGCTGCTCGGCACCGTGGCGCTGCTCGCCGTGCTGTGGCAGGGCCGGCGGCGCTGGGTGCTCCTCTCCACGTCGGTGGTGTGTGCCTTGAGCGTGGGACTGCTGGTGACGGGCGTCGCGTCCTGGCACGGGCGCGACCACCCACAGGCGGGGTACGCCAAGGCGTTGGCGTCGCTCTCCATGCCGGCCGGGTTCACCGACCTGGGCATCAAGGACACGACGCTCCCCGACACCGGGCCACCCGAAGTGGCGCGCACCTGGGCGACGTCGTTGCCCGTCACCACCGCCTGTGCCGCGGCGACGGCCGCCCTGCAGCTCTGGGCCGACACGGGATCGCTCAAGAGCTACCAGTCGTCACCCGGCGCCACCTTCCAGTACTGCGAGATCAACGCCACCCACCATGGAGATTCCGTCACCGCCGGCATCAGACCGACGTCCACGGCGGTGCCGTCGAGTCAGGCTCCGCCCCAGGCTCCCCACCGTCTGGTGGTCACCGTGGGCCCCTCGACGGGGACGTAGCGGAGAACCTCAGCCGAAGCGGCGGGCGTCCTCCGCCGCGTACTTGGCCACCACCGTGTCGACGGCCGAGGTGCGCTCCACGGCGTCGACCACCTCGGCCAACCGGGCCCCCGGGAAGGCGAAGGTCATCTCGTCGGCGCGCATTCCCGTGCGGGCCCGGCTGAGGGCGCACCCCACGCTGGCGGCGGCCTCGCCGTGCTCCTTGGCGAGAGCCACGATGTGGCACTGCGGCTTGCCCTCGATGCGCAGCCCGGGCAGGGCGTCGGACAGCACCATCAGCTG
>DMNK01000147.1:11848-13617 GCA_003453695.1 Acidimicrobiaceae bacterium | reverse complement strand
GCCGCCACGTCGTCGTTCCCGGCCACCTCCTCCGCCCGGGCCAGCCCGTGGGTGAAGCGGCCCACCGAGCAGTTCCCGTGGTCGTCGGGCACCGTCGAGAACACCCGCTCGGCAGCGCGCACCCAGAACACACATCCCGCCGCCACCCGCCCCCGACGGCCATCGGCGGCTGGTGCGGACATGGGCTCGTCGAAGGCGGGCACCCCGGCGGGCGGCGCCTCCTCGAAGGAGATGGCGACGGGGGGCACGGCCAGGTGCAGGGCCTTGGTCAAGGCCTCGGCCAGACGGCGACGTTGGGCGGCTTCGGTCACGAACGGTTCAGCCTACGCACCTCATGCCGGGACGAAGCTCAGGCGGACACGACGGCGGGGGTTGTCGTCATTGAGGTCGACCAGGACCACCCGCTGCCAGGTGCCGAGGGCGGGGCTCCCCTCCACGACTGGCAGCACCAGCGACGGGGACACGATGACGGGAAGCAGATGGTCGGCCCCGTGACCCGGTGAACCATGACGGTGCCGGTAGGGCAAATGGCGGGGCACGATCCGCGCCAGGGCGTCCACGAGATCGGCCTCCGAGCCCGACCCCGTCTCCATGAGGGCGAGGCCGGCGGTGGCATGAGGGGCGAACACCGAGCAAAGCCCGTCGCCGTGGGACGCACAGAAGCGCTCGACCTCGCCGGTGATGTCGACGACCTGCGACCCGGAGGTGTCGAGGTCGAGGACCGTGGTGTGCACCCCGGCGAGCGCCGGGCTCAGGCGGGGGGACCCGGCGCGGCCGACTCCACCGCCGAGACCAGCACCGGGTCGTCGGGCTCGATGCCGGGGCGAAAGCGCGACAGAACCTCGCCGTCGGCAGAGACGAGGAACTTCTCGAAGTTCCATTGGACGTCACCCGCCTGACCCTCTGCGTCGGCGGTGGCGGTCAGGAGCTCGTAGAGGGGATGGCGCCCTTCTCCGTTCACCTCGATCTTCTCGTAGAGCGGGAAGGTGACGCCGTAGTTGACCGAGCAGAACTGGGCGATCTCGTCGGGGGAGCCCGGCTCCTGCTCGAGGAACTGGTTGCAGGGGAACCCGAGCACGCTGAAGCCGCGGTCTGCGTAGGCGTCCTGGAGCTTCTGCAACCCGGCGTACTGCGGTGTGAGCCCGCAGCGCGAGGCCACGTTCACGAGGAGGAGGGCCTTGCCCTTGTGGGGAGCGAGCGACGAGGGGTCGCCCTGAAGGGTGCGGATCGGGATGTCGTAGATGCCGGCCATGCTGCTCCTCGCTTCGGGGACGGCTCCGACCCTATCTCGCCCTGTGTGCAGGACTTTCGTGGCCTAAAGCACACGATTGTGGCGGCGTTGGGGGCCCGAAGAGCGTGGTGGCGTCAAGGCCGGGGCGGGTGGGCCCGATGCCTGGACCATGCGAAGGGGGGGTGCAGGCGGTCCGCGCTGGCAAAGTCGACGGGGGAGGATCGCCGTCGGCTTGGCCGTCGCCGGAGGCACGGGGATGCTGGCCGTGCTCTCCGTCGCCCTGCCCGGCACCGGCGTGGCGGCGGCCCGCGCCCACGTGCGCGCCCCGCAGCTGAACACGGCCCCGGCCCCAGCGCCGACCACGACCGTTCCGCCCACGCCCACCACCACCGCTCCCCCCCCGCCGCCGCCCGCCCCCCAGCCGGCGCCGAAGCCCGCCCCCGCCCCCGCACCCGCCCCCGCGCCCCCCCCCGCCCCCGGCGGCCCGCCCGCCCCCCCCACCCCCCCCCCCCCCCCCCCCCCCGGCGGCGCCGCCCCC
>DMNK01000147.1:9549-11785 GCA_003453695.1 Acidimicrobiaceae bacterium | reverse complement strand
GCCGCCGCCGCCGCCCGCCGCCCAGCCGGCGCCGAAGCCGGCCCCGGCCCCAGCACCCGCCCCTGCGCCCGCCCCGCCGCCGCCCCCGGCTCCGGCGCTGCGCGGCTGGATCCCACCCAACAACCCGCCCGCCAACATCCCCCCCTCTCCCAACTTCCTCCAGAGCTGCTCGGGCAGCGCCTATGACGACTCGGCGGGCTGCGTGAACTCGGCGCTGGCCGCCATCAACAACGCCCGGACCCAGGAAGGCCTGCCGGGCATGGGCCTCCCCACCAACTGGAGCCAGCTGTCGCCCACCCAGCAACTGTTCGTGGCCACCAACCTCGAGCGCACCGTGCGGGGTCTCGCTCCTCTGCAGGCCATGGCGACGGCACTGGACCAGGCCGCCGACCAGGGCGCCCAGCAGAACACCGACCCGTCGGCTCCGCCCGGGTTCCCCTACACCCAGTGGGGTTCGAACTGGGCGGGTGCGGTGGGCAACCCGCTCGAGGCCATGTACTACTGGATGTACGACGACGGTCTGGGCTCCAGCAACGTCGACTGCACGTCGAGCAACCAGAGCGGGTGCTGGGGTCACCGCGACAACGTGCTCATGAAGCTCAAGTGCCAGATGTGCGTGTTCGGCGGTGGGTTCGAGGGCACCGCCTACCAGGGCACGCCGAGCCTGGCCGAGATCCTGGTGGACAGCTCGGGCCAGCCCGCCGTGGACTTCACCTGGCAGCAGGAGCAGGCCTACCTGAGCTAGCGGGGGCTCGAAGCAGGCCCTCGACTGGGCCCGCCCGACGTGCTGTGATCGTCGCCACCGCCGTCGCGCCCCGCCGGGCGCTCTCAGAAAGGCCCTCCATGAGCAGTGTGACCAAGCGCCTCTCGGCGATCCTCCAGGCCAAGGCCAACAAGGCGCTGGACAAGGCCGAGAACCCCGCCGAGATGCTCGACCTCTCCTACGAGAAGCAGCAGGAGAACATCCAGAAGGTCCGCCGCGCCCTGGCCGACGTGACCACGGCCAAGAAGCGTCTCGAGCTCCAGGCCGCCCAGCTCCAGACCCAGGCGGCCAAGCTCCAGGACCAGGCCAAGCAGGCGCTGGCCCAGAACAACGAGGACCTCGCCCGCGAAGCCCTGAGCCGGCGGGCGGCGTTGGACAGCCAGCTCCAGGACATGGGGACGCAGCACGCCCAGGTGGAGAAGCAGCAACAGCAGCTCGAAACCACCGAGCAGCGCCTGTCGGCCGAGGTGGAGCAGTTCCGCACCAAGAAGGAGACGCTCAAGGCGAGCTACAGCGCCTCACAGGCCGAGGCCGGCATCGGCGAGGCGGTGTCGGGGATCTCCGAATCGATGGCCGACGCCGGCGTGACCCTGCAACGGGCCCAGGACAAGATCGCCGACATGCAGGCGCGAGCGGGTGCCATGGACGAGCTCATCGACAGCGGCGCCCTTCCCGACGCCCTCGGCGGACCGAAGGACGACATCCAGGCACAGCTCGACGCCGCCTCCGGCTCGAGCGAAGTGGACGCCGAGCTGGCGGCCCTGAAGGCACAGATGGCGGCGGGCTCGCTCGGCACCGGCCCAGCGGGCGGCACCCCGGCGCCGGCCGCAGACGAGAGCACCAAGTGATCGTCCGCATCCTGGGCGAGGGACGCTACGAGGTCCCGGACGCCGATCTCCCCGCCATCGAGGAGCTCGACGGCGTGCTCGTCGACGCCATCGACCGCGACGACGAGGCGTCGTTCTCGGCCGCCCTGGCCGATCTGATCGGACAGGTCCGGCACACGGGCAACGCGCTCGACCACGAGGACACCCGCACCTCGGAGATGGTCGTCCCCCACGAAGGGTCGACGCTCACCGAGGTGAAGAGCCTGCTGGCCGAAGAGGCCTAGCTCGGCTTCACGGCGCCACACAGCTCCACGAACCGGGCGCGCTCGGCGTCGTCCAGCACGGCGAGATGGCGGGCCATGGCCCGGTCGGTGGCCTCCTCGGCTCTGTCCCAGGCCGCCTTGTGCGGCTCGGGATCGGGGAGCTCGGTGTCGCCCCACCCGAAGACCTGGGCCATGAACGGCGTCCGGACCGACAGCGCCTGCAGGGGGCTCAGCCCCTCGGCGAGGACGGCGCCGCCGTGGAGCGCGCCGCGCAGCTCGCGCAAGGCGTTCAAGCGGTGCAGGGCCATGGCCTTCGGGTCCTCGGGCTCTTCCAGCTCCCTCCAGCCGGCGAACAGCGGCGCCCCCGCCGCAGAGGCGGCCGA
>DMNK01000147.1:8940-9387 GCA_003453695.1 Acidimicrobiaceae bacterium | reverse complement strand
CCCCCGCCGCAGAGGCGGCCGACACCACCTTGCCCTCGAGCTCAGCGAGGCGCCCGTAGTCGACCCCGTCGGGGAGATGGGCGAGCGCCCAGTGGGCGGCGCAGGAGGCGAAGGCCTCGGCGGCGCCCGCCGCGCTCGCCACCTTCCGGCCCCGCTCCCACGCCGCCACCACAGCCGACGGCTCGAAGTAGACGAGGGCCGCGGCCACCACCGCACCGCTCACCTCGCCGAGGACCCCGCCCCGGCCGGCGAAGTAGAAGTCGATGCCCTGGAACCCCATCTCGCCGCCGCATCGATAGGTCTCTGCGTCCATCATGAATCCGGCCGGCACCGAACCTGTGGTCTCGGCGGTCTGTCGGGCGGCGGAGAGGGCGTCCATAGGGCGAACGGTAACCCGAGAGGCGACGGCGGGCATCTCCGGCGCCGACCGGGTGGTGGCCGGGCGCG
>DMNK01000147.1:0-8795 GCA_003453695.1 Acidimicrobiaceae bacterium | reverse complement strand
GGGTGGTGGCCGGGCGCGGCTCCCTGGCATGCTGCGGCGCGCCACAAGGAGGTCGGCCATGGCCAAGGCACGTGCGGAGATCGAGCTGGGCGCCCAACCCGACGCGGCGTGGGCGGTGGTGGGGAACTTCGGAGGCATCGGCGACTGGATGCCCGGGATCGAGTCGTGCGTCGTGGACGGCGACGACCGGGTGCTGCGCCTCATGGGCCTGGAGGTGACCGAACGCCTCGAGCGACGCGACGACGAGGACCGCACGCTCAGCTACCGCATCGTGGGTGGGGTTCCCGTCGTCAACCACCTGGCCACCATCTCGGTGGTGCCCGACGGAGACGGCTCGCGGGTGACCTGGGAGGTGGAGGTCGAGCCCGACGACATGGGGGACTTGCTGCACGCCACCTACCAACAGGCGCTCGAGGCGCTCAAGGTGCACCTGGGTGGCTGACCGTCCCGATGCTGTGGGGGGCGGACGCCTGGGCTACGAGCTGGTGGGGCACACCGCCGCGCCACCCGAAGTCGTGTGGCCCCTCGTGGCCGAGGTGGAGCACTGGAAGGAGTGGTCGTTCCTGACGCACACCTTCTTGAGGCAGCCCGGCGCTCCCGACCCCAACGGGGTGGGCGCAGTGCGCCGCCTGGCCGTGGGACCGTTCGGGAGCACCGAGGAGGTCGTGGCCTTCGAACCCCCGCGCCATCTCGGCTATGTGGCACGACGGGGCATGCCGGCGCGCCACTACCGAGCCGACGTCGTGCTCGACCCCGAGGGCTCGGGCACGCGCATCACGTGGAGCGGGACGATGGACCCGCTCGTCCCCGGTAGCGGCCCGCTGGCGCTGGCCTACGCCCGCAGCTTCGTGCGCCGCTTTCTCTCCGGGCTCACCCGCTACGCCGACCGCCGAGCGGACGGGTCCCCGTCGACGCCCGGTTGACGGTGCCGCCGGCGCCAGGCCGGCCCCGAGCTCAGAGGCCGGCGGTGGGCAGCCGGTCGGCCTGGCGCAGACGGGTGGCGAGGGCCTCGAGGAGCTTGCGCCGCACCGCCGGCGCCTTGCGCAGCAGCCGGTTCAGGTCCTGGGAGCTGATCTCGAGGACCTCCATGTCGCTGGCGGCCCGCACGGTGGCGGAGCGGGGCTCGCCGTCGATGAGCGACAGCTCGCCCACCACGTCGCCGGGGCCGAGGGTGGCCAGGCGCCGTCCGCCCCGTACCACCTCGGCCTTCCCCTCGGCGATCACGAAGGCGAGCCCTCCCGAGGCGCCCTGGCGGGTGAGCACCGCCCCGGCGTCGAAGTGTCCCGGGACGGTCAAGGTGGCCACCTGGGCCAGCTCACGCTGCGAGAGCGTGGAGAACATGGGGATCCCGGCCACGAGATCGATCTTCTGAGCACGTCCCCTGGGCGCCATGGCGGCTCGGCATCCTCTTTCGACGGTCGTGGGCGGAAGGGCGGCGGTCGGTGACCGAAAGGGCTGACGGGAAGGGCCCACCCTACCCGGGTCGTCCTGAGCAGGCCCGGAGCACAACCCGTGCCCATCGATACGGTCGTTGAAGCGACGTTTTGCGAGCGTTGTCCCACATTGAGTGGTTTGCTGGGGAAAGAACCAACACTGCGTCACGAGGCTCGGTAGGGCGGTCCGGCCACGTAAGGAACCACTCGGTCGAACGTTCCCTGACCAGAAGCCGACGAAGAAGGACGCACTGAGCGTCGGCAGGTTTCCCGGCGCCCGGTGCGGACCGGGCACCAAGGGGGACGGCATGGAGATGCTGGGGGGAGGGTCCAAGCGGACTGGCGGTCGTCGACGCACGTGGCGCTTCTGCCTGGGGGCGACGTCGGCCACGCTCATCGGCGCGGGCGCCGCCATGTTGTCGGGAGTGGGCGGGGCCGGCGCCGACAGCGGCCTCACCCAGGGCAGCTCGTCGGCGCAGTCGATGTGGGTCGGGCCGCACGAGGGCTCGCTGGCCGTAGGCGCCATCTTCGGAGTGGCCCTGGCCGGCAACACCGGTGCTTCGTCCAAGGCGCAGTCCGAGGGTGTCGATCTCGGTGCCGTGGGCGCAAGCATGAAGAGCTACAACTGCGGCGCGCCAGCCAATCCCCAGGTAGCCGGCGCCGTTCCCAGCCCACTGATCGTCGAAAGCGGTGAGCCCGGGGCGTCGCAGGGAATCAGCCAAGGCCCGAGCCAGTCCGACTACTTCTCCAACGAGTTCGGGCAGGCCAGCAACACTCCCTACGCCGAGGCCGACACCACCTACGCGGGGCCGCTCGCCGACCCTTCCAACGCCTTCACGATCTCGGGCATGCATTCGAAAGCCTGGTCGGGCGTGGTCAACGGCGTCGACGAGGCCGGCGCCAGCTCCGACATCGGATCCATCAGCCTCGGTGGCGGGACGGTCGTCCTGAACGGCCTCCACTGGCTGAGCGTCACCCCCGTCAACGGTGGCGGCCAGCAGACCGGGACGTTCGGAATCAGTCAGGCCATCATCGGTGGCACTGCGCTGCCCGCGTCACCGGATCTCTCACAGGTGTTCACCGCTGCCAACCAGGCGTTGGCACCGCTCGGGATTCAAGTCAACTTCCCGACCTCGACCGTCTCTCAGGGCATTCAGTTCGTCTCGCCGCTGCAGATCGAGATCGTTCCGAGCTCGCAGCGGGACTCGGTCGTGGACCCCGTGGTCACCGGACTGCAGCCGACTTACTACCAAGTCGCCAACGGGCTCGAGAATGGCTTCTCGAGCGACCAAGCCCCCTACAACAGCTTGGGTCAGCTCGAGGACAACCAAGCCGGCCAGCAGATCTCAGCGGCACTGTGCCAGAGCGACAACGCCATAACGATCGGGGACGTCACCATTGCCTCGCTGGACGGAGGGGGCTACTTCTCCACCGAGCTCGGAGGCGTGAATTCCTCGGCCGGCCCGCTGGCGGCCAACCAGTTCACCCTCGGCAACTTGACCCTCGGCGCCCTCAACCCGGGGTCACTCGGCACGCCCGGCTCCCTCGGCCTACCGGGGAGCACCAACAACCTCTCCACCACGACGGGCGGTGCCAAGGCCGCCCCGACAAAGTTGCCCTCCCAGGCAGCAAGGGCCCGGCTGCGCGGCTTCTCGGCGGGTGGCCCCCTGCTCGGCGCCGGGCTCGGCGCCTTGGCTCTGCTACTGGCCCTCGCCGAAGGCGACCGAAGATTGATGCGTCGTGGCCAGAAGTCGGCGCTCGCCGGCGGTCCCGATAGTGGGGTTGCCGCACCCGGAGGCGGTCCCGAGGAGTGAGCCGGTGACGACTTTGAACGGCGCTGCCGGCCCGCCCGCGGCGGGCAAGCGGCCGGTGTTCGGGCGCCTGATGCAGGGGTACACAGCGGTGGCGGTAGTGGTGCTGGTGGTGGTGCTCATCGCCGCCATCTTCCCGAGCAAGCTCCCTCGCTCGACCCACTCGAGCGGCGTCAGCACGGCAGCCATCGTGCTGGGAGCGGTGCTCGGGGTCATCGTCCTCACCGGCCTCGCACTGTTCCTCGCCACCCGCGGTGCCGCAGGAGCGCCACGCCGAGAAGCCATCGGCGCCTTCCTCCTTCAGCACCGGCTGCTGCGGGGCTACGCGCCGGCGGTGGTGCTTCTCGCCGTCATCGCCCTCGTGGCCACGCTCGTGCCGAGCACCACTCCGCCCGTCGCCAACACCTTCGCCAGCCGGCCCACCGGCTCGCTGGGATCGACCGGGACCACGGGCGGGCAGACCACCGCCCAGAACGGCCAAGTGGCGAGCGGCGCCACGTCGGGTGCGGCTGGCAGCGCCGGAACGGGGGCGGTCGTCAGCTCCTGCAGCGGCAACCAGGTGCCCGGCGACCCGTATGCGCCGCCGTGCACCCAGTTCGCCGGCAACAACGGCGGGGCCACTGCCAAGGGTGTGGACGGCAACACCATCACGGTCACCGCCCGGCTCACCACCGACCAGAACTTCCAGAACACCCTGGCCCAGCTGGCCGGCGCACAGCTGCAGGACACCAACGCCGACAACGAGCGCACGTTGAACGCCATCGTCCAGTACTTCAACACGCACTTTCAGTTCTACGGCCGCAAGATCGTCGTCAAGTACTTCACCGGCCAGGGATCGCTCTCCAACGAGTTACAGGGATATGGCCAGGGGGCTGCCGAAGCCGACGCCGCCACGGCCCAGTCGATGGGCGCATTCGCAGACTTGACGGCCGAGTCAGAGCCCTACGCCACCGCCCTGTGGCAGGACGGGGTCATGGGCTTCGGCGACCCGTACATGCCGAACTTCTGGCACCAGCAGCACGCCCCCTATGACTGGTCGATCGCCACAGACGGCACGGACCTGGCCACGGACATCGGGTATTACGCGGTGAGCAAGCTCTGCAACCAAGGTGCCGCCTACGCCGGCGGCAGCCTGAGGGGCCAGCCCCGCAAGATCGCCGGCATCGCTCCACAGAACGAGCTGTATCAGGTCTCGGTGCAAGTGTTCTCGGCGATCATGCACGCCCACGGCTGCGACGACACCCAGTTCGCTTACACCCTGGACCTTCAGACCGAGTCGCAGCAGGCTGCCAACCTGGTGGCCCAGCTCAAGGCGGCTGGCTACACGACGATCGTCTGCGGCTGCGACCCGATCTTCCCGGTCTACCTCTCGGGCGCCGCCGCCCAGCAGAACTACTTCCCTGAATTCGTCGAGATCGGTGCGGCGCTGGTCGACCAGGACTACGTCGGCCAACTGTACAACCAGCAGTTCTACCAACACGCCTTCGGGATCAGCCCCAATGAGGCGACCGTCCCCTACACCCAGACGTTGGGATACGCCGCCTACGAGGTCGGGTGCCAGAGCAATCCCTCCATTTGCAGTGGTCAGGGCCCGTCGTTCTTCGTGAATCTCATCTACGTGCAGATGGCCATGTTGGCCATAGGGATCCAAATGGCTGGGCCCGACTTGACCCCGGCCACGTTCCAAAAGGGCATGTTCGCCTATCCGCCACGCGAAGGTCCGTACGGACAATGGGGGTGGAGCCCGACGCAGTACACGACCCCGAACGACTTCCGGGAGGTGTGCTGGAGCCCCAACACCATCTCGCCCTACAACGGCAAACAGGGGGCCTACATCCAGGGCGCCAACAACGGAGCACGCTGGACGGCATCGTCGGTCCCCGGGGGCGCTCCCGGCTGCCCGATCCCCTCATCGTGATGTCCAACGGCCGAGTTCGAACCCAGAGGCGACTGTGAGCGTGGGGCCCCGGTGACCGTACCGACAGCGAGGAGCGAGCCGTGACCGCGATCGTCGCCACCCTGGAGCGGGGGCGAACAGCCCTCGAGCGCTGGCAGGGGCTTCCCAAGGCGGCGCGATGGGCGATCGGCATAGCTGCGCTCATCGTCGCCTACGTGATCGCCGAAGTGATAAGCGGCCACAATGGCTACGTCTTCAAGCACGCCCCACTGGGCATCGTCCTCGTGGGGGTGGTCTATGGCGCGGTGACGTCCCTCGGTGCCATGGGGCTCATCCTCGTGTACCGGGCCCAGCGGTTCATCAACTTCTCCCACATGGCCATGGGGAGCCTGGTGGGTGCACTCGCCATCGGCATGGTCAAGGTGCACGGGCTCAATTACTGGGTCGCCCTGCTGGCAGCCGTGGCCGCCGGCGCCGTTCTGGGCGGGCTCACCGACAGGTTCTTCCTTCGACCCTTCCGCGACAAGCCCAGGCTCATCCTGTTGGTGGCCACGGTGGCCCTGGCCCAGGTGTTCGGCGCCTTCCAGTACATGGGTACACAGGACGAGCACTTCAACGCCCTGCTCGGCGCCTTCGCACCACCGTTCAACGTTCACTTCACCATCGACGTCTTCACCTTCCACAGCGCCGAGGTGCTGGTGGTCGTGGTGCTGCCACTGGTGCTGGCTTTTCTGGCGTGGTTCCTGTTGAAGACAAATGCGGGAATCGGCGTGCGCGCCGCCGCGGAGAACAACGACCGGGCACTCACCTTCGGGATACCGGTCCGCCGGCTCGTCACCATCGTCTGGATCATCGCCGGCGCCTTAGCCGCCCTCAGCTACATGCTGTCGGCGCCGTTCAACGGCGTGCAGCCGCAGCTCGCTCTCGACCCGGCCATCGTCCTGCTGCCCGTCCTGGTGGTGGCCACCTTGGCCCGCTTCGAGTCGCTGCCCATAGCCCTGGCCAGTGGGGTGGGGCTCGGGATCGTTCAGTCCCTGGTGCGCTGGAACACCGCCGGCAACCCGGCCATCTTGTGGGCGATCTATCTCGGGATCATCGTGGTGGCCTTCTTGGCGCAGTCCGGAAGGATGTCCCGGGCCCTGGGCCTCGGGGCCTCGTCGTGGGCGGCCATCGGGGCGCTCAAGCCCATTCCCCGCGAGCTGCGTCACCTACCCGAGATCCGCGGGGCGCGCTGGATCGGGTTCGCCGTCTTGACGGCGGCGTTCATCGCCATTCCTTCCTTCTGGGGCCCTTCCAACCAGTTGTTGGCGGGCTTCGCCGTGGTGTGGGCCATCGTGGGGGTGTCCCTGGTGGTGCTCACCGGGTGGCTGGGCCAGATCAGCCTGGGCCAGATCGGCATCGCCGGAGTAGCCGGCGTGGTGGCCGGGAACCTCGTGTCGCGCTTCAACGTCGACTTCTTCGCGGTCATGGCGGCGGCCGCACTCGCCGGCGGCGCCGTGGCCCTTCTGGTCGGCCTCCCGGCACTGCGCATCAAGGGGCTCTTCCTGGCCGTCACCACCTTGGCGCTGGCGGTGGCCCTCGACCAGTACTTCTTGAACGACGCCACATTCCCGCAGTTCATCCCCTCGACCGGGGTTTCACGGCCACTGTTGCTGCAACGCTTCAGCCTGAGCAGCAACTACGCCATGTACCTGGTGTGTCTGGGCTTCCTCGGTCTGGCCATCCTGGTGGCCCGGGGCATGCGAAAAGCTCGCGCCGGCCGGGCGCTCATCGCCATCAACGACAACGAGCAGGCCGCCGCCTCGGCGGCGATCGCCGCCACCCGGGCCGCCGCGGGTGCCGGGCCGCTCGCCCGCTACCAAACCGACTTGCGGGTCTCGGAGGTGGTGCGCGCCGAGGTCGCGGTGCTCAAGACCCTGGCGCTGCAATTCATCATGTCCGATCCGCGTCATCAGGAGCATCAGCGCTCCCAACGCGAGCGAATCCATCGGGTGGCGCATTGGCTGCTGGCCGGCGCGCCCCGAACCCTCGACCCCGTGTTCGCTGCGGCCTTCAACACCGCCGCCGACGACGGCGAGCGGCTGCGGGTCATCGTCGACCAGATCGCCTCCTTCACCGAGGGACGTCTGGAGCGCATCGAGACCGCCTAGGCTTGGTGTTCATGGCCAAGCACACCAATGTTGTTGTCGCGATCTTGTCGGCTGCCGTCGTCCTGGGCGGCTGCAGCTCCCATCAGCAGTCCAGCACTTCGTCGTCCGCCGGCAAATCCTCTACTAGCGCTGCCCCTTCTGCCCAGACCCTCAGCGCCGAACTGCACACAGCCGACGGTCGTTCGGTGGCCACGGCCACCTTCGAATTTGCCAACGGCTATGCCACTGTCACGGTGAAGACGACCGCGAATGGCGTCCTGACGCCGGGATTGCATGGCTTGCACATCCACGCGATCGGCAAGTGCGAGCCGAACTCGGCTGACCCGATGGGCGGTCCGCCCGGCGATTTCATGTCGGCCGGCATGCATTACCAAGCTCCGGGGCACACCGGGGAACCGCCCAGCGGTGACCTGTCGACGCTCGAGGTCCGCAAGGACGGTGCCGCATATCTTGTGACCACCACCGACGCGTTCACCAGGGACGAATTGTTGGCGGGCAGCAAGACCGCTCTGATGGTGCACGGCGCGGAAAACACTCCCGACGCAGAGAAGCGCTTCGCCTGTGGCGTGATTGGCACCGGCTAACGACAACAGCTCTACACTGAGCCGATGGCCGGGCGGATCTCTGATCGCGATATCGCCGCCATTCGTGAAAAGGCCCGCATCGACGACGTCGTCGGTGATTACGTGCAGCTCAAGCGTGCCGGAGCTGACTCACTGAAGGGCCTGTGCCCATTCCACGACGAGAAGTCGCCGTCGTTCCATGTGCGGCCCAATCACGGCCAGTTTCACTGCTTCGGCTGCTCCGAGGGCGGCGACGTCTACGCGTTCATCCAGAAGATCGAGCACGTCGGATTTGTCGAGGCCGTCGAGATGCTTGCCGACCGCGTCGGCCACACGATCACCTACACCGGCGCGGCGGCCACCAACGTGCAGCGCGACCGCGGCAGCCGCAGCAGGCTCGTCGCGGCCAACGCGGAAGCCGCGGCGTTTTACGCGCAGGCGCTGGAGTCCGAGGAGGCGGCGCCAGCCCGGCGCTACCTCACTGAGCGGAACTTCGATGCCGACGCCGCTCGCCACTTCGGCTGCGGATTCGCGCCCTCGGGCTGGGACTCGCTGACAAAGCATCTGGTGCGCAAGGGCTTTGAGTTCAAGGAACTCGAGACCGCAGGCCTATCGAGGGAAGGTCGCCGCGGCCCGATGGACAGGTTTCATCGTCGGCTGCTGTGGCCGATTCGGTCGTCGGCGGGCGAGGTCATCGGCTTTGGGGCGCGGCGGCTATTCGACGACGACCCCATGGAGGCCAAGTACATCAACACCCCCGAGACGCAGCTGTACAAGAAGTCGTCGGTGATGTTCGGCATCGATCTGGCCAAGCGCGACATCGCCAAGGGGCATCAGGCGGTCGTGGTCGAGGGCTACACCGACGTGATGGCGATGCACCTGGCCGGGGTGACGACGGCGGTCGCGTCCTGTGGCACCGCGTTCGGCGACGAGCACCTGGC
>DMNK01000014.1:1644-2588 GCA_003453695.1 Acidimicrobiaceae bacterium | reverse complement strand
TGGCGGCTCTTCAACAAGATGAGCATGGTGAGCTCGGCCAGGTAGTCGCCGGTGAGCACGTCGATGGGCCCGCCCTCCACCATCTCTCTCGCCGCCGAGAAACGGTCGCCGTAGAAGCCCGAGCAGTTGGCCACCCGCAGCACGCCCGTGGCCCCCGTCGCCGTCACGGGGCCTCTCCCGCTGCGTCTTGCTCCGGCTGGGGCCCGTCAGGGCCGTCCGCATGGACCACGGCGAGAAGGCGGCCGGCCTCGACCTGGTCTCCCGCCGCCACGTGCACCTCGGTGACGGTCCCCGCCATCGGCGCGTGCACCTCGTGCTCCATCTTCATGGCCTCGATGGCCACCAGGGTGTCTCCTGCCTCCACGCCGTCGCCCACACCCACGAGGACCTTCACCACCGTGCCGGGCAAGGGTGCCACCAGTGATCCCGCTGCCAGCCGCGAACCGGGGAGGGGGAAGCGCTCCTCCTCGACGAGCACCGATGACCCGTCGGGCCCGTCCACGTAGCTCACCGGGCCCACCCGCTCCACGTCGTAGCGCCGCTCCACGCCGCCGACCACGAGCCTCACGGCGTCAGGTGAGCACGCCACGACGGTGATCCCCTCGACCGGGTCGCCGTCACAGGTGAGCGCCGACAGGCGCCCGGCACGGTCGAACCGGTATCCGACCTCCATCGGTCCGTGGCGGCCCGAGAACACCGTCTGTTGCAGGCCGGCGGGGTTGTTGCGCCAGCCCGACGGCATGGCCCCGAGCACCGGCGCCTCGGCCCGCCGGGCCGCCTGGGCGGCCAGGGCGGCGGCCACGGCGTGGTGGCGCCCGGCCTCGGCGTCGGCCAGGGGGGCGCCCAGCTGGGCCGGGTCGTGGCGCTCCAGGAAGCCGGTGTCGATGGCCCCTTCCAGGAACTCGGGATGGCGCAGGATCCGCACCAGCAGGTCGCGGTTGGTG
>DMNK01000014.1:892-1385 GCA_003453695.1 Acidimicrobiaceae bacterium | reverse complement strand
GGTGGGGGCGTAGGCGATGACCTTGGCCAGCATGGGGTCGTAGTGGCTGCTCACCTCCGAACCGCTCTCCACCCCGCTGTCCAGGCGCAGCCCGTCGCCCTCCGGGATGGTGACACGGTGCAGGCGTCCCGCCGAGGGCCGCCAGTGCGCGGTGGGGTCCTCGGCATAGAGCCGCACCTCGATGGCGTGGCCGGTCATGCGGGCGCCGGTCACCTCGGGCGGCAGGGCCGCACCTTCGGCGATGCGCAACTGCAGTCGGACCAGGTCGAGGCCGGTCACGAGCTCGGTCACCGGGTGCTCCACCTGCAGGCGGGTGTTGACCTCGAGGAAGGCGAAGCGGCCGTCGGGGAGGAGGAGGAACTCGACGGTCCCGGCGTTGACGTAGCCGATGGCACGCGCCGCGCGCACGGCCGCCTCGCCCATCTGCGCCCGCAACTCGTCGTCGACCGCCGGAGAGGGCGCCTCTTCCACGATCTTCTGGTGGCGGCGCTGG
>DMNK01000014.1:0-713 GCA_003453695.1 Acidimicrobiaceae bacterium | reverse complement strand
CTTCTGGTGGCGGCGCTGGATGGAGCACTCGCGTTCGAACAGGTGCACGACGTTGCCGTGGGTGTCCCCGACCACCTGCACCTCCACGTGGCGGGGCCGGGTCACGTACGGCTCCAGGAACACGGTGCCGTCGCCGAAGGCGGAGGCCGCCTCGCGCGAGGCCGAGACGAGTGCCTCGGCCAGCCCGCCTTGGGCTTCCACCACCCGCATGCCGCGGCCGCCTCCTCCCGCCGAGGCCTTCACGAGCACGGGCCAGCCCAGCTCGGCCGCCCTGCCCACGAGCTCCCCGTCGCCGAGGCCGTCGGCACCGGCGGCCACCTCGGCCGGCACCTCGACCGAGGGCAGGACGGGCACGCCGGCCGCCGCCATGGTGGCCTTGGCCTTGAGCTTGGACCCCATGGTCTCGATGACGGCTGCCGGTGGCCCCACGAACACGAGGCCGGCCTCCGTGCACGCCTGGGCGAAGTCGGCTCGCTCGGACAGAAAGCCGTAGCCGGGGTGCACGGCGTCGGCGCCGCTTGTGAGCGCCGCCTCCACGAGAAGGTCAGCGCGCAGGTAGGTGTCGCTCGGGGCGGCGCCGGGCAGGCGCACCACCTCGTCCGCTTCCGCGGCGTACGGCATGGAGGCGTCGGGGTCCGAAGCCACCGCCACACAGCGCACGCCCATGGCATGGGCGCTGCGCATGATGCGCCGGGCGATCTCGCCGCGGTTGG
>DMNK01000016.1:52399-68202 GCA_003453695.1 Acidimicrobiaceae bacterium | reverse complement strand
ACCCCGAGGCCGGCTTCTTCGGTGTCGCGCCCGGCACCTCCACCGCCACCAACCCCAACGCCATGAAGACCCTCGGGTCGAACACGATCTTCACCAACACCGCACTCACCGACGACGGTGACGTGTGGTGGGAGGGCATGGACGGCAAGCCCCCTGCCCATCTCACCGACTGGCAGGGGCGCGACTGGACGCCGGAGTCGTCGACGACCGCCGCCCACCCCAACGCCCGCTTCACCGTCCCCGTCGATCAGAACCCGGCCTGCGCGCCCGAGTGGCAGGATCCCAAGGGCGTTCCCATCTCGGCCATCCTCTTCGGAGGCAGGCGCCGGTCAACGGTCCCGCTCGTCACCGAAGCCTTCGACTGGCGCCAAGGAGTCTTCCTCGGCTCGATCATGTCCTCGGAGACCACGGCGGCGGCCACCGGCGAGGTGGGCAAGCTGCGGCGCGACCCCTTCGCCATGCTCCCCTTCTGCGGGTACAACATGGCCGATTACTTCGGGCACTGGTTGCGCATCGGGAAGTCCACCGACGCGTCGAAGCTCCCCCGCCTCTACTACGTCAACTGGTTCCGCAAGGACGCTGACGGGCGTTTCCTGTGGCCCGGCTACGGCGAGAACGCCCGGGTGATGGCGTGGATCGTCGAGCGCACCGCCGGCCGAGGCGACGCGGTCGAAACCCCCATCGGCCACGTGCCCGCTCCCGGCGCCATCGACACCGAGGGCGTCGACGTCTCCAAGGAGGACATGGAGGAGCTGCTGCGGGTGGACGCCGCGGAGTGGCGGGCCGAGCTGCCGCTCATCTCCGAGCACTACGCCCGCTTCGGCCACCGCCTGCCGCCGGAGCTGGCCGACGAGTTGGACGCCCTCGAGCGCCGTCTGGGCTGACCGTCCTACGATGACGCCGGCCGGCTCCCAGGCCGGCCCCGACGCCCGGGAGGGACCATGGCCGTCACCGCCTACGTGCTCATCCAGACCGAAGTCGGCAAGGCCGCCAACGTGGCGCAGCAGGTGGCCGACATCTCGGGTGTGATCTCGGCCGAGGACGTGACCGGTCCCTACGACGTGATCGTCCGGGCCGAGGCGCCTTCGGTGGACGAGCTGGGGCGCATGGTGGTGAGCCACATCCAGCTCATCGAGGGCATCACCCGCACGGTGACCTGCCCGGTCGTGAACCTCTGACGCCGGACGCGGCGCCGTCGGGCGCGTCCGTTCGCCTCAGTCGACGGCGCCGGCCTCCCGCAGGGCCTTGACGCGATCGGCCTCCACCCCCCACGCCGCCAGGGCGTCGTCGGTGTCCTGACCGGCCACGGGCGGAGGGCGGCTGATCGAGCTCGGGGTCCGGCTGAAGCGAGGCGCCGGGCCGGGCTGGGTCACCCCGGCGACCTCCACGAAGGTGCCCCGCGCCTCGTTGTGCGGATGGCGGTGCGCTTCCCACGGTGCCAGCACCGGCGCCCCGCAGGCGTCGGTCCCGCTGAAGGCCTCGGTCCACTCGTCGCGCGTGCGGGTCTTGAAGATCGCGGCGAAGCGCTCCTTCATGGCCGGCCACTGCTCCCGGTCCTGCTGCGCCGGGAGGTCGGCCGGGTCGAGGCCGAGCACGGCCAGCAGCTCGGCGTAGAACTGCGCTTCGAGGGCGCCCACGGCGAACCACCTGCCGTCGGAAGTCTCGTACACCTCGTACATGGGCGAGCCGGTGTCGAGGAGGTTCGTTCCGCGCTCCTCGCGCCACCATCCGAGCTGGTGAAAGGCGAAGGTCATCGTCATGAGCGAGGCGGCGCCGTCGACCATCGATGCGTCGACGACCTGGCCGCGCCCTGAGCGCTGGGCCTCGAACACGGCGGCCAGCAACCCGAAGGCGAGCAGGAGCCCGCCCCCGCCGAAGTCGCCCACCAGATTGAGCGGCGGCACCGGTCGCTCCCCCGCCCGTCCGATCGACCACAGGGCGCCGGACAGGGCGATGTAGTCGATGTCGTGCCCGGCGGCCTGGGCCAGCGGGCCGTCCTGGCCCCAGCCCGTCATCCGCCCGTACACGAGCCGGGGATTGCGCTCCCAGCAGTCGTCGGGCCCGACCCCCAGGCGCTCGGCCACGCCGGGTCGCCACCCCTCCACCAGTGCGTCGGCCTGCGCCGCCAGCTCTAGCACGAGCCCCTGTCCCTCGGGGTGCTTGAGGTCGACGGCCACCGACGGCCGGCTGCGGTTGAGCAGGTCCCAGTGGGCACCGCTCGAAGGGCTCACGGGCCGGCCGCTGGCGCGGTCCACCCGCAGCACGTCGGCGCCGGCGTCGGCCAGCAGCATGCAGGTGTAGGGGCCGGGGCCGATCCCGGCCAGCTCCACCACCTTGAGGCCCTCGAGTGGCCCGCTCATCGGCTCTGGCGGGCCATGGCCTGTCGGGCCGTCTCGCCGCGACGGGCGTTCTCGACGATGGCCGGCACCACCACCGGCCACGTGGCCGGGGGCAGCTCGTGGCCCATGCCGGGCACGATCCTGAGCTGGGCTCCGGGGATGGCGGCGGCCGTGGCCTTGCCGCCGCTCACGTCGATGAGCGAGTCGGCGTCGCCGTGGACGACGACGGTGGGCACCGACACGGCCGCCAGCCCGGCCGTCCGGTCGCCCGACGCCAAGATGGCCATGAGCTGGCGGCCCGACCCACGGGAATGCACACCGTGGTCGTAGAGGCGCTCGAACTTGGCCCGCCGCCACGGCACGTCGACGAGCTCGGGTGCCCGTGAGCCGATGAGTGCGTTGTTCTCGAGCTCCTGCTCGACGAAGCCCTGGCGACCCCGGGCCGGCCGGCGGGTGAGGACCTGGGCGGCCTCGGGAGTGGGAAGGCCGACGTCGGGGGCCCCGGTGGTGGACATGATCGAGCACAGGCTGAGCACGAGCTCCGGATGTCTCACCGCCGTCATCTGGGCGATCATGCCGCCCATCGACACCCCGACCAGGTGGGCACCATCCACGTCCAAGGCGTGGAGCAGGCCGGCGAGGTCGTCGGCCATGTCGTCGAGGGTGTAGGTCACCACCGAGCGGTCGCCACGCAGGGCCGCCGCCATGTCGAAGGCCGGGGCGTCGTCGAGGATCGTCGAACAGCCGGCGTCGCGCGTGTCGAGGGTGAGCACCGAGAAGCCGTTGTCGACGAGCAGCTGCACCAGCGCCCGGTCCCACGTGGCCAGGTTCGACGCCAGCCCGTGGACGAGGACGAGGGTCGGGTCGTCCCCGCGCCCGAAGCGCTCGTAGCAGAGCTCGACGGCCCCCGCGTCAACCTTGTTCACAGCCGGATGCTGTCCTCCCGAACGGACGAGGGTCAAACCGGTGCCACGTGCCAAGCTCTGGCGGCCATGGTGCGTGCCTACAGCCCCGGACGCGTGAACCTCATCGGGGACCACACCGACTACAACGAGGGGTTCGCCCTCCCCATGGCCATCGACCTCGGCACCACGGTGAGCATCGAACCCGACGACGGGCTGCGGGTGGTGCTGCGCTCCGCCGGGGAGCCGGAGCTCGCCGACGTCGACGTGCACTTTCCACTCGATCCCGAACAGCTCACGGTCCTCGAACCGCGCTGGGCGCGGCTGGTGGCGGCCATGGTGGCCGTGGCGAGGCCCGCCCGGGGCGGCACGGGCACGGTGGAGACCACGCTCCCCGTGGGAGCGGGACTGTCGTCCAGCGCCGCCCTCGAGGTGGCGCTGGCGCTCGCCTTCGGATTCGAGGCCACTCCCGTGGTCATGGCCCGCGCCTGTCAGCGCGCCGAGCAGGCGGCGACCGGCGCACCCACCGGCGTCATGGACCAGCTCACGGTGGCGGCGGGGATCGAAGGGTGCGCCCTGCTCGTCGACTTCTCCGACCTGCACGTGACGCCGGTCCCCCTGCCCGAGTCGGCCGAGTTCGTCGCCGTGCACAGCGGGCTGCACCGGGTCCTCTCCCACACCGCCTACGCGGCACGCCGCGCCGAGTGCGAGGCGGCCGCCTACCGCCTGGGGCCGCTCGGCCACCTGGGGCCCGAGGACGTGACCAGCATCGCCGACTCGCTGCTCCGCCGGCGGGTGCGCCACGTCGTGAGCGAGTGCGACCGAGTGCGCTGGTGCGCGTCGGCGCTCGCCAAGGGCGACCTCGTGGACGCCGGCAACCTCATGACCTCGAGCCACCACAGCCTGGCGCGGGACTTCGAGGTGTCGACTCCCCAACTGGACGCCCTGGTGGCGCGGCTCACCTCCACCCCCGGTGTGTACGGGGCGCGTCTCACGGGGGCGGGCTTCGGCGGCTGCGTGGTGGCGCTGGCCGATCCGGGCGCCGTCGACGTCACCACCTTCCCCACCCCGGCGTGGCGGCTGCGGCCCAGCGCCGGCGCCGCCGTGCTTCGGTGACCGGGAAGGGTCAGAGAAGTTCGACCAAGCGGGCGCGTCGTTCCCCGAACTCCGTCTCGCTCACGACGCCCCGGCGGTACAGGTCCTCGAGCTCGACGAGCTGCTGCGCCACCGATCGGCCCTCGATCACCGGGACCCCGGCCGGCGGCGTGTCGAAGGCGCCGGCCCAGTCGTGCGGTGTGTACCCGTGGTGCCGGCCGCGCCCGATGTCGTGCGGATGCGACACGGTGGCCGAGCGCCGCCCACCGAGTTGCTCGTGGAGGACGGCGGCGACCTCGGCCGGTCGGCGCACGTGGTGGAAGGCCAGGAAACCCCGCTCCCCGCCCACCTCCAGGTAGAGGCGACCGGTGCCCAGCAGGCGCTCGCCGATCGATTGCCGGTACGAGATCTCGTTCACCCGATCGAGCTGCACTTCGACACCCTGGCGGGCCAGCACGCCCGAGCGCTGCACCAGCCGGGCGTTGGTCACCACCAGCGCCGTGGTGGCGCGCCGGATGGCCCTGGCCGCCAACCACAACCCGGCCACCGCCGCCACGGCCAGGAGCGCCTCCCCCACGGCCACGGGCGCCTTCGGGAAGGCGATCGTCACGGACACCAAGGCCGCCACCGCCGCCGTCGCAGCCGGGACGGACCAGCCGAACGACGCCCAGTGGGGACGCAGTTCGAGGACCACCGACTCCCCTTCGGTGAGCAGCCTGCGGGGGAAGGCCATGGTCTCTATCGTCGCTCAGGTGAGCTTGGCAGCGATGGCACCTGCTCCCCGGAGCACGGTGCCGTCGGCACCGACCGTGCTGTAGCGGCGGGCCGGCCGGCGCCGCGCCTCCTCGATCAGGTCGTCGAGAAGGGAGCGGAACGGCAGCGGAGGATCCACCCACAGGTAGCGGGCCAGCGACCCCGGGATCGTGTTGATCTCGTTCACGAAGAGCGACTCTCCGTCGGAGAGGAAGTCGATGCGGGCCACGCCGCGCAACTGGGCGAGGGCGGACACCACGGCGGCCTGCCGGCGCAGCTCGGCCTCGACGGCGGGCGCCAGCTCGGCGGGGAGCTCCCGGGGGGCGCTGGCCATGCCCTGGCCTCCCACGTACTTGTCGGCATAGCCGAGGATCTCGGAGCGGCTGTTCGACTTGAGGGGCCGCTCGACGGCCGAGACCTCCAGGGCGGGCCAGCTCCGCACCGCCACGTTCAGGTCGTAGAGGTCGGGTCGAAAGGGCTCGACCACGGCGCCGCCCCGGAGATGCGGGTTGGCATCGAGGCGGGCCAGCGCCGTCTCGGTGTCCTCGACCACTTCGACCCCGATGGAGGAGCCCCCGAAGCGCGGCTTCACGATGTACGGCCCGGAGAAGTCGACATCGGCGCCCGGATGCAGCGGCGAGCGAGCCAGACAGGGCAGGTCGGCAGCGGCGACGACGCCTGCGAAGGCGAGCTTGTCCATGCCCAGGGCGGCCCCCGCCACCGTGGGCCCGGTGTAGGCCACTCCGGCCAGGTCCATGGCCGCCTGCAACGTGCCGTCCTCGCCCGGCCCCCCGTGACAGCAATTGACCACGACGTCCACGTCGAGGCGCCGCGGCCTGCCCATGCGCCCGGTGCCGACGAAGCCCCCCTCCTCCCCGGCGCTCAGACGCAGCGGCTCCGCTCCGCGGGGTACGCCCTCCAGGAACGACTCCGCCTCCAGGGTGGCGGGCACGGCGTAGAAGTCGCCTGTCCCGGTCCAGTACACGCCGGTCACGGCCCGGCCGGCGTCGTGGAGCTCTCGTGCCGCCTGCAGACCGGTGAGGATGCTCACGTCGTGCTCGGGTGAGGGCCCGCCGAAGGCCACGGCGATCTGCGCGTCGGTCAACGGGGGGCTCCCAATGCGGAGGGCGGGGCGCCGGTGACGGCGCCCCACGTCGGGTCGGGCGTCAAGGGTAGTGGTCGGGGAGATCGTTCTCGAAGAGCGCCACGTCGCCTTCGCCCAGGTTGTCTCGTACCCAGGCCACCGCCTGGTCGCGGGTGTCGACGACGACCACCTCCGCCTCGCCGGCGACCTCGGCGACCTCGGCGTCCTCGGCGTCGTCGGGTCGGCCGCCCAGTGCCCCGCGCAGCAAGGCTCGGCGGTTGGTACGGCCGATGACGACGATGTCGGTGGCGACCACGGCAGCGGCGGCGGCGAACCGGGCGTTCTCCTCTCGCTGGAGGGTGCCCAGCTCCACCATGCCCGGGGTGACCACGGCTCGCCGCCCTCCCGGTGGCGCCAGGAGCACCAAGGCTTCCAGCGCCGCTCGGGCGCCGGCGGGGTTGGCGTTGTAGGTGTCGTCGAGCACGAGGCAACGCCCGGATGCCGTCGGGGCGGGCTCCAGGCGGTGCGGCGCCGTGGGCAGGGTGGGGAGGCGTTCCACCACGGTCTGGTTGGCGACGCCGAGCTGCAACGCCACCGCCACGGCGCAACCCACGTTCAGTGGACGAGCGTCGAGAGAGAGCTCGGCCAGCTTTTCGCCCCGCACCCACAATCGGAGCTGGCCCTCGCCCTCCTCCACGCACACATCGGCGTCGTGGTCCAGCGCCGAGACGCGCCACACCGTCTTCCCGTCGAGCTCGCCCTTGTCGGCCAGCGCCGCCAGGCGGGGGTCGTCCACCGCCAGGACGACGCAGCCCGCCGGCTCGAGGATCTCCGACTTGGCCCGGACGATGGCGTCTTGTGTACCGAAGCGCTCCAGGTGCACGGGGCCGATGGCGGTGATCACCGAGACGTCCGGCGTCAACCATCGGCACAGGGCGGCGATCTCGCCGCGGCCATAGGTGCCCATCTCGGCCACGAGCACGTCGGTGCCCTCGGCCAGCTGCTCGTTGACGGTGCGGGCCAGACCGGCTCTGTTGTTGAAGCTGGCCGGGCTGGACAGCGCGGCGAGGGTCCCGGACAACAGGTGGGTGACATAACCCTTGGTGCTGGTCTTGCCGTAGGAGCCGGTGATGGCCACCACCCTGGGCGACACCTTGCGCAGGCGGGCAGCGGCACGCGACACGTAGCGGCCGGCCAGGTACCACTCCACCGGCGCCGCGAGGGCGCACGCCGCGTCGACGAGCGCCGGCACGGCCAGCGCGCCGGCGGTGGCGGCGAGCGGACCGGAGCCCAGGACGATCCCCACCGCCACACCGCCTCCCTGCAGCGCCGCCCACACCCCCGCCAGCGTGCGCAGGCGGCGCGTCCACGCCACGGGGGATGTGCGCCCGCGCAGCCCGAGGCCGATGGGACCCACGGCGACCACGGCAGCGGTGGCGAAGCCGGTGGCCGGCCAGCGCGACGACAGCACCAGGCCGGCGGCGCCCACCACGAGCAGGGCGAGGTTGGTCGGGGACTTCAGCCACCACCTGAGCGCGAAGCGGGAGGCGGCGTCGGCCAGGTAGTGCTCGCGTTGCGCCACACGCAACCAGCGCAGGCCGGCCAGCCCGGTGGCCAGCGCGGCGGCGGCCACCACGGCTGCGTCGAGTCCCTGGCTGGACGCGGACATGACCTGCCAGGGTAGCGGCGGGCCGGGGCTCAGCCGGCGGTGACCAACACTCGTTCCACCGCGGCGCGCAGCGCGGCCGGAGCCGTGAGGGGCGTGAGGTGGCCGACGTCCCCGCACCGTCTGAGCACGGCGCGCGGGATGAGCGCCGCCGCTTGTTCCGCCACCGTCAATGGTGCCTCGGTGTCGTCGTCGGCCCACACCAGCTCCACCGGGCAGCGAAGCGCCGCCAGCTCCGTCTCGTAGCGCTCGCCGACGACACGCACGAGCACAGCGCGCATGACGCCCTGTGCAGCGCGGTAGTCGGGAGATCCGTGGCGCTGGCGGGCATCGTCGAGTCGCGCTTGGGACACGAGGCGGGCACGACGCATCGTCCGCACGGCGCGATAGGCGAGCGGTGCCCGGCGAGGCCGTCCCGGCCGCGGCAGGAGCGGCACTCCGGTGAGCACCAGGCCGGCCACGAGGTCGGGACGCGCTACGGCGAGACGGACGGCCACGCGCCCGCCGAAGCTGTGGCCGAGGACGACCACAGGGGCGTGCAGGGCGGCCGAGCCCCCCAACGACGGGTCCGGCGCCGGGGCGAAGAGCCCCTCCAGGGCTGCGGCGTAGTCGTCGCTCCCCCACGGCTCGGGTGGCGGCGGGGTGGCCCCGAAGCCGGGCAGGTCGGGAGCGACCACGTCGAGCCCGGCCGAGTCGAAGACGGGGACGAAATCGGCGTGGGTGCGCGCCCAGCCGTGCAGAGCGAGCACGCGGGCAGGCAGGGTGCCCCACACCTCTCCGAACAGGGTCCCGCCGGCGAGGGTCCGCAGCACGGCGGGCCACGCTACCGGTGGGCCTGGCCGGCGCTTCGGCACCGTCGGGGACCCGGCGGTGGGCCGGGCGGGGGCTTCGGGGATCCACCTCACCGTCACAGCCCCTCGGTACCGTCGCCCGATGGCCGCCTCTGCCCGCGATCGGCTTCTGTCCTGTCTCACCGACGCACAGCGCGCCGCCGTCACCAGCGAGGCGCCGTTGCTGTGCGTCAGGGCAGGAGCGGGGTCGGGCAAGACGACGGTCCTCACCAGGCGGGTGGCGTGGCGCGTGGCCGACGAGGGGATCGACCCGGAGCACGCCCTGGTCGTGACCTTCACCCGCAAGGCCGCCCTCGAGCTGCGCCAACGCCTCGGCCGCCTGGGGGTGACAGGGGTCTCGGCCTCAACGTTCCACGGCGCCGCCTACCGGGAGCTCCGCCGTCACTGGGCCGACCGGGGCACCGCCGCTCCCACGCTGGTGCCCGAGCCGGAGCGCCTGCTGCGCCGGCTGCTGGCCGAGGAGCCCGGGGCCGGGCCCACGACCGCGTCGGGAGTGGCGGGCGAGCTGTCGTGGGCCCGCGCCCGGCTGATCGACCCCGAGCGCTACCCGGAGGCGGCGTCGGCCGCCCGTCGCAACCCACCGCTGCCCTACGAGCAGACGGCGCGCCTCATGGCGCGATACGCCGACATGAAGCGCAGGCGCGGCGTCATCGACCTCGACGACCTCGTGCTGCGCTGCGCCACGCTGCTGGAGGAGGACCCCGCATGGTCGGCGGCGGTGCGCTGGCGGCTGCGCCATCTCTTCGTGGACGAGTTCCAGGACGTGAACCCGGCACAGTGGCGCCTCCTCGAGGCCTGGCGCCACGACCGTCCCGACCTGTGCATCGTGGGCGACGGACGCCAGGCCATCTATTCCTGGAACGGGTCGGACCCGTCGCTCATCGAACGCATTGCGGATCTGGTGCCCGGAACCGTGGTGTTGCGCTTGGACGAGAACCACCGGTCGACCGAGCGCATCGTGGCGGCAGCGTCAGCCGTGCTCGGTCCTCCCGACGGCGAAGACGTGGCGCCGCCGGGGACTTCTGCTACCGCGCCGCTGCGTGTCCCGTCAACCGCCGTCGACGGGCCGGTCCCCCGCCTCGACGGGTTCGAGGACGAGGACGCCGAGGCGGCGGCGGTGGTGGCCTGGCTGCGCGCCACCCGTCGTCCTGGTCACCCCTGGCGGCATCTCGCCGTCCTGGCGCGCACCCACGCCCGGCTGGAGCCGGTGGCCGACGCGCTCGGAGCGGTGGGCATCCCGGTCCGGCGCCCGGCCGCCACCGGGCGCGCCCCAGCGCTGGTCGCCTGTCTCCGGACGCTTCGCTCCGTGCCTCGGGACACGCCCCTGCGTGCCGCGCTGACGGACGCCGTGGCCGACGCCGGGGCGGGCGACCACCCCGAGGCTCCGGCGGGTTCTGCGTCTTCCTGTCTCGAACTGCTGGCCGGCCTGGCCGACGAGCACGCCTGGCAGGAGGCCGCACCGACCGTGGGGAGCTTTCTCGCCTGGTTCACGGCCAACCGGGCGGACACGGCGTGGACGGGCGGGGACGGCGTCGAGGTCTTGAGCTTCCACCAGGCGAAGGGGCTCGAGTGGCCGGCCGTGGCCGTGATCGGCTTGGAGGCGGGCACCATGCCCATCGCCTACGCCGTCGACGACCTCGCCGTCGCCGAGGAGCGGCGCCTGCTCTATGTGGCCATGACACGCGCCGAGCGGCACCTGTGGTGTTCCTGGGCGCAACGGGGTCGATCGGCCGGCTCCGGTGCCGGCGCTCGCCGGCGCTCGCCGTTTCTCGACGACCTGCCCGGTGCGCTGGCCGGAGCGGCACCGCTCGAGGCCGAGGCGGCCCTGGCGAAGGTGGCGGGGCTACGACAGCGCCTGGCCGCCGTCGTCTGACTCGATCCGGACCGTTTCCGCGCTGGCGCGCGCTCCGAAGCGTCTGAGACCGCGCCCTCAGTCAGCCACGTCGACGAACAGCGGGGCGTGGTCGGAAGGCTGCCGGCCCTTGCGGGCGTTGCGGTCGATGAGCGCGTAGCGGGTGCGTTCTGCCAGCGGACGGCTGAGCATCAGCAGGTCGATGCGCATTCCCTTGTGCTTGTGGAAGTTGCCCGCCCGGTAGTCCCACCACGAGTACAGGCCCGCCTGGTCGTAGACGGTGCGGAAGGCGTCCACCAGCCCCCAGTCCTCGAGCGCTCGCAATGCGGCTCGTTCGGGCTCGGTGACATGGGTGGCCCCGCTCACCTCTGTCGGGTCCCACACGTCACGGTCGTCCGGCGCCACGTTGAAGTCGCCGGCCACGACGACAGGATCGTCGACCTTGGTGTTGCGCTCCAGGTAGTGGCGCAGCTCCTCCAGCCACTCGAGCTTGGCCACGTAGAACTCGCTGTCCACGGCACGGCCGTTGGGGACGTACAGGCTGTGCACCCGGATCCCTCCGCACGTGGCGGCCACGAGCCGGCAGCCCTGTTCGTCGGCGTCGTTGTCGAAGCCGTGCTGGGCGTCGCTCATCCCGACCCGGCTGGCGATGGCCACGCCGTTCCAGCGGCCGTCCCCGTGGCTCACCGTCTCGTAGCCGAGCGCCGAGAAGGGCATGGCGGGAAAAGCACCGTCGGACACCTTGGTCTCCTGCATGCACAAGATGTCGGGTTGGGCGTACTCGATCCACTCCTCGACGCGTGCCAAGCGGGCGGTGAGCGAGTTGACGTTCCAGGTGGCGATGCGCACGGGCGCGAGATCCTTTGGGTCAGTCCCGCCGTCGGTCAGGCGTCGACGATGACGAACAGCAGCTCCGCTTCGCAGGCTAGAGCACCGCCCACGCTGGCCCGGCCGTGCCCGCTGCCCGCACGAGCCGACAGGCGCCCGAGCTCGACCTCCAGCTCCAGCACGTCGCCGGGGCCCACCTGCCTGCGGAAGCGCGCCTTGTCGATGCCGCCGAAGAGCGGCAGCCGGCCCCGGTAGCGCTCGTCGGCGAGCACCGCCATCCCCCCCAGCTGGGCCAGCGACTCCACCATGAGGACCCCGGGAAGCGTGGGCCGTCCCGGGAAGTGACCGGCGAAGAACGCCTCGTCACCCCGCAGGTGCCAGTGACCACGGGCCCGCTGGCCGGGGATCAGGTCGTCCACCTCGTCGACGAAGAGGAACGGCGGCCGGTGAGGCAGCACGTCTTCGGGCCGCAGCACGGCCGCCGAGGCTACCGGGGATCAGCTCAGGGCAGCGAGAAGGTGCTCGGGGGGACGACACTGAAGTTCTTCACCTGCCACGTGGGCTGGGCCACCCCGCCCAGGCGGGGGTCGTAGTGGACAGAGAAGTTCGGGTTACCGTCGACGGTCACCTGGTTGACGGTGAACTTGCCGATCCACAGCAGCTGCCCACCGTTCACCGTCATCGACATGTCGGGGGCGTAGAGAATGCCGTCGAACGTGGCGGCATTGGCGCCGTTACCGACGACGACAGGACCGCTCCCTGATGAGAAGACCTGCAGGGCCGTGGGATCGCCGCACTCGTAGCCCCCTGTGCCGTCGCAACCTGGGGTCGCGGAGTTCTGGTCGTAGAGGTTGACGACGGCGCCGGACATGTTGATGTTCGTCTGGCCCTTGCTGTCGGGCCAGTCGAAGATCTGCACCTTGCCACCGTTCACGGTGCTCCCCGAACCCGTGTAGTTGATGCAGACCGTCTGCCCGCCTGGGCAGCTGGAGGCCGACGCCGAGAAGGTGATGGATCCGGTGCAGCTGTACACGCCTGGGTTGACCTGGCCGCTGAAGGTGCCACCGGAGGGACATCCCTGCAAGATGCCGGCTGGCGTCGTGGGCATGCACGGTTGCGGGGGCGGGTTTACGGAGACCGGAGCCGGGCAATTTTCACTACCTGATGGGGCAGGCGGTCCCCACGGCACGAGGGGCGTGTAGAAGCCGCCCTGGTCTATATAGCTCGGACAGTTGCTGTTCCCTCCGTCATAGGTCACCTGGCTCCCACCGTAGGTGCCGGAACCGTGGCAGGTGATGGTGCCATCGCTACCGACGTCCGCCAGCGTTCCGGCCGGGTCGTTTCCGGATGTGTCAGTCTGCTCGATCGTGATTTGGGACCCGCTGCCGTCGAAGGTGGCATTGGATCCGGCGAAGATCCCGAACGGATACAGTTGGACTTCGGCAACGCTGGCGTCGATGACGTAGCTGCGACCGTGTGCGGTCCCCTCGGACAGGACAGTAGCGCTGGTGCTGTTCGCAGGAACCCGCACCGTGTACTGAACCCCGGAAAGCGCGGGGGAGATTGAAGGCAAGATGCACGAGGGCGAGCTACCGATGCAGAAGCTCGAAGGTGAGCCGCCCTGTTGATCGAGTCGGAAGAGGGCGTCGGAGAGACCGGCCAGGGCCAGTTGCCGGGCTGCGTTTGTGTTTGTCACATTCCGCGAGCTCTCTAGGTCACCAGTGGCCCGGATGGCAAAGGCCATTCCGAAGAGTACGACGACCACGGTGAGGATGACGACCACCATGATGTTCCCGCGTTCTGGCCGCGACGACACGGCACGCTCGAGAACGCCACGTCTCATGGACACGGCTGCGCCCCCCTGATCCAGTTGGCGAGGCGCACGCTCACGTTCTCAGTGAACGGTGTCGTGTTCGCACCGGCCGTGACCTGCACTACCCCCTGGATACGAACCGAGCATGCGGTGATGATGGCCGGGGTCACCGAAGCCGGGTTGGCGAGGAGGTTCTCCTCCTGGGCGCCATAGAACGTGAACACGGGGTTGCTACTAGGCGAGCTGGCACTCGGCGCGCAGTTGGTGACCCCTGTGACCTCGGGTACGCCCGTGCCGGCCGAAGTTCCGATATCCCGCCACAGCGTTCCCGACTGGCAGCTCCAGGTGATCGTCTGTTGGGTCCCTCCTGTCGGGCCCAGGTCGAGTTGGATCTCGTTCCCATATGCCGTGACGGAAGGCTGTGGCGAACCGCAACACGTCGTCGTCCAAGGCAGAAGGGGGTTGGCTGCCTCCAGGTCGCGCTCCAGCTGCAAGAGGCCGTTGCGCGCCGTGTCCGAGGCGTTCTCGCCGCTGATCGCCCGGTTGCCGACTTGTTGCATGTCGGCCACGACCCCGACCACTCCCGCGACGATGACGCTCATCACCAAAGTGGCGATCATCACCTCGATGAGCGTGATGCCCGACTCGGGCTTCACGGATCGTGCCCACCGGACCCGGCGCCCCAGTGACAGCATGCGACAGAGAGGGATCAACACGAGTTGGTGTGTCCATTTCCGTGGCTCGTGGAGAAGGCACAGACCTCGAGACTCTGCTGCTCGCTCGTGGCGCTGTTACCTATCCACACCGTGAACACATGCTGACCGGTCGTCCAGGCCGTGCCCTGCGAGCTCACCGTGTCGGTGAACTGCCCGCTACTCCCAGTCGACAGGGTCCAAGGCGAGCCAGGCCCGGATGTACTGTTCGCCTGGTCCTGGGTGGTAGAGCCGACGAGCTCCGACTGGACCGTGAGGTTCGAGCAGGTCCCCGTGGTGGAGGCGACCAGGTTCAGGTTGTCGGTCATGTTGCCGTGGTTGTCCTCATAGGTCTTGGACGTACTGTTCGAGGGCACGGCAGTGACGGTGAAGGCCGTGACGCTGCAGGTCGGAGGCGGTGTCCCACCCGTTCCACCGGTGAGGAGCCCCGTGTTCGGCGTGGCGTCGGTGTACTTGCATGATGCACCACCGTTGAAGTACGCGAAGAGCGCGAAGAAGTAGGTGGTGGCCCAGTTGAGCCCGGTGACGGTGTACGACTCCGCGTTGCCCGGCTGGGGTGGGCTTGCTTGGAAACTGGTACCCGGGGTTGCGGAACAGCTGGTCGGCAGGTTCGCCGCTGACGTGGCGTAGTCGACGACGTAGTAGCAGGGCTGGGCCGATGTGGTCACGCCGTCCCAACTGACCGTCACCCACGCGGTGGTCGATGTGGCCTGACTGTTGCTGGAAGGCTGGGCGGCTCCGACATCGTTGGGTGCGGACCCTGTAGTCGGGCACGATGTCGCACCAGTCGTGTTCCAACCCGGACCGGTCCACTTGCCCTGACCGCCGGGATAGACGAGGGTGGTCTCAGTCACCGATCCCGCTGTGGGCCCTCCCCACGTGACCACGGCAGTGACCTGGGGGTAGGCGCCTCCCCAGCAGTCGGAGCCCACGACTCCGCCGCCCGCGCCGCAGGTCGTTTCTGACGCACCTGACGTGACCACCGAAGGGCTGGCCCAGGTGATGTACGTAGTGATGGTGAAGGTCGTGCCACCGACCTTCTGTGTGCTGATCGGGGTGAACGCGGTGGACTTCACGGCGGCAATCACTGTGAGCTGGCCGGCGCAAGCCGCCACCGACAACGGGCATGCCGACACGTAGCCGGTCTCTCCCACGTAGTAGCCCACCTCGTTGAAAGGCAGCGCCTGCACCTGCGCCAGCGTGCTGGTCGCCACCCCGACGGCGTCGGAACGGATGCTGCTCACCGACGCGGCTTGCAGTCCTCCCCAGAAGACACTGGTGGTGGGAACGAGGGCGATGGTGAAGACGCCCAGGGCCACAGCGGTCTCGACGAGGGTGAACCCGCGCTGTCCCGATTCATCTTCGTCTCGCCGCTTCTTGCTCCACACCCGCCACCCTCGGAGCCGACCCGCGACCGATGGCGACCCGAACACGGAATCCCAATCGGCACTCCTCGCGGTGACCTACAGGTGACATTGGTCCCAAATCTGACGGCGAGTGGCAATTGTTTGAAAAGTGCGCTTGGGGACCCCGGTCCAGAGCGCTACTGGCGGGCGGCTTTTGTTTTGCGAGCGTTGGGCTTGCCTTCCCCAGAGGCTTTCGAGGAGGCCAGCCGCTTGTCGCCTCTTCTGACCGAGGACTTCTTCACGTCCTTGTCGCTCCGCTCAGCACGCGTGTTGGCGGCCTGCTTGGTTGGAGCGGCCCCTTTGGCCGATGACGTCGCGGGCGAGGCCGCTTTCTGCTTTGTGCCTGACGCCGACTTGGCCGCCTTGACCGTCTTCGACGCTTTGGCCGCCGTTGAAGGCTCTGCCGCCTTCTTGCTCTTCGCCGCTTTCGTCTTCTTCGTGGTCGGGCCGGTGGCGGCGTCTCGGGACGGTGCGGCCGGCTCGGGGCCGGCGGCCGCGGCG
>DMNK01000016.1:52033-52207 GCA_003453695.1 Acidimicrobiaceae bacterium | reverse complement strand
GGCGGCCGCGGCGAGAACAGCACCCTTGGATGCCACCTCGGGCAAGGCCAGCTGGGCGCCACGGCGGGCGGGGTCCAGCGCCACCACCACGAAGGCCCTGGTCTCGCCCTTGCGGAGCACCGCTCTGGCGCTCGTGGGCGGGGGTGCACCGAGCCCGGACAACGGCACGTAGCA
>DMNK01000016.1:51648-51809 GCA_003453695.1 Acidimicrobiaceae bacterium | reverse complement strand
CCCCGGACCTCGTCGCCGAGCGGGTGTTCGCTGATGAACGTGAGGAAGGTGAGCGGATCGTTCACCGCCTGCGGGCCATGGACCAGTCCCGCTGCTGCTTTGACGGGTCGCTTTCCCTTCTCCGGGGCGGCTACGGGACCGACGGCCTCCTCGGTGGCGGC
>DMNK01000016.1:45945-51413 GCA_003453695.1 Acidimicrobiaceae bacterium | reverse complement strand
AGGCCACGGTCGCCCTTGGGACCAGCAGGGCCGGCCTCGCCCTTCTCGCCGGCCTGGCCGTCGGCCAGCACGGCGGCGGCTTCCGTCGCCTCTGCCGCTGCGGCCTCCACGGCTTCGAGCACCCCTGACCGGCCCCGGCGGCGACCGGCGCTCGCCGCCTGGGCGGCGCCCCGGCCGTCGCGACCCCTCGCCGCCGTCCTCCGCTCCTCCGTCCGGCTCCGAGCACCCCGGACCGGCCGACGAGGGGTGAAGATCCAGCCCACCCCCGGCACCGGCTTGCCGCCGATCAGCCTGCCCTCGTCGAACAGCCATTCGTGCTCGGGAAGGAATTCCTGGAAGGAGTCGTTCGAGAGGACCTGGCCGTTCACCCTCTCGGCGATGCGCAGCACGAAGGCGTCCCCTCGTCCGATGGCCCCGGCCGGCGGGGAGACGATCTCGCCGTGCGACACCGCCTCGTCGAACGCCTTGCGTTCAGCGGGGTCGATGCGATGCCCGAAGGTGGCGTCCACCACCACGATGGGCTCGGCGTCGGGGAACTCGTCCTGGAACTGCCGCACGGCGTCGTCGAGCTGGCGGAGGCTCGGCATGGTCCGACCCTCCGTAGCGATGTTGGAGCCGTCGACGACGACGTGAACCGGGCTCACGGGCGCCAGTCAAGCACCCGGGTCCTCCCCGGCCGCTGATCCCAGGCCCTGTCCCCGGGGCCGCCCCGTAGGATCTGGCTGTGCCCGAAGACGCGTCTGCCGAGGTCACAGAGCTGCTGCAGCAGCTCATCCGCAATCGCTGCGTCAACGACGGCACCCCCGACTCCGGGCACGAGCGCCGCAACGCCGACGTCCTGCGCACCGTGTTGGAGGGCCCTGGGCTCGAGCTCGAGGTCAAGGAGCCCTTCCCGGGGCGGACGTCCCTGGTGGCTCGGATCGAGGGCTCGGACCGCTCGGCCCCGTCGCTCATGCTGCTCGGCCACACCGACGTGGTGCCGGCCAACCCGGACGACTGGCGCCATGACCCCTTCGGCGGGGAGTTGATAGACGGCGAGGTGTGGGGCCGGGGGGCGGTGGACATGCTGAACCTCACCTCTTCGATGGCCGTGGCCGTGCGACACCTGGCGACCGAGGGATTCACCCCGCGCGGCGACCTCGTCTTCGTCGGCGTGGCCGACGAAGAGGGACTTGGCATCCACGGCGCCGGCTGGCTCACCGAGCACGTGGCCGACGAGATCAAGACCGACTTCCTCCTCACCGAAGCCGGAGGGTTCCCCATGCCGACACCGCAGGGCGTGCGGCTGCCGGTCATCACCGGGGAGAAGGGTGTCTTCTGGTGCACCCTCTCGGTGCGCGGCACCCCCGGCCACGGGTCACAACCGCTGCGCGCCGACAGCGCCGTGGTGAAGGCGGCCGTCGCCGTGCAGCGCCTGGCGCAGCACGAGGTGCCCGCCGAGATCCACGACGCCTGGCGTCGCTTCGTCGCCGGCGTCGGCCTGCCGCCGGAAGTCGCCGAACCGCTGCTCGACCCCGACCGTATCGACGACTTCTGCCGGGACTTCCCTGCCGTGGGTCTCGCCCGCCAGGCGCACGCCTCCACACACACCACGCTCTCGCCCAACATCGTGCAGGGGGGAACCAAGATCAACGTGATTCCCGACCGTGCCGAGCTGCAGCTCGACATACGCGGGCTCCCGGGCTGGCAGGTGGCCGACGTCGAGGCGATGGTGCGCGAGGCGCTGGGCGATCTGAGCGGCGACGTGGAGATCCACTGGCACTCGACGGAGCCGGCCACCCTCTCCCCCGCCGACACGCCGCTGTGGGACGCCATCGAGAAGGTGGTGAAGGGCCCGTACCCGGACAGCGCCTGTGTCCCGTTCCTGTCGGTCGGGGCCACCGACGCCCGGTTCTTTCGGAGGCTGGGGACGATCAGCTACGGCTTCGGCCTCTTCTCCCGTCGCCTCGGCTTCGAGGATTACGCCACCATGTTCCACGGCATCGACGAGCGGGTGGACGTCGACTCCCTCGGGCTGTCGATGCGGTTGTGGAACGACCTCAGCCGCGAGCTGCTGTCATGACCGCCGGCGTCGATGTCGACGCCGTGCTCTTCGACTTCGGAGGGGTGCTGGCCGAGAGCCCCTTTCAGGCCTTCTCGCGCTACGAGGAGGAGCACGGCCTTGCGCCCGGGTTCCTCCGGTCGCTGAACGCCACCAATCACGACGACAACGCCTGGGCCCGTCTGGAGCGCAACGAGCTCGACTTCGACGCCTTCTGTGATGCGTATGAGGCCGAGGCGGCCGCCGCCGGCGGGACGCTGCAGGCGCGCCAGCTGTTCGCCATGCTGGTGGGAGACATCCGCTGGGAGATGGTCGAGGCGGTGCGTCGCTGCCGTTCGCAGTTCAAGACCGGGCTCCTCACCAACAACTTCGTGAGGCCCTCCGCCGGTGACGGACAGGCCACGGACCTCGCTCACGTCTTCGATCTCTTCGACGTGATCGTGGCGTCGGCAGAGGTCGGCATTCGTAAGCCCGATCCCCGCTTCTACGAGCTGGCCTGCCGCCAGCTCGACGTGCGGCCCGAACGGGCGGTGTTCCTCGACGACCTCGGCGTCAATCTGAAGCCGGCCCGGGCCATGGGCATGGTCACGATCAAGGTCGAGGACCCGGCCGTGGCCCTCGGCGAGCTCGAAGGCGTGCTGGGCATGGCCTTGCGCTGATCAGGCGAAGGCCCGCTCCAGGAGGTTCTCCTGCTCCAGGTGGTGATAGGCGGCGCTGCCGGTGGCGGGGCTGGCTGACTCGCTGCGACTCACGTGCTTGAGCGAGAACCGGTCACGGAGCAGCCGGTGCAGGCGCCCGTGGACGAAGCTCCAGGCGCCCATGTTCTCCGGCTCCTCCTGCACCCACACCACCTCGGTGGCGGCGGGATATCCGTCGAGGATGGCGCCGAGCAGCCCCTCGGGCCACGGGTAGAGCTGCTCCACCCGCACCACTGACACGGCGGCGGCCTCCACGCCGGGTGCGGGCACGCCCTCCTTGCCGGCGCGCAGGTCCTGGCGTCTGCCCATGAGTTCGTAGGCCACCTTGCCCGAGCACAACAGGATGCGCTGCACCCCGGCTCGGTCGACGCCGTCGGGCCCTCCCGCCTGGACGGCGGGGTCGTCGAGCACCTCGGCGAAGGTGCCCGAGGCCAGGTCGTCGATGGGAGAGCGCGACTGGCGCGCCCGCAGCAGCGACTTCGGCGTGAAGACGACCAGCGGGCGGCGGAGGGACGATCCGGTCTGGGAGCGCAGGAGGTGGAAGTACTGCGCGGCGTTGGTGGGCTGCGTGATGCGCATGTTGCCCTTGGCCGACAACGTGAGGAACCGCTCGATCCGGGCCGAGGAGTGCTCGGGCCCCTGGCCCTCGTAGCCGTGGGGCAAGAGCAGCACGAGTCCCGAGCGCTGCCCCCATTTGTCCTCGGCCGACACCAGGAAGTTGTCGATGACGATCTGGGCGCCGTTCCCGAAATCGCCGAACTGCGCCTCCCAGGCCACGAATGCGTCGGGCGCCCCGACCGAGTAGCCGTATTCGAAGCCGAGGGCGGCATACTCCGAGAGCATCGAGTCGTAGACGGCGAAGTGCCCCTTGTCCTCGCCCTGGAGTTGGTCGAGCGGCACCCATTCCGCACCGGTGTCGTAGTCGACGAGCACGGAGTGGCGCTGGCTGAAGGTCCCCCGTCTCGTGTCCTGACCCGACACACGGACGTCAGTGCCCTCGAGCACCATCGTCCCGAAGGCGAGGGCCTCGCCCAGCGACCAGTCCACGTCGCCCTCGAGCACCATTCGGGCCCGCTGATCGAACTGGCGAGCCAGCTTGGGGTGCATGGTGAACCCCTCGGGCACCGCCACGACCTGGGGAGCCAGCCGCTCGAGCTCGGCACGGTCCACCGCCGTCTCCACCTCGGGCTCGGTGGACTCCGGTGGAGGGGCGGGGAGCGTCGTCGGCCGGGGTGCGGAGTCCTGACGGGTCTCGTCGAGGGCCACTTGGAGGCGGGACTGGAAGTCCTCGAGGGCCTTCTCGGCCTCTTCCATCGTGATGTCCCCGCGGCGGACCAGCGACTCGGTGTACAGCTTGCGGACCGAGCGGTGGGCATCGATCAACCGATACATCCGGGGCTGTGTGTAGCTCGGGTCGTCGCCTTCGTTGTGCCCGTGACGCCGGTAGCACACCAGGTCGATGACGACGTCCTTGTGGAAGGCCTGTCGGAACCCGAAGGCGAGACGCGCCGCACGCACGCACGCCTCGGGGTCGTCGCCGTTCACGTGGAACACCGGCGACTGCACCATCTTGGCCACGTCTGTGGGGTACACCGACGAGCGTGCCGACTCGGGGGCGGTGGTGAAGCCGAGCTGGTTGTTGACGACGATGTGCACCGTTCCACCGGTGCGGTACCCGTGCAGCTGCGACAGCTCGAGGGTCTCGGCCACGACCCCCTGTCCGGCAAATGCGGCGTCACCGTGCAGCAAGACGGACAGGACGTCGAAGGAGGGCCAGGTGGCAACGCGCTCCTGCTTGGCTCTGGTCATGCCCTCGACGATGGGATCGACCGCCTCGAGGTGGGACGGGTTCGAGGCCAGGGTCACCGGCAGCTCCCGCCCGTTGCGGCCGACGAACTTGCCCGAGGCCCCCTTGTGGTACTTCACATCTCCCGTGCCCTGCACCGACTCGGGATCGAGGTCGCCTTCGAACTCTCGGAAGATCTCGCCATAGGACTTCCCCACGATGTTGGCGAGGACGTTGAGCCGGCCCCGGTGGGCCATGCCCAGCACCGACTCGGCCAGGCCGGCGGAGGCGGCCTGGTCCAGCACGGTGTCGAGCAGAACGATGGTCGACTCCGCCCCTTCCAGCCCGAACCGCTTCTGGCCGACGTAGCGGCTGTGGAGGAAGCGCTCGAACGCCTCGGCGGCATTCAGCCGGTCGAGGATGTGGCGCTGCTCGTCGGGGGCCAGGGTGAGAGGCACGCCCTCCACGTGCTCCTGGATCCAGCGCTTCTGCTCAGGATCCTGGATGTGCATGTACTCGATGCCGAGCGTGCGGCAGTAGGCGTCGCGCAACACGTCGAGCGCCGAGCCGAGGGTCATGGTCTCCCGGCCCGCCAGCCCGTCGACGACGAACTCGCGGTCGAGATCCCACAGCGTGAGCCCGTAGGTGGTGGGATCGAGCTCGGCATGCAGCGGGCGGCGCTCCGCCGACAGCGGGTCGAGGTCGGCGATGAGATGGCCGCGCACGCGGTACATGTTGATCAGGCTCTCGACGTGCACCTGCTTGACGAGATGCAGCTGTTCCCGGTCGAGCACGTTGACGTCCGCCTGCCACCGGACGGGCTCGTAGGGGACGTCCATGGCGGCGAAGACGCTCTCGTAGAACCCGTGGCCGCCCATGAGGCACTCGGCGACATGGGTGAGGAACAGCCCTGACTCGGCCCCCTGGATGATGCGGTGGTCGT
>DMNK01000016.1:42301-45785 GCA_003453695.1 Acidimicrobiaceae bacterium | reverse complement strand
CCTGGATGATGCGGTGGTCGTACGTGGAGGTGAGCGTCACCACCGGGCTCACGCCGAGCGACGCCAGGCTTCTGCGGTCGGCGGCCTGGTACTCGGCCGGGTACCCGAGGGCACCCACACCGATGATGGCCCCCTGGCCGGGCATGAGCCGGGGGACGGACTGCACCGTGCCCAAGGTGCCCGGGTTGGTGAGCGACACCGTGGCCCCGGCAAAGTCGTCGGGCGACACCTTGCCGGTGTGGACCTTGCGCACCATGTCCTCGTAGGCCATGACGAAGGCTCGGAAGTCCAGGGTGTCGGCGTGGCGCACCACCGGCACGAAGAGCGTGCGCGACCCGTCGGGGCGGCCCACGTCGACGGCGAGCCCGAGACCGACGTGCGGGTGGCGAACGATGCCCGGGGTGCCCTTCGCGTCGGCATCGGGGACGAAGCTGGCGTTGAGCGCCGGCACCGCCTCGAGAGACTGGACGACGGCGTAGCCGATGAGATGGGTGAAGCTGATCTTGGCTCCCGTCTCGCGCGCCAGGTGCCGGTTCACGATGGCGCGGTTCACCTCGAGAAGGCGTGCCGGCACGGTCCGGACACTGGTGGCGGTGGGCACCGACAGCGACGCCGTCATGTTCGAAGCCACCCGGGCGGCGGCGCCGCGCAGCGGCTCGACCGCCTTCTCGACGCCGTCGGTGGCCGGTGCCGACGATGGCGCTGCCGGAGCCGGGGATGGAGGGGCCGGGGCTTGCGCCGGGGCGGAGGCCTGCGCCGGGGCCGGGGCCTGCGCCGGGTCGGGGGCTTGCGCCGGGGCGGGAGGCGGAGCGGCAGCGGCAGCGGGTATGTCGGGCGGGGCAGTCGCCGTCGCGCTCGGGGCCGCTCCGTCCGTTGAAGGGGCCGGGGGCGCCTCGCCGTTGCCGGAGACGGGCTCACCCCGAGCCGGCGCCTGCGCCGGCGGCACGTAGTCGGCGAAGAAGTCCTGCCAACTCTGTGACACCGATGAAGGGTCGGCCCGGTACTGCTCGTACATGTCGTCCACCAACCAGGCGTTGGGGCCGAAGGCCCCGCCCAGAGGCGCGTCGGGGACCACACGTCGGTCAGGCATCACCAGGATCCTACCGGCCGGCCCTCGAATCACCCCGGCCTGCTTCGGGCGCGCCGGCGTGCCAACAACGCCCACCGGGCGGCACGTCGGCGGCGCGCCCGCTCCAGTCGCGAGCGCGTCGCGGGTGGCGTGAGCGGAGCACCGCCTGCCAGGCTGACTCGGTGAAGGGCCCCGCCGGCTTGTACGTCCTCGATCACCATGCTCCCGGCGCGTCGGGGCTGGCGGTCATCCTCGTGCACGGATCGCTCGACCGTGCCGCCAGCTTCGCCCGCGTGGTACGGCGACTCCCGGACCTGCACGTCGTCACCTACGACCGGCGGGGGTACGCCCACTCCAGGACTGCCGGTCCGGTGGGCGTGCTCGGCGACCACGTCGCCGACTTGATCGCCCTGGTCGGTGCCGGCCCGGCCGTGGTGGTGGGCCACTCCTACGGTGGCGACGTCGCCCTCGGTGCCGCTCTGGCGTCGCCCGGTCCGGTGGTGGGGGTGGGCGCCTACGAACCCCCCCTGTCATGGACCGAATGGTGGCCGGGCCGGGCCCGTACCGCCGACGACGCCGACCCGGGCCGCTTCGCCGAGCGCTTCTTCAGGCGCATGGTGGGTGACGGCGCCTGGGAACGGGTCGGCGAGGAGAGGCGCGCCGAGCGTCGGGCCGACGGCCCCGCGCTCGTGGCCGAGCTCACGTCCCTGCGAAGCGGCGGACCACCCTTCGACGTCGGCCACCTGAACGTGCCCGCCGTCTTCGGACGAGGGGGGGAGTCGGTGTGGCACCATCGCCGCGCCGCCCTGGAGCTGCACGCCGCCGTTCCCGGTTCGGAGCTCTTCGACATCGACGGTGCCGCCCACGGTGCGCACCTCTCGCATCCCGCCGGCTTTGCCCAATTCGTGCGGGCCGTGATCAGGCGTTCGGGGAAGAGCGGCGCCACGTCGGCCGACGACGCCGGTGAGCGCCAGCCGGTCAGCCGAGAAGGCGGGTGACGGCGCCGAGCAGTCCCGAGCCCGCGCCTGTCGACCCCTGGCCCGCCGCCGTAGCAGCGGGCACCACGGTGGTCCCCGTGGTTGGCGTGGGCGAAGCAGTCGAGGCGCCGGCGGTCGCCGTCGACGCGTTGGAAGCGCCGGTCAGCACCCCGCCCACGGTGGAGAGCAGGCCGTTGGGCCCTCCGACCAGCGGCACCGGCGAGAGCAATTGCTCGAGGGCGCCGAACAGCCCGCCTTGACCCGAGGGTGGAGGCGAGCCCGGCGGTGCGGGTGAGGTGCCCGGCGGAGGAGCCGAGCCCCCGGGCGACCCCGGGCTGCCGGGCAGCGGGCTGGTGAAGCCGGTCACGGCCGGGGCGCCGCCCCCGGAGGCGGCGGTGACCGGCTGGTGGCCCGACCCGGAGGACGAGCGCGGCCCCGATCGTCCGTTGCTGCCCGTCGCCGGGGGCGGACCGGACGGGCTGTGGCTGGTGCCGCGGCCCGCCGATACCGAGTGGCGAGGCGCCGACGAGGACAGGAAGGCGGCCAACAACGACGCCACCAGCACGACCGCCGCTGCCGCCGGGATCCACGCCCAGCGCCGCAGCTGCCAGGCGCGCTGGCGCGCCTCGGCGAGGGACAGCACCCGGGCACCGGCGACGACCGCCCGCCGGTCCTCGTCGCGCCGGCGGAGCATCTCCTGGTCTGCCGCTTCCACCAGGAGGCGGGCGTCGGCCCCGTCGCTCGGGAAGCCGGCGGCCCCCCACGTGAACGCCGGCGCCCCGCTGTCCTGGATGCGCTCCATGAGCACAGCCGCGGCGTCCACCGAGGTGAAGGGCAAGAGGATGACGAACTCGTCGCCGCCCACCCGGAACACCGTGTCCTCGTCGCGTAATCCGGAGTAGAAGGCCCGCACCAACGCGAGCAGGGCGGCGTCGCCGGCGGCGTGACCCTCGGTGTCGTTGATGCGCTTGAGCCCGTCGAGGTCGACGGCCACCACCGTCACGTCGTGTCCCTGGCGCGAGGCGGCCGAAAGAGCCGCCGACAGGGTCTCGTCGAAGGCGCGGCGGTTGCCCACGCCGGTGAGGGCATCGGTGCGCGACGCCCGCTCCAAGCGGTTCAGCACCTCCTCGGTCGCCGACGCCGTGATCTGGTCCAGTGACCGGTGCATACGCAGCGGGTCGTCGACTCCCCCCGCCGCCAAGGCCTCACGGAAGCTCGACAACCGCCCCACCATCGCCGACACCGATCGGTGCGCCCGGCCCCAGGCCCGTCCGGCGCGATCGAGGCTCTCGGGATGGGCGCCGGCCAGGTTGCCGAGCACGGACTCCACCACGAGCCGCGCCTCCTCCTCGGGCAGCCGCGGGTCTTCTTCCAGGCGGTGGCGCCAGCCCTCGAGCCAGCGGTCGACTTCCGCGGGCGGGACACCGCCGCGCCCGCC
>DMNK01000016.1:34109-42108 GCA_003453695.1 Acidimicrobiaceae bacterium | reverse complement strand
CCGCCGTCGCGCGCGCCACCGCCGGCGCGCGCCGCCCCGGATGCCCCGGATGCCCCGGACTCATGTCCCGACGGCGTGGAGTCAGCCATCGTCTACCCCCAGCCGGCCGTGAAAATCACATTCAATGACGAGGTGCTCACGGTTCGTAGTGGACAACGATTTCACTACCGGCTCCTTGCGGGCCCCCATCGCCGTTTTTCCGATAACTGGCTTCGTCAACCACCCGCCGTGGCGAACAGACTCGAAACCCGCCTCGCAGTGGCGACCGTAGCCCTTCACCCCCTTCGGCCGGCCACGGTCGACGTCGAGGCGCCGCCGGGGCGGCGCGTGTCCATCTACACCGCGGCGCCGTCGGGGAGCGACCTCGTCTCCGCCCAGCTGCGGCCCTGTTCGACATCAGGGTCGTGGGGCAGGCCGAGCACCCGTTCCGCCACGATGTTGCGCTGCACCTCGGCCGTGCCCCCGCCGATGGTGAGTGCGCGCGAGAACAGATAGCCCTTGGCCCATACCTCCTCGGGCCACGAGAAGGCGTCGTCCACGCCCGGGTCGGTGGGGCCGGCACCGGCCAGCAGGGCGCGGGTGCCGGCCAGGCGCACGGCCATCTCCATCACCCGCTGGCCGTGCTCGTCGGCGAGCGCCTTGCGCACCGACGCCTCGGGACCGGGAGCGCGACCCGACATGGCCGCGCTCACGGTGCGGAGCCGGATGAGCCGGAGCACCTCCCCCTCGCTCCACACCCGGGCCAGGTCCTGGCGCAGTCGGAGGTCGCGCACACCGCCCGAGCGCCGCACCAGGTCGACCAGGTCTGCTGCGGTCGGTCCCTGACCCCACAGCGACCCCTCCCCCGAGAGCGAGACCCGCTCGTTGCCCAGCGTGACCTTGGCCAGCGCCCATCCCTCGTTCTCGGCACCCACCAGGTGGTCGGTGCTCAGGCGGACGTCGTCCAGGAACACCTCGTTGAAGGCGTGGTCGCCGGTCATGTCGAGGATGGGGCGCACCGAGACACCGGGCGCGTCCATGGGACAGATGAAATAGGAGATGCCGCGGTGCTTGGGGGCATCGGCGTCGGTGCGGGCCAAGAGGATGCCCAGCGCGGCGATGTGGGCGAAGCTCGTCCAGACCTTCTGTCCCCGCACCACCCACTCGTCGCCGTCGCGCTCAGCACGCGTCGACAACCCGGCCAGGTCCGAGCCGGCGCCCGGCTCACTGAAGAGCTGGCACCAAACCTCCTCGCCGGCGAGCAGCGGCAGCAGGTACCTGGCCTGCTGCGCGTCGGTGCCGGCGTGGATGAGCGTGGGACCGGCCCAGCCGATGCCGATCTGGTTGAACGGCCGCCTGACCCCGGCCCGGCGCAGCTCCTCGTCGATGACCAACTGGTCCACGGCGTCTGCGCCGAGCCCCCACGGTCGCGGCCAGTGCGGCGCGACATAGCCGGACTCGGCCAGCTGGCGAGGGCTGGGATCGGGATGCGCGGCGAGCCAGGAGCGAACGGCCACCCGAGCGGGATGTTCGTCCCCCGGAAGGGCGAGGTCCACGAGCGGCAGCGTAGGCTGCCCCGATGGCTGACTGGAACTTCGCCGAGGCGTGGGAGACCGTGGCGGAGGTCATCCCCGACGCACCGGCGCTCATCCACGGTGCCCGCCGCGTCACCTGGCGCCAGCTCGACCGGCGGGCCAACGCCGTGGCCCAAGGCCTGCTCGAGGCAGGGGCCAAGGCCCAGGACAAGGTGGCCCAGTACCTCTACAACTGCCCCGAGTACATGGAATCGGTGTTCGCCGCCATGAAGGCGGGGCTGGTCCCGGTCAACACCAACTACCGCTACACCGAGGACGAGCTCGTCTACCTGTGGGACAACGCCGACGTGGTGGCGGTCGTGTTCCACGGCTGCTTCTCGGAGCGCATCGACGGGTTGCACCAGCGCGTGCCCCGGGTCGAGAGCTGGCTGTGGGTCGACGACGGCTCGGGGCCGTGCCCGCCGTGGGCCACGGCGTACGAGTCACTGGCATCACCGGGAGCCGAGCAGGTGGCACCGCCCTGGGGCCGCAGCGGCGACGACCTCCTGCTTCTGTACACGGGCGGCACGACCGGCATGCCCAAGGGCGTGATGTGGCGCCAGGACGACCTGTTCCGCAGGCTCAACGCCGGCAACATCATCCGCGTCCAAGAGGAGGACGGGACGGCAGGCCTGCGCAAGACCATCGTCGGGCCCGGTCCCATCGCCATCCCCGCCTGCCCGGAAATGCACGGCACCGGCGAGTTCGTGGCCATGGGGATCATGAGCGTGGGTGGATGCATCGTCACGCTGACGGAGCGCAGCTTCGACCCGGTGGAGCTGCTCGAGACGGTCGACCGCGAGAACGTGAACGTGCTCGCCATCGTGGGTGACGCCTTCGCCAAGCCCATCCTGGCCGCCTGGGACGCCGAGCCGAAACGGTTCTCGCTCTCCACCCTCATCGCCATCATCTCCTCGGGGGTCATGTGGAGCGAGGAGACCAAGCGGGGACTGCTGCGCCATCGGCCCACCGTGATGCTCATCGACGCCTTCTCGTCGTCGGAGGCTCTGGGGATGGGGGCGTCGCTGTCCACGGGGACCGACGCCGAGCACACCGCCCACTTCACCTTGGGCCCCGACGTGCGGGTCATCGACCCCGACACCGGTGCCGACGTCGTGCCGGGCTCGGGTGAGCGGGGTGTGCTCGCCCTGGCCGGGCGCAACCCGCTCGGCTACTACAAGGACGCCGAGAAGACCGCCGCCACCTTCCGGGAACTGGGCGGGGTCCGCTACTCCATCCCCGGTGACTACGCCGTGGTCGAGAGCGACGGGTCCATCCAGCTGCTGGGCCGGGGCTCGGTCGTCATCAACACCGGCGGCGAGAAGGTGTTCCCCGAGGAGGTCGAGGAGGCCCTCAAGCTGCATCCCGCCGTGCGCGACGCCGTGGCCGTCGGGGTGCCGCACGAGCGTTTCGGCGAGGCGGTGACCGCTGCCGTCGAGCTGCGGCCGGGCATGACCACGTCCGAGACGGAGCTCATCGACCACGTCCGCTCGCGCCTGGCTGCCTACAAGGCGCCGCGCCACATCCGCTTCGTCGATGTCCTGGGACGTTCACCTTCGGGAAAGCTCGATTACGGGCGTCAGCGGGCCGAAATGGCGCAGTGGCTCGAGCAGAGGGCCGTCCCGGCGCCCACTGCCCCGGGACGGCCATGAGGGGGGTGGTCCTGGCCGGCGGGAGCGGCACGCGGCTGCACCCCCTAACCCGCATCACCAACAAGCACCTGCTGCCCATCTACGACCGCCCCATGATCAGCTACGGCATCGAAGCGCTCGTCAAGGCGGGCATCACCGAGATCATGCTCGTGACGGGGGGCACCCACGCCGGTGAGTTCCTACGCCTCTTGGGCAACGGACACGAGCACGGCATCGACCGGCTCTCCTACGCCTACCAGGATCGGCCCGGGGGTATCGCCGAGGCGCTCGGCCTGGCCGAGCGATTCGCCGCCGACGAGCCGGTCCTCGTGATGCTCGGGGACAACATCGTGGAGCGCAGCTTCCGCGCCACGGTGGAACGCTTCGGCGGACAGCAGGGAGGGGCGCGCATCCTGCTCACCGAGGAGAAGGACCCCGTCCACCTGCGGCATCTCGGGGTGCCCGAGTTCGACGCCCAGGACCGCGTGGTGCGCATCGTGGAGAAGCCCGAGCTGCCGCCGAGCCACTACGCCGTGACGGGCATCTACTGTTACTCCCCCGACGTGTTCCGGGTCATCGGCACCCTGGAGCCCTCGGGGCGGGGCGAGCTCGAGATTACCGACGTGAACAACTACTACGTCGAGCAGGGAAGGATGGAGTACGACGTCCTGGAGGGATTCTGGGGCGACGCCGGCGAGTCGATCGACGCCTACTACGCCGTCAACGACTTCGTGCGCGAGCACGGCGCCAACAAGGACTGAGCCGGCCTCGACCCGGCAGCGCAGCGAGGCCTTGGCCCCTGCTCGGCGGGGGCGGGTGGGCCGTCAAGCGTCGAGGAAGCGCCGGATGGCGAAGGCCGACCCGACGGTGCCGACCACCAGCCCCACCAGGACCACGAGGAGGTTGGTCACCACCACTTCGGCCACGGGCATGCGCATCTGGAACAAGACGCTGTTGGGGTTGGAGCTGGCCAGGTCGTCGAGGAGCCAGTGCAGCCCGAACACCACCAAGGCGGCCACCACCGCGCCCATGACGCCCTGGACCAGCCCCTCGCACATGAAGGGCACCCTGATGAACCAGTTGGTCGCCCCCACCACCTTCATCACCGACACCTCTCGTCGCCGGGCGAAGATGGCGAGACGGATGGTGTTCAGGATCAGCACTGACGCCGACAGGAGCAGGATCACCGCCAGGACGAAGAACACCCACTGCAGGATCTTCGTCACCTGTTCCATGTTGCGCACGGCCTGGCTCGGATAGGACACGGCCTGCACCCCGGGCCGGCCATGGAATTGGTCGAAGACGGCTTGGGCCTGTCTCGGGTCCTGCAGCACGCAGCGCAGCGAGGCGGGCATAGTGGAGACGGTCAGGGCCTGGGCCTCGTCGGGGGGCAGGAGGTGGCGAGCCTCGTTGAAGTCGTACTGCTGGGAGCGATACAGGCAGGTGCGCACATAGGGAAGCGCGGTGAGCTCCTGCTGGAGGGAATTCTGCTGAGTCGAGGTGATGTTGGAGTCGAGGAACACGAGGACGTTCACGCCGTGCTGCCACTTGGTCGTGGCGTGCGCCACTCCCTGTCGAAGCAGCAGGGCGGCGCCCACAAGAGACAGGGACACGGCCACGGTGAGGATGGCGGCGATGGTCATGAGCCTGTTGCGCCACAGGTTCGACGCCGTCTCGCGGCTCACGTAGTCGATCGATACCGGCAAGAGTCCTGTCTCCTGTTACTCGGTCCTCGGCGATGGATCAGGTGCCGTAGCCGTACACGCCGCGCTCCTGGTCCCGCACGAGCATGCCGTGGTCGAGCTCGATCACCCGGCGGCGCATCTGGTCGACGATGCCGGCGTCGTGGGTGGCCACGACAACGGTGGTGCCCGTGCGGTTGATCCGGTCCAGGAGGCGCATGATGCCCTGGCTGGTGGCCGGGTCCAGGTTCCCGGTGGGCTCGTCGGCGAGAAGGATGAGGGGTCGGTTCACGAAAGCCCTGGCCACCGCCACGCGCTGTTGCTCGCCGCCGGAGAGCTCGCTGGGGAGGTTGTCGCGCTTGCGGGCCAGGCCCACCAGCTCGAGCACCTGGGGGACCTGAGAGGCGATCACGTGCTTGGGACGGCCGATCACCTCCAGGGCGAAGGCGACGTTCTCGAACACGGACTTGTTGGGGAGCAGCCGGAAGTCCTGGAACACGCACCCGATGTTCCGACGGAGATAGGGGATCCGCCAATTGGTGAGCGCGCCGATGTCGCGCCCCGCCACCCAGATGCGCCCGGCATTGGGCACCTCCTCACGCAGAAGGAGGCGGATGGCAGTCGTCTTGCCGGAACCGGATGGTCCGACGACGAACACGAACTCGCCCTTCTCGATGTCGAGAGAGACGTCGCGAAGAGCGACAGTGCCAGCTTTGTAGGTTTTGGTTACGTTCTCGAACCGGATCATCGACCAACCCCGAACAGGGGTTCGTGCGCGCCCCACCGAATCGGAGACGCTTCGAGGCGGCAAGAGGCTACCAGCCCGGGGACAGCCCCATCGGTCACAGGGCCCACAGGGCGCGGTCAGTCAGAGGGTGAAGGGGCTCCCTCGGTCCGCCGGCGCCGCAGCTCAGCCTCGATGAAGTCCTCGATATCCCCGTCGAGCACCGCCTCGACGTTCCCGGTCTCGACCCCGGTACGCAGGTCTTTCACCAGCTGGTACGGGGCGAGCACATAGGAGCGGATCTGGTTGCCCCACGAGACGTCCTCCTTGGGGCCCGACAGCGACTCCATGGCGGCCCGGCGCTCGGCCTCCTGTCGGTCGAGGAGCTTGGCGGCCAGGATCTGCATGGCCCGAGCACGGTTCTGGTGCTGGCTGCGCTCGTTCTGGCACGAGACGACGATGCCGGTCGGGAGGTGGGTGATGCGCACGGCCGAGTCCGTCTTGTTGACGTGCTGGCCCCCCGCACCCGAGGAACGGTAGGTGTCGACGCGCAGGTCTTTGTCGTCGATGACCACCTCGGCGGCGGCATCGTCGAGGAATGGTGTGACGGCCGCCAAGGCGAAGCTGGTCTGGCGCCGGTGCTGGGCGTCGAACGGCGACATCCGCACGAGCCGGTGCACGCCGCGCTCCGCCGAGAGCAGGCCGTAGGCGAAGCGGCCCTTCACGATGGCGGTGGCGGACAGCAAACCCGCCTCCTGGCCGGCGGTGACCTCGTCCACCTCGACGGCGAAGCCACGGCGCTCGGCCCAGCGCATGTACATGCGCAACAGCATCTCGGTCCAGTCCTGGGCGTCAGTGCCCCCCGTGCCGGCATGGAGCTCCACGATGGCGTCCCGCTCGTCGTACGGCCCGCTGAACAGCGATCGCAATTCGACGCCGGAGAGGCGGCCTTCGAGGTCGTCGAGGGTGGTGGTGAGCTCACGCAGCACCGAGTCGTCGCGTTCTTCGACCATGAGCTCATGGAGCACTTCGGCGTCGGACAGGGCCTGGTCGAGGTCCTCGAGCAGGGCGATGTCGTCGGAGATCTTGCCCAGCTGCGAGGTGACGGCCCGAGCGTTGTCCGGGTCGTCCCACAGGTCGGGACGGGCCGCCTCCTTCTCGAGCTCGGCCCGGCGGGCGTGCAGCCCGTCGAGGCCCAGATATCCCTCGGCTTCGGCCAGCCGGGTCCGAAGGGAGCTCAGCTCGGCGCGGAGGTCTCGCTGCTCGCCGGGAGCGGCGGGCTCAGCTCGCGCCATGGCAGAGCTTGTACTTCTTGCCGCTCCCGCACCAGCACGGCGCGTTGCGCCCCAGCTTCTCGCCCTGGCGCGGGGCACCGGGGACGCCTCGCCCCTGAGCGGGGCGCGACGCGGCGGCCGGACCGGGCTGGTTCCCCGAGCGGGTGACGCCGGCGGCCGGCGCCCCCCGTCCGGTCTGGGCCGGAGCCGGGCCCGGGGCCCGCCCGGCCGTGGCGACGGCAGCGGCGGCGGGGCTGGCCTCGCCGTTTCCGGCGGGAAGGGGCATGCCGCCCATGCCGCCCATACCGGCGTCGGCGGCGGCGCGCACCGCTTCGATGAGGCTGGCCTGCGACGGGTCGGCCGGCGCCTGGTAGCTGGCCTGGCTCAGGTCGGGCTCGGCAGCGGACTCGGCGACCACCTGCACGTGCATCACGTAGCGCAGGTAGTCGTCGTCGATGGAGTCCATCATGCGGCCGAACATCTCGAAGCCGTCCTTCTGCCAGGCCACCAGCGGGTCCTGCTGGCCCATGGCCCGCAGGTTGATGCCCTCGCGCAGGTAGTCCATCTCGGCCAGGTGCTCGCGCCAGTGCTGGTCGATGATCTGCAGCATGATCTCGCGCTCCACCTGGCGGGCCTCGTCGGCTCCGCCGGGGAAGACCTCGTCCCGCCCCGCGTAGGCGTCGAGCGCCTCGGCCAGGAGGCTCTCGGTGAGCTGCGCCGCCGTCGTGGCTTCGGCGAGGTCCTCGGCCGAGAAGGCGGTCGGGTAGTACTGGGTGACTTCGGCGAGCAACTGCTCGAGGTCCCACTCCTCGGGATAGTCACGCGGGCAAGCGGCGCGCACGAGCACGTCGATCGTGGTCTCGAGCAGCTCCTGAGTCAGCTCCTGGAGGTCCTCACCGTCGATGACCTGGAGCCGCCGGGCGTAGATCACCTTGCGCTGTTCGTTCAGCACCTCGTCGTACTTGAGGACGTCCTTGCGGATCTCGGCGTTGCGGGCCTCCACGGTGTTCTGGGCCCGCTCGATGGCCTTGGTCACCATCTTCGCCTCGATGGGGATCTCCTCAGGCAGGGTTCGGGTCATGACCCACTGCATGGCGCCGGTGGCGAACAACCGCATGAGGTCGTCCTCGAGGGA
>DMNK01000016.1:32813-33878 GCA_003453695.1 Acidimicrobiaceae bacterium | reverse complement strand
CGCAGCTGGTTGTCGATGCGCCTCGACTCGTGCCGTTCGCTGCCGAGCACGTACAGCCCGCCCAGTTCGCGGATGCGGTCCCCTTCCTCCTCGCACTGCTTCTGGAAGCGGGCGAGCATCCGTTCGAATTCGGGCCGGCCCTCGTCGCCGTCGGGGTCGAGCCCCTTGGCCAGCATCTCGTGACCGGCCAGCCCTTCGGGGTTGCCGCCGAGAAGGATGTCCACACCGCGTCCCGCCATGTTGGTGGCGACGGTCACGGCGTGCAGCCGGCCCGCCTGGGCCACGATCTGGGCTTCCCGGGCGTGCTGCTTGGCGTTCAGGACCTCGTGGGGGATGCCCCGGCGCTGCAGGCGGCGGGACAGCTCCTCGGACTTGGCCACCGACGCCGTGCCCACGAGCACAGGCTGTCCCTGGTCGTGGCGCTCGACGATGTCCTCCACAACGGCGTTGAACTTGGCGTCTTCCGACTTGTAGATGAGATCGGCGCGGTCGTCGCGGACCATGGGCACGTTGGTGGGGATCGGCACCACCGGCATGTTGTAGGTGCCGGCGAACTCCGACGCCTCGGTCTCGGCCGTACCGGTCATGCCCGCCAGCTTCTCGTAGAGCCGGAAGTAGTTCTGGAGGGTCACCGTCGCCCAGGTGTGATTCTCCTCCTTGATGCGGACGCGCTCTTTGGCCTCGACGGCCTGATGCAGGCCGTCCGACCAGCGCCGTCCCTCCAAGGTCCGGCCGGTGAACTCGTCGACGATCTTCACCTCGCCGGCGGCGACCAGATAGTCCTTGTCCCGGTGGAACAGCTCCTTGGCGCGCAGCGCCTGTTCCAGGTGGTGGACATAGTTGACCGAGACCAGGTCGTAGAGGTTGTCCACGCCGATCTGGCGTTCCACCTTGGCGATGCCCTCTTCGGTGGGAACGACGATGCGCTTCTCCTCGTCGACCTCGTAGTCGGCTTCGGCCTGCAGGGTGCGGACGATGCCGGCGAACTGGTAGTAGAGCTTGGCCGACTCCGCCGCCGGTCCGGAGATGATGAGCGGGGTCCGGGCCTCGTCGATGAGGATGGAG
>DMNK01000016.1:30674-32568 GCA_003453695.1 Acidimicrobiaceae bacterium | reverse complement strand
CCGAACTCGGTGTTGGTCCCGTAGGTGACGTCGCAGCCGTAGGCCCAGCGCTTGTCCTCGGGATCGGGCAGCTCGGGACTCACCCTTCCCACCGTGACGCCGAGGAACTGGTGCACCGCCCCCATCCACTCGGAGTCGCGGCGGGCCAGGTAGTCGTTGACCGTGATGACGTGGACGCCCCGGCCGGCCAAGGCGTTCAGATAGACGGGGAGCGTCGACACGAGCGTCTTGCCTTCGCCGGTCTTCATCTCGGCGATCCAGCCGAAGTGCAGGGCCATGCCCCCCATGAGCTGAACGTCGAAGTGGCGCTGGCCGAGCACCCGCCATGCCGCCTCGCGCACGGTGGCGAACCCTTCGACGAGGAGGTCGTCGAGCTCCTCGCCGGTGTCCAGACGCTCCCGGAAGCGCACGGTCTGCCGGGCGAGCTCCTCGTCGGACAGGGCTTCCATCTCCGGCTCGCGCTCGTTGACGAAATGGACGAGCTCAGCCAGCCGGCGGACCTTCTTGCCTTCGCCGGCACGCAGGGCGCGCGTGAATACGCTCATGAAGCCGCGAGTGTACCGCCGGGGCCCTTCGTTTCTGCCCCGTCCGACTCCCCCGGGAACGCCCCGGGCTCGGTGCGCCCCTCCTGGTCAGGCCTTGGACAGGACCTTGGAACGCCTCGGGTGCGAACGGGCGAGCAGCTTGCCCTTGAGCCGTTCCACTTGGTGCTCGAGCTTCTCGATGACGAGGTCGACGGCGACGGGCAGGTCCGCCGCCCGGGCCCGGGCCCGGACCACGTGGCCGTGGCCGGCCATGGTCACCTCGCACATGTGACGACGGGACGCCGGCGCGTCGTCGTCCTCGGTCAGGCGCACCTCGGCGTGCTCGAGCACGGGCGCCCGGCGCCCGAGCTTCGTCACCTTGGTGACGGCCAGGGCTCGTACCCCTTCAGGGATCCTCGACTTGCGACCGAAGACGTCAACGTCCACGTCCACGTTCAGCACCTCCTCCGAGTCGGCTGCTTCGAGACATCACCCCATCGACGGCGCGCCGCCGCCCTTCGGCGACAGGCACGGCGTGGACCGTGTCCGGCTGACCTGGTCTTTGGCCCCACACTCGCCTGCAGAGGAGCTGTCGGCCGCCCGCCGGCGGCACGGATACGAGGACCCGGGCCCGGACGGCAGGGCATGTGGCCGCTTCACTCCTTCTCCTCCCGGCGCCGACAGCCGGCACCCAGGATGGGCAGGGCTTACTCCTAAGCCGCACCATGCTCGGCAACCACGAGTTGCCTTACGTGGGTCGTTTCGCCTGCGACTGGCTTCGACTTGCAACCACAGACCCGGACACGGCCCACCCCACGATGGTACGCCCGTCCGCTGCCTTTGCCCAGGGGGGCGGGAACCCTGGTCAAGAGCCGATCAGTACCGGTAACCGTCGCTCTTGAAGGGTCCGTCCGCCGACACCCCGATGTACTGCGCCTGCTGGTCGGTGAGGGTCGTGAGCTTGACACCGAGCTTGTCCAGGTGGAGCCGGGCGACCTTCTCGTCCAGCTCCTTGGGCAGGCGGTGGACGCCCAGCGGATAGTCAGCCGTCTTGGTGAAGAGCTCGATCTGGGCCAGGACCTGGTTGGTGAAGCTCGTCGACATCACGAAGCTCGGGTGCCCGGTGGCGCATCCCAGGTTCACCAGCCGCCCTTCGGCCAGGACGATGACGGAATGGCCGTCGGGGAAGACCCACTCGTCGACTTGGGGCTTGATCTCCACGCGCCGCACGTCCGACAGGCGGGCCAGACCGGACATGTCGATCTCGTTGTCGAAGTGGCCGATGTTGGCCACGATGGCGTTGTGCTTCATCATCTGCAAGTGCCCGGCCGTGATGACGTCACGGTTCCCGGTGGCGGTCACGAAGATGT
>DMNK01000016.1:30307-30475 GCA_003453695.1 Acidimicrobiaceae bacterium | reverse complement strand
CGGTGGCGGTCACGAAGATGTCCGCCTGCTCGACGACACGTTCGAGGGTGGTCACCTCGAATCCCTCCATGGCGGCCTGCAGAGCGCAGATGGGATCGATCTCGGTGACGACCACTCGGGCGCCCTGCCCTCGCAGGGCCTGGGCACAGCCCTTGCCCACGTCGCCGT
>DMNK01000016.1:30168-30302 GCA_003453695.1 Acidimicrobiaceae bacterium | reverse complement strand
TGATCCCGTCGATCAGCGAGTGACGGATCCCGTAGACGTTGTCGAACTTCGACTTGGTCACGGAGTCGTTGACCGAGATGGCCGGGAACCGCAGGGTGCCCTCGCGCTCTCGCTGGTAGAGCCGGTGCACGCCG
>DMNK01000016.1:29608-29946 GCA_003453695.1 Acidimicrobiaceae bacterium | reverse complement strand
TGGTCGTCTCCTCGGTCACGCCGATGACGCCCTTGGCGGCCTCGCTCCAGTAGGTCTCGCCCGCCTGCACGGAGCGTCGCAGCACTTCGAGCAGGACCTTCACGTCCTCGGGATCGTCGGGCTTTGCTTCGGGCACCGATCCCGCCTCCTCGAACTCGGCTCCGAGGAGCACGAGCAGGGTGGCGTCCCCGCCGTCGTCGAGGATCATGTTGGGGCCCTTGCCGTCGGGCCAGCGCAGGATCCGTTCCGTACACCACCAGTACTCCTCGATCGTCTCGCCCTTCCAGGCGTAGACGGGAACTCCGGCGGCAGCCAGGGCGGCGGCGGCGTGGTCCTGG
>DMNK01000016.1:22061-29434 GCA_003453695.1 Acidimicrobiaceae bacterium | reverse complement strand
GCCCAGCGGACCTCGGCGCCGAGGGCGAGGAGCGTCTCCACCAACACCGCCGTCTGGACCGTCATGTGGATCGATCCAGCGATCCGTGCCCCCCGCAGCGGCTGCTCGTCGGCGAACTCGGCACGCAGCGCCATGAGGCCGGGCATCTCCTCCTCGGCCAGCCGGATCTCACGGGAGCCGAAGTCGGCGAGGTCGATGTCGGCGACCTTGAAGTCAGGTCCGTCGGGGCTGGGCATTGTTCTCCTTGATCGATCTTCGGATGCGGCGATCGTACGATGACGGGCTCAGCCCTGGCGCAGGCGCTGCTTCAACTGGTCGAGCACCGGGACAGGACCGGGGTCGACGCCCTCGCGGGCCGCCATGTGCAACGAGACGAAGTCCCCGACCATGACGAGGTCCAGCAGCTGGGCCAGGTCGCCCTCTCCCTCGGCGCGCACCTCGACGATGTCGGACACCACCTCGAGCATCACGTCGGCGACGAGCTCGAAGCGGCGAGCCACCTGGGGGTGCTCGGCGTCGTGGCGCAGATTGACCAGGGTCATGACCTGACGGGTGACGTCGCCGTTCTGGCCCCAGCCGGCGATCTCGTTGTGGCACAGCTCGGGGTAGACGGCCATGAAGGCCGGGCTCTTGGCGTTCTCGTTCACCTGCGACTTCCACCGGGATGCGGCTGCCGCCCCGAGATCCTGGGCGGCGTGGAACATGGGGATGGTGCGCCCGATGCGCCTGGCCACCTCGTCAGCCACGCTGCCGGCCCGCAGCAGCTGGTCCCGTCGCCGGCGCAACTGGTCGACGGCCAACGCCACCCACTGGCTGGCTCCGGGGAACAGCCCGATGTCCTCCAGCACGATCAGCGGCGGCATGGCCATGGCTCCCAGCCCGGCACGGGGCTGGGGGATGTCATGAGGTACCGGCACCACCGGCGCTCCCCATTCGTCGGCGAGGCTCGCCAACTCCCCGCCCGTGGTGACGGCGACCAGAGAGGCGCCCGCGTCGGCCGCCTCCCCGGCGGCTTCCACCGTCTCCTCGGTGTCGCCCGAGAAGGACACGGCGAAGACGAGCGACCCGGCGCCCACGAAGTCGGGCAGGTCATAGGACTTGACCACCGACACCGGCACGGGCAGGAAGGGACCGGCCACCGCCACCATGACGTCACCGACGATGCCGCTTCCTCCCATGCCGAGCACCACGACGTTCTCCACGTAGGCCTTGTCGGGCAGCCCGTCGAGGCCGTGGGCGGCGCCTACCGACATGGCCACCTGCTCGGGCAGGCCGGCGGCGGCCTCGAACATGCCCAGGGTGTCCGGGGCGTCGGCGGCGGTGGGCGGCACCAGGTTCACGCGCTCTGACCGCCCATGGTGCTGACCACGCCCTCGGACTCGGCCTTCCCCATGAGCCGGTCGTGCTCGGCGTCGGTCACGGCTTCGGCCTCGTCCACGAGCATGACGGGGATGCCGTCGCGCACGGCGTAGCTGCGCCGCAGCCGCGGGTTGTAGAGCCGGTCTTCGTCTTCGAAGTACAGAAGCGGCCCTTTGTCCTCCGGGCAGGCCAGCACGTCGAGGAGCAGGGGGTCGAGGCTCACGGGCCGGTCTCCTGTGCTCGGGCCGCGCTCAACGACCCGCCGACCGGGTGCCGCCGCTGAGCGCCGCCACGTCTCCAACCATGTCGAGCACCTCGGCCACGTGCGTGTCGCACTCCTCCTGGGTAGCCGCTTCCACGTTGAGCCGCAAGAGGGGTTCGGTGTTGGACGGGCGCACGTTGAACCACCAGTCACCGAAGTCGGCGGTGATCCCGTCGGTGCTGTCCACGGAGATCCCCTGCGCCGCCAGGCGAGAGCCCAGCGCCTCCACGGCCGCAGGAGGGTCGCCCACCACGGTGTTGATCTCCCCCGAGTCGGCAAAGCGCCGGTAGGGGCGCAGCAATTCCGACAGTGGCACCGACGCCACCGACAACATCTCGAGGACGATCAGCGCGGCGATGATGCCCGAGTCGGCTCGGTAGTTGTCGCGGAAGTAGTAGTGGCCGGAGTGCTCGCCGCCGAAGAGGGCACCGGTCTCGGCCATCACCTGCTTGATGAAGGAATGGCCGACCCGGGTGCGTACCGGCACGCCGCCGTGCTCCTCGATGGTCTCCGGCACGACTTTGGAGCAGATGAGGTTGTAGAGGATGGTGGCGCCGGGGTGCTTCTCCAACATGGATGTGGCCACCAGCGCCGTAGTGAGCGACCCCGACACCGGCTGGGCCCTTTCGTCGACGAGGAAGACCCGATCGGCGTCGCCGTCGAAGGCCAGGCCGATGTCGGCGCCCCCGCTCACCACCGCCCTCTTCAGATCGGCGAGGTTCTCGGGCTGGATCGGATCGGCGGGGTGGTTGGGGAAGGTGCCGTCCAGCTCACCGAAGAGGACCTGCACCGAGAACGGGAGCGGGCCGAACACCGGTGGGACCACCAGGCCGCCCATGCCGTTGGCCGTGTCGGCCACCACCTTGAGCGGCCGCAGCCTGCTCACGTCGACGAACGACCGCACGTGTGTTGCGTAGTCGTCGAGCAGCTCGACCTGCTCGTAGCCCCCCCGGGCCGCAGCGCTGCCGGCTGCGGGCGCGTCGGCGGCCGAGGAGCGGATGTCCCGCAACCCGGTGTCTTGACCCACCGGGCGCGCCCCGGCCAGGCACAGCTTGATGCCGTTGTAGGCAGGAGGGTTGTGCGAGGCGGTGAACATGGCCCCCGGCGCGTCGAGGCGTCCCGAGGCGAAGTAGAGCATGTCGGTGGAGGCGAGGCCCAGGTCGACGACGTCGACGCCGGCGGCGCGCACGCCGTCCGCGAAGGCGGCTGACAACGCCACCCCCGATTCCCGCATGTCCCGAGCCACGAGGAGACGCGGCGCCGCCGCGAAGCGGGCGAACGCCCACCCCACGGTGCGGCAGGTGGCGGCGTCGAGCTGATCGGGAACGGTGCCCCTGATGTCGTACGCCTTGAACACGTCGTCTGAAAGGCCCATAGCTGCGGCGAGCCTATCCCGCCCCCGGCCCGGATCCCCGGGGACGGAGGAGGACGCTGCGCTCAGTCCCGCACTCCCTCAGCGCGGCGGCGCAGCAGGGCCAAGAGCACCAACAGGCCCAACGCGCTCAGCGCCAGTCCCGCCCATCCGGCACTCGTGCTGCCGTAGCTCAGCGTCACCTGGTGGGACGAGGGAACGACCACCATCAAGTTGGGCTCCGCTCGCCACGGCCCCGACGCCCCGCTGGCGTGCCAGGCCGGGAAGTACGAGGCGCGCACGAGCACCGGTACGCCGGTGCGGTTCACGTGGAAGCTGATCGAGTCGGTTGTGATTCGGATGTGCGACACGCGCGTCAGCGCCAGAGGGGTCCCGGTGCTCGACAGCGCCGTAGCCGATCGCCGGTGCGGCCAGGAGGCGGGACCGTCCGCCACCAATTGGTGGCCCCAGCCGGCGGGGTCGTCGTACCACTGCAGCGCCACCTTCAACCACGAGCTCTGCTGCGGACCCACTCCCCGGAGGACGGTGGGCTGCTCGGTGAGCGGCACCACCATGGAGGAGTCGTGGACGAGGTACACCTTCCATGTCGTGTCGACCACGGTCCCCTGGTAGGCGGTGTGCCAGGGCCCGCTCGTCGCCACCAACGAGAGGGCGGGATCGGCGTCGGCCTGGGCTTGGACCGTGGTCGAGGCGGCCAGGAAGTAGCGCACGCCGAGCAGCTGCAGATGCTGCACCCCCTCGGCCGTGTCGAGACCCTGGTAGGGCAGCCCCACCATGGCGTCGGAGGGCGCCGAGGAGAGCTCGGACTGGTTGATGAAGTGATAGGGCGTGCTCGACGCGGATTCGAAGAGCAGGCCTTCCATGGAATCGATGCAGCCATTCGTGAAGTAGGGCAGCATCATGAGCGCCTCGGGTGTGCCGAAGCGGTTCTCGTTGGCGTTGTACTCCCACATGGTCCGCCCACAGCCGTAGCGGGCACTGACCCGGTCCATGGTGTCGACCACGCCGTGGTCGAACTCGGCCCATCCGGCCTTGCCCTGGTACCCGGTGTAGTTCCACGAGGCCCACGACGGGACGTTGTCGGGGGTCAGGTGCAGCGGGCCCAATTGGTAGGTCGACGTCGCCGGGATGAGCAGCGGGGGCAGCACGAGGGCGGCACCGGCGGCGAGGGCGAGGAGGGGCACAGTCAGGGCGCCGGGCGCCCAGGCCGGCAGGCGGCGGTGGTGGACGGGGCTCGGAGGTGCCACCTCGTAGCCGGGAACCGGGAAGCGACCCGAGCTGCCGGCGGGCACCGGCTCGTGGACGACGCCCGAGCCGATCCCTCCCGCCTCCCCCGCCAGCACCGGGAACCTGCCCCCTGTGTCGGCCCGAGCAGCGGCGTGCCCGTGTCGCCACCAGGCGGCGACGGCGACACCGACCTCTGCCAGGGCGTACCCCGCCACCAAGTAGACGGCCAGCCACCACAGCGGGAGGAACCGGGTGTTGTAGAGCTTCCCCTGAGGGTCGAGCACGAGGGCGCCGGCGGAGGCGCCACCCAACAGGGCGATCATCACCATGACCCGTTGGCGCCGGACCAGGGCCACCAACACGCCCAGGGCGGCCAGGGCGAGCGCCCACCGGTCGGCGCGCGGCGCCAGCAGCGACGCGTAGGTCGTGACGTTGACCCAGCCCATGTTGGTGCTGAAGGGCTGCTCGACGGCGAAGGGCAGCGCCCACCAGGCGACGAGCAGCCCGCCCGTGCCCACCACCGTGACCGCCCACCACAGCCGGCGCCGGGTGATCCCGAGCAGCACGAGTGCCACGACCACACCGGCCAGCGCCAGCAAGGCGGCGACCAAGTGGCACAGGACGCAGAACGCGAGGAGCACGACGGCCAGAGCACGATGACGGCCGGTGCGGAGGCCGCGCACCACCAGCCCGAGGAACAAGAGCGCCGCCGACAGGCCGAGGGAGTAGGCGTACTCGCCCGCCATTGTCGAGTACAGGTTGCCCCCGTAGATGGTGAAGGTCTGGTCGAAGAGGAAGGGAAGGGTGGCCACCGCCAGCACCGCCGGCCGGGGCCGTTCCAGACCGGCCAGTCGCCCGAACGCCCACGCCGCCACCGGCAGGGTGAGCGACCCCAGGATCGTGACCAGCTTGAAGGCGACCGCGAAGGGGATGACGTAGCCGGCCAGGGCGGCCAGCACGTCGGGCAGCGGGAAGTAGAAGGTGTAGAGGGGAAAGCCGTCGTAGGCGCCGGGGTCCCATCCGGTGAGGTGCCCGTGCGGCAGCAGCTGGGTCTTCAGGAACCAGGCCAGGCCGACATGGGCGCCGGTGTCGCCGCCGGTGATGGTGCTCGAGCTGACCAGCTGGCTCGGATGGAGCGACCACACGGTGATGACGACCACCCCGGCCACGGCCAGGAAGGTGGCGACGAGAGGGGCGGCCGGGCGGCGCACCGGACCATCGTGCCCGACGGGACCGCGCCGGAGGCAGCGGCGCCGGTGTGAGGGCGTGCGACGGAACCGAGCGCGTGCCCGCCGCCGTGCCTGCACGCCGTTCCCGAGAGTCAGTGAAGAGCAGGCACAGCCGCCACGGCCACCACCGCCACCAGGTTGAACGTGGCGTGGGCCAGGATGCAGGGACCCAGGCGCCTCAGCTTGTAGGCCATGACGGAGAGGGCGACGCCGAAGACGGCGAGCCCGAGGATCTGCAGCGCCTCGAGGTGGGCCAGGGCGAAGACCACCCCGGTGAGCACCGTGGCCAGCGCCGGGCCCAGGACAGGCCCGGCCCCGGCGAAGGCCCGCAACGCGCCGCGGAGGAAGAGGCCTCGGAACACGAGCTCTTCGACGACCGGCACGACGAGCACGGTGAGCGCGGCGATGACGGCCAGATCGGCACCGGGGAAGCCACCCGTCAGATGCTTGGCCGGCTGGTTCAGCTTCTGCGACAGATGCGGGATGAGCTGCTCGAGCGGGAAGTAGAGGAGGGGCAGGACGACGAACTGGGCGACGAGGCCGACGCCGGGGCCGAGGAGCAGGTCGACAGGCTTGAAGCGAAGGCCCATGTCGCGCACCAAGCTGCCCGTGCCGGTGGTGGTGGTGGCGAACACCACGGCGCCCACGAACCCCGTCCACAGTCCCACCAGCCCCGTGACCACCACCCATGCCGGCGGGACGGGGCGCGCCGCCAGGCGCGACACGTCGTGGACATGGCCGGTGGCCGCTGCCACCACCACGAGGAGCACGGCGCTGACGAACTGTCCGACGACGAACCCGGCGGCGGCGACGACCATCCAGCTCCAGCCCTGTGCGGCGGTGGCCGGGGCGGGCGGGAGGTGGCCGGGTCTTGCCTCGGGGTCGTCAGAGTCATCGGCGGGGGCGAGGACACGTTCGCCGGCGGGCACCGTCGGCGGCGGGGGCGGCCCGGCGGGAGCGGGCCCGGCGGGAGCGGGCCACGGCGGCTCGGCCGTGCCTCGGGCCCGGGGCGGCGGTGAGCCGGGCCGGCCCGAATCGGGTGCTGGCCGGGGTGGGGGCGACGGCTCGGCCATCTCGACGACAGAGGTTACTGAGCTGGTCCTACGCGCCGGCTGCAGCATGATCGCAGGCACCGGCCCCTAGCATGGGGCAATGAGCCCCTTCCCCGACCGTCGCGGTGGACGACCGGTACCCAGTGGCCCAGGTGGTCAGACGTCCGGTTCGGGAGGAGGCTCGGGGGACCAGAGCTGGCGCTGGGTGTTCGCCCTGCTGCTCGTGGCTGTGGTGGCGTTCCTCATCATCCCGCCACTGGTCTCGAAGCCCTCGGTGAAGACCATCGGCTACAAGTCGTTCATCTCGAGCTACGTCGAGACCCATGAGGTCCAGACGGCGACGATCGACAACTCGACCGGGATCATCACCGGCCAGCTCAAGAACGGGGTGCACTACTCGGTCAACGGCCCTGACCCGTCGTTGCAGGACGAGGTCAACACCCTGCGCTCGAACGTGCCGACCGTCCACTTCAACACGCCGCAACAGAGCGCCCTGGGCCAGTGGCTGCCGACCATCCTCATCCTGCTGGCGTTCGTCGGCATCTTCTTCTGGATCAGCCGGAGGGCACAGGGACAGATGACGGGGATCATGTCCATCGGGCGTTCCCGGGCCCGGCTGTACACCACGGAGCGTCCCCGCACCACGTTCAACGACGTGGCCGGGTACCAGGGCGTGAAGGTCGAGATCAGCGAGGTCGTCGACTTCTTGAAGTCGCCTCATCGGTTCCGGGACATCGGCGCCCGGATCCCGAAGGGCATCCTTCTCGTCGGGCCGCCCGGGACGGGCAAGACGCTCATCGCCCGGGCCGTCGCCGGTGAGGCCGGGGTGCCGTTCATGTCGGTGAGCGGCTCCGACTTCATGGAGATGTTCG
>DMNK01000016.1:21480-21693 GCA_003453695.1 Acidimicrobiaceae bacterium | reverse complement strand
CCAACCGGCCCGACATCCTCGATCCGGCCCTCCTGCGGCCGGGGCGCTTCGACCGTCAGGTCGTGGTACCGCTGCCCGATCTGGAAGAGCGTCTGCCCATCTTGAAGGTGCACTGCAAGGACAAGCGCATCGGCCCCGACGTCGACCTGGAGCTGGTGGCCCGGGGCACCCCCGGCATGAGCGGTGCCGATCTCGCCAACCTCGTCAACGAGG
>DMNK01000016.1:15144-21264 GCA_003453695.1 Acidimicrobiaceae bacterium | reverse complement strand
CTGTACGCGGTGCGACGCGGGTCGCACCAGATCGAGATGCAGGACTTCGAGTCGGCGCGCGACCGGGTCCTCATGGGCCAGCGCCGGGAGAGCCTGGTCCTGTCCGACCAGGAGAAAGAGCGCGTCGCCTTCCACGAGGCCGGCCACGCCGTGCTGGCGTACGTGCTCGAGCACGCCGACCCGGTGCACAAGGTCACCATCCTGCCCACCGGTATGGCCCTCGGTGTGACCCAACAGCTCCCCCTGGAGGAGCGCCACATCTATCCGCGCGAGGTGATCGAAGACTCTCTCGCCGTGCGCATGGGAGGGCGAGCCGCCGAGATCCTCGTCTACGGGGACCTGTCCACCGGCGCCAGCAACGACCTGGTGGGCAATACCGAGTTGGCCCGCAAGATGGTGCGGGAATGGGGCATGAGCGAGGAGCTCGGGCCCATGGCGTGGGGATCGCAGGGCATGGTGTTCCTGGGTGAAGACCTGCTCCACTCGCGCGACTACTCCGAGGACACCGCCCGCGTGGTCGACGCCGAGGTGTCTCGCATCCTGCGCGAGCAGGAGGAGCGAGCCGTCCAGTTGTTGTCGCGACACCGCGGCGGCCTCGATGCCGTGGCCCACGGCCTGCTCGAGCGGGAGACGCTGGAGGGCGAGGAGGTGGGACGCTTCGTGGACGAGGCGTTCGGGCGCCCGGTGCACCAGCCGGAGCTGGTGCGCCGCCTCAATGCCGGGCCCCGGTCGGCTACCGGCGCCGCCCACCGCGGTGACGGCGCATCGTCGCCGGACTCGGCCGCACCGGCGACGGAGGCCTCTGAGTCCGCGGGCTCCTCGGGTGCGCCGGCCGGCTCCGCCGACTGAACCCTTGGGCTGACCGGCGGACTGTCAACCCAAGGCGGCCAGCAGGGGCCAGGCCACGACGGGCGCCGTCCCGGGCGGGCTGTCCGGGGAGGGATCGAGTTGTACGGCCACCGGGCCGTCAGCCTCCACCTCGACCGGTGACCAGCCCACCGGCGTCGCCGGCGACGGGCTGAGGGCGTAGACGGCGCCGGGCAGGAGCCGGACTGCGTTGGCGCCGGGCAACGGCACCGCTCCCCCGTTCGGCCGGAAGCCCTTGACGCTGACCCGCACCGGCCGGCGGGCCAGGTCGATCACGGCCAGGCCGGCCGGGGACTGCCCGGGCGGCACGGGCGGCACGAGCCAGCGGCTGATCCCCCCCGCCTGGCCCGAGCTCACCCCGACGGCCGGGGTGGAGCTCCCGTTGGAGGAGGCGATCCGCGCCACCACGATGCCGGGCGCCGACCTGTTGGAGCTCGAGCTCGTGGAGAACGTGATCCCATAGGGTGCGCCGGCCGGGATCCGCGTCTGGGCGTCGGCGTTGAGGACGCTCGCCGACTGGGGGGCGACGCGCACGACGAGCGGCGCGGCCTGGCCCTGGGTGAGCGACAGCGCCACCGTCACCGTGGCGGGCGTCGAGGTCGGGTTGTAGACGACGAAGGAGTTCATGCCGCCTGCCACGTCCTCGTTCTGCGCGAAGGCCCACGTGCTGCGAGGGGCGGTGGCGCCGTCGAGGAAGGAGGCTCCTCCGTGCCCGGGACCGGGCGACTGCTCGAACACGGTCGCCACCACCGACCCCGATAGGGCGATCACCTGGGTCGCCAATGATGCGGCGTTGGGCACGTGGTCCATCACGTTCTCCACGACCGACTGGCCAGGAGCCAGGGGGATGCCCTGGTACGCCGGAGGCACGATCGTCCCCCCTGAGGGGGAGGCGAACGAGATGTCGACCACAGCGGGAGTGGGCAGCGGGTTGAACACCGCCACCGCCATGCCGACGCCCTGGGCTGTCGAACCATGGGCGAAGTACCAGGTGTCGGACGTCGTCGAAGCACAAGGAGACGCCGTGACGCCAGCATTGCCCACCGCCGCTTCGAGCACGCCTACTCCCCCGCCGCCGAACGAGACGGTCGCTGCCCCCTGGGGCAGGTCCACCGCCACTTGCTGGCCGGGCGGCGCCGCGAAGTCCTTGGTGACGACGGCCGTCGAGCCGGCCGCCTGACTGCGCACCGTTCCGGTCACCGGGACTCGGCCTGGGTTCGTGACGAGCACAGCCCCGGAAGCGGCGGCCAGTCCGGCGCAGTACCACGCCGAGGAACTGGCGGCGGCGTCGGCGACCACGGCCGAAGGCGGTGGCGGGACCGCCGGTGCGGGCGCCGAAGGCCCGATGACGGCGTCGGCCACGAGCACCGCGGTGAGCACCAGGACTCCGGCAACCAGCAGCGCCACGCGCCGGGTGGTCTCCCTCGTCACCGTCCCACACCGGCGGGTGCGTCGATCCCGGCCCCCGCCCGCGGACGAGCCGCCGGTGGTCGCCCGGCGCGACTACGTGATGTGCCGCGTCCCCCTCGGGAGCGCCGGCGACGCGCCCGCGCCCACACCGTCGGGGGGCGCGCCAGGCGGACCACCAACAGCAGCCACACCACGACGACGCCGTAGAGCACGCCTCGGTAGGTCCACGACGATTCGAGATTGGCACCCACGGGTCCGGCCGCCTTCACCTCGTTCACGTAGATGGCGGCGCCGCTCTGGCCGGGCACGGCGGTGAGGTCGGACTGGGTCGAGAGCGCGTCGGTCAACGTGGCCGGCACGGGGAAGAGGGCGGGTGACTGGTAGCCCGGGATGATCGGCGCCAGCGACTGGACCACCACCACGTAGTGGATGTCCGAAGCGGCCAGGAGCTGACCCAGCTGCACAGTCCGGTGACGCTGGGCCAGCCGCACGTCGTCGGCCACGGTGGCGGCCGATGCGGGGTGCGATCCCACCCACAGGCCAGTCGAGTCGGGCAGGCCGCCGTCGGTGACGGCGTAGGCGACCCCGGGCTCGAGCTGCCACCCCCCACCGGGAAGGGCGCGCGGGTCGGCCAGCCACAGTGCTCGGAACCCCCCGGCCGGCGCCCGGCCGGACAGCCAGGCGGTGGCCTCACCGTAACCGCTCGTCGGCAGGTCCCAACGCCCGCCGCCGGCGGCAGCGAGCACCGGCAGGGCCCCCACCGTGACACCGGCGGCGGCGAGCACCGTGGCCACCTGCCGCCATCCGAAGCGATGGGCGGAGAGGTCCTGCTCGAAGGCGGCCATCCCCAAGCCGGCCGCCAGTGCCACCCCCACTGCTGCCGGCGCCAGCAGCACCAGGGGGGTGATGTTGAAGCCCGCCGTCCACCCCTTGCCCTCGGTCCAGCACACCAGCCAGCTCGAGAGCACGAGCCCCCAGGCCATGGCCGCCCAGGTGAGGCGATGGCGGACCGCCACGAGCAGGGGCAGCACGGCGGCGACCACGAGGCCGTATGCGAGCGGCGAGTCGCCGATGGGCCCGACGGCGAGGCGGAGCAGCGAAGACCAGCCCGGCCCCGTGCCCGGCAGCAGGGCCAGACCGGTGACGGCCTGCCAGCGTTGCGAGCCGGCGAGCATGGTGAACGACCACGGCGCCAAGAGGACCACCGTCACAGCCGTGGCACCGAGCGCCGCGCCCGTCATGCGCCGGACCGGCCGCCACCCCGTCGGACCGAGCGCCACCAGGGCACCGGCGGAGAGCCCGGCCGCCATGAGCAGGGTCAGCGCGGCACCTGCTGGCACGAGCATGGTGAAGACCGCTTCCAGCACCCCCAATCCGATCACCTGCCGCAGCAGCCGCCGGCGACGGAGCCTTCCCGCTCTGTCGCTTCCGTAGCCGGAGGCGAACGGTTCGAGGTCAGAGGCGCGAGCCAGCCTGGCGGCCACCCACGGCGCGGCGGCGTAGGCCACCAGCGCGTCCCAGCGCCCGAGGGCGAGGGCGTCATAGGCCACGGGCAGCGCCAGGTACACGAGCGTCGCCGCCAGACGACCCCGCGGCGACCCGAAGGGCCGGGCCAGCCGAGCCAGCCCCCAGGCGCCGACGGGGAGGCAGCCCAGCACGATGACCTTCTGCACGAGCCCGCTCGAGCCGCCCAGGACGAGGGCGAGCAGGCCGAGGGGTCCGGTGGCGGGGCTCGTCGGGTTCACGCCGCCCAGCCCCGGCGCGTGCCATCCGGTGCCGAAGCGGTGCAGCAGCGTCGTCCATGCCGGCCACGACAACAGCCCCGCCATGGATGGAAGCCCGTTGCCGAGCAGCTGGCGGCTTCCGATGAGCAGCACCAGACCGACCGCGGCCCACACCACGGTCCGGGCGGACAGGCTCAACGGGGGCGACGCCGCCGCCCCAGACTCCACCGGGGCTTCGGCGGGCTGTGGCCCCGCACCGTTTCGGACGACGCCGGAGCGGCGTCGAGTGCCCAGGGCGGTCGCCGGCGCCAAGGCCCCGGCCGGGTTCACAAGCGCTGCGCCACCGGCCGCTTCGGATCCCTCGTCGCCGTCCGGGGCGGTGGCGGAGATCAAGGCCGGCAGTGCGGCTGCTCCGGCGTGGGCTGCCTCGAGGCCGTGGGCGAAGAGGCGCCGGACGTAGGCAGTGAGGCGGGCGCTCCCCCGGACCTGGAGGCGGCGAACCTCGGAGTCGGGCAGCCGCCGCCGCTCGCGCAGGGCGGCGCGGGCGGCCCGCAGCTCCTTGCGACGCGACCAGTTCCAGCTCCAGGCGTGCAGCACGCCTCGTGCCCTCGGCCGGTTGCCGGTGAGCACGGCGACGGCGAACTCACCGGCGGACAAGAACACGACCTGCGGGAGGACGCGTAGGAGGTGGAAAGTGCTGTAGGCCACGAGCACTATGCGCAGCTCGTGGCGGCGCTGCAAGGCCTGAAGGCTCGGCGCTCCTCCCGGCAGGGGCCGGTCGCCTGCGGCCAGGCGCTCGAGATGGCGCACCCGGGCGGCGGGCGCCACGATCACCCGGGCTCCGGCCACCTGGGCCCGCCAGCACAGGTCCAGGTCGTCGCCCAGTGCCACGACGGCCGGGTCGAAACCACCGAGCTCGGCGAAGAGATCGGCGCGCACGAGCATGCAGCCGCCGGGAGCGAGGAACACGTCCCGGACGCCGTCGTGCTGGCCGTGGTCGATCTCCCCCGGCTCCACACGGTCGACGACGGCACCGCCCTTGTCGACCGCCATCCCGACGTGAAGAAGCCGACTGGGGTCGTCCCAGGCGACGAGCTTCGGCGAGACGATGCCGGCGTTGGAGCGGAACGACTCCTCGACCAGGACGTGCACGACGTTCGGGTCGAGCGCCACGTCGTCGTGGCACAGAAGCAGATGCGAAGCCCCGGCAACCATTCCCAGGACGGCGTCAGCGGCGGCGGCGAAACCGGCGTTCTCGGGCAGCCGGCGCACGAAGGCGTTGGGAAGAACAGCGGCCACCCGGGGAGTGGGGTCTTCGGCACTCCCTGCGTCAAGCACGAGCACGGCCAGTTCGGGGTAGTCCTGAAGGGCGAAGGACTGGAGCGTCTCCTCGAACCACGGCCCCGGATCGCAGGCGACGATCACGGCCACCACTGCGGGTGCCAGGTCCTCCATCAGGGCGACGAGGCTACTGCTGTGGCCTCACCCTCAAGAAAGGCGCAACTTCCCCGATCGGCAATGCCCCTCGCAGGTGGCCGGTGCGGTCGGGGACGCCGGGGGCCCGACCTGTGCTTGCAATTGTTAGCAAACCCGTGTACAGTTGCTAGCAACGAGTTGGAGCCGGGAACCGACTGCCCGGCCACCGAGACGGCGGCCCGTTCTGCCGCCCCAAGGAGGAATGACCTCATGCCCGAGCTGAACGACTTCGCCGACGAGATCTCCCGCACGGCCCGAGACGCCGCCTACGTGGTGGTGGGACTGGGCGTGCTCGCCGTGCAGAGGGCGCAGGTGCGCCGCCAGGAGCTGACCAAGCGGCTGGCCGAGCCCCGCGCCCAGGTCGAGAGCACCTTCGGGGACGTGCGTGGCGAGCTGTCCCGGCGGGTCAACGACCTCGACGAGCGCGTGGAGAAGGCCATCACGGTCCTCGAGAACCAGTGGGAGCCGTTCGAGGAGCGCCTGCCCGGTCAGGCCCAGACGCTGATCAAGCAGGCCCGCGCCCAGGCCCGCGAGGCTCGTCAGCAGATCCGCACCCTCCTGCCCACCGCCTGACCGTCCGTCCCCCATCGGTCTGGCCGGTGCCCCCCGCCGACCAGACCCCACCTCCGCTGAAGGCCCCGCC
>DMNK01000016.1:14770-14896 GCA_003453695.1 Acidimicrobiaceae bacterium | reverse complement strand
GCTCCCAGCCGGTGGCGGCCTTCAGCCTCGACGGGTCGCCGTACATGACCGGCACGTCCACCGGACGTGCCAGCTCCGGGTCGGTGACCAGCTCGAGATCCACTCCCGCCAGCTGCAACAGGCGCT
>DMNK01000016.1:476-14528 GCA_003453695.1 Acidimicrobiaceae bacterium | reverse complement strand
GACCCCGGCGTCGACCAGCATCCGGTAGGCGCGCACCACGTCGCGGACGTCGGTGAGGTCCCGCCGAGCGCTCAGGTTGCCGACCGGCACCGTCCCCCCGCCGCGGCGGACCCCCTCTACGATGCGCGCCGCCAGCGAGGGCACGACGAAGCCCGGGCCTTGGCCCGGGCCCACGTGGTTGAACGGGCGGACCCGCACCACAGGGAGCCCGTGCGCGAGATGGGCTTGGACGCCGAGGTACTCGGCGGCGACCTTGCTGGCGGCGTAGGGCGTGACAGGGGCGAGCGGGGTGTCCTCCCCCGCCGGCAACGAGGCCTCGTCGACGGCGCCGTAGACCTCCGCAGAGCTCACGAGCAGCACACGCGGCGACGGTGTACAGGCCTGGGCCGCCTGCAGCACGTGCATGGTGCCGACGGTGTTGACCTGCAGCACCTCCTCCGGTCCCTCCCACGACCGGCCCACATGGGTGAGCGCCGCCAGGTGGTAGACGGCCTCCGGGGCGGCGTCCCGCATCGCCGCCCGCACGGCGACGCCGTCGCGCACGTCGACGTCGTGGTCGACGGCGACGACCTCGTCTCCCTGCTCCTCGAGATGCCGGACGAGCCACGTGCCGACGAACCCGTTGCCGCCGGTGACGAAGGCCCGCATCCGGCGAAGGTTACCGGTCCCCTTGCCGCCCCTCTTCTGGAACGTTGGGCCCTTGCGCCGCCCAGCGGTACGCCTCGACGTGAGCGGCCGCCGACCGCTCCCAGGTGTAGGAGGCGGCGACCGACAGGCCGAGACGGCGTCGCCGCTCCACCTCAGGCCCCCCGGAGAGCACGGCCCGCACGGCGTCGGTGAGCTCGTGAGGCCGTCCGGCCCCGACGAGTGCCGCCGCGTCGCCAGCCACGTCGGCCATGGCCGTGCCTGCCGTCGTGACCAGAGGAGTCCCGCAGGCCAGCGCTTCGAGGGCGGGAAGGCCGAAGCCCTCTTCGTGGGCGGGGTAGACGACGGCAGCGGCCTGCCGCAGCAGAGCGGGCACGGCCGGCTCGGTCACGTAGCCCGTGCGAAGAACCCGGTCCGTCACCGCGCACTCGGCGACCGTCCGGGTCACGGCCTGGGCTCCCCAGCCTTCTGTCCCCGCCAGCACCAGCGTGAGCTCGGGGCGCTCGGTGGCCAGCGCGCCGAAGGCACGCACCAGATCGGGCACGGCCTTGCGCGGCTCGAGGGTGCCCAAGAAGAGAAGGTAGGGACGGCGCACTCCGAGGGTGCCAAGCACCTCGTCGTCGGCTCCCGGCTGGACCTCGTCGGGACGGAAGCGGGTGTGATCCACGCCGTGCGGCACGACGAAGACCTTTGTGCGCACCGCCACCCGCTCGTGAAGGAGGGCGGCGGTGCGCTCACTCACGCACACCACGGCCCGGGCTCGAACGGCGGCGCGCCGGATGGCGCGGCGGAAGAACACGACCTTGGACCGTTCGTGCCATTCGGGGTGATCGAAGAAAGTCAGGTCGTGGAGGGTGACCACGACCGGGACGGCCGGACGCGCCGGCATGGTGTAGTGCGGGCCGTGGTGGAGCCGGGCGCCCGTCCCAGCGAGCAGCGCACCCAGGCGCAGCTGTTCCCAGACGAGCCGGGCCGCCCGGCTGTCGGGGGCCTGGGCTCGAAGGGTCAGCGGCGGTTCCGCCCCGTCAGGATCGAGCTGCCGCCAGCGGGCGGTGTCGTTGCGCCGAGACCACATGAGCAACTCGACGTCATCTCGCCGCGCCAGGGCGCGAGCCAGCTCGATCGTGTATCGGCCGGCGCCGACAGGATCGGCCGGCACTGCGCTCACATCGAGCGAGACGGCCAACCGTTGGCTTCTCGGCGGCGTCTGCGGGATCGGCGCCTCCGGGATCGGCGTCTGCGCGATCGGCGCCTGCGGGATCGGCGCCTCCGGGCTCAACGTCCGACCTCCGCCGCCAGCCCTGTCCAGAGGTCGAGGTACCGCTTCGCCGTGTGCGCCCACGTGTGCGCGGCGGCGTGCGCAGCACCGGCGGCAGACAGGCGAGAACGCAGCTCGGCGTCCTCGGTGAGCTGAACCAGGCCGTCGGCAATGGCGTCGACGTCGAGGGGATCCACCACGACGGCAGTCTGGACCGGCGCCAGCGCGCCCACGCTCGGCACAGGACTGCACAGCACCGGAGTGCCCGCCGCCATCGCTTCCAGGGGCGGGAGGCCGAAGCCTTCGACCAAGGGGACGAAGGCGAGCATCGTCGCCCGGCGGTACAGCCCCGAGAGCACCGCCGCCGGCACCTCTCCGGTGAAGTGCACGCCGCGTAGCGCGCTGAGGCGCCGTGCGGGCGAGGCACCATCCGAGCTGTCACTGTCGTCGTCGACGGCGCCGTCGCCGTGGCCGTCGCCGTGGCCGTCGCCGTGGCGCCGGTCTTGGCGCCGGTCTTGCTCCGAGCCGGTCCAGCCCCGCGGGCCGACGACCACGAGAGGAGGAAGGTCCGCCGCAGCCTGGCGGGCGCGGTCATAGGCGAGGAGCAGCCGCCCGAGGTTCTTGCGGGGCTCGAGCGTCCCCACCGACACGATGAAGGCGCCGTCGATGCCGAGGCGTTCGAGCAGTGCCCGGGCACCGTCGGCGTCGGGTGGCGGCAGGTGGTCACTGCCCAGCGCGATGACGTGGACGGCCTCCGAAGGGGCGCCGGCGGCGCGGACTGCGTCGGCCGTGGTCGCCGACGGGACGACCACGGCGTCGGCCCGGCGCAGAGCCCGCCGCAACGCAGCTTCGTGCCAGCGCCGTCCCCGGGGCGGGAAGGCGGCGGGAACCTCGCGCCACGCCAGGTCGTTGATGGTCACCGCCAGGGCGCTGTGGCGAACAGGCGGGGTCTCGAGCGACGGGCTGTGCACGACGTCGTATCCACGAGGGACGTCGATCAGCCCGAGGTCCCATGCCGGCGTCAACAGGCGGGCGGGCAGGGCCGACAGCCGCACGGGCAGCCCGAGCTCGGACAACGGGTGGGCCGCAGCGCCGCTTCGCCCTGCGTAAGCGGTGACTCCGGTCGCCCCCAGGGTGCGCAAGCCGTCCGCCAGCCCGCGCACAGACGTCCCGATCCCGCCCGGCACCGGTCGTCGCAGCTGCTGGACCACGAGCAGGACCTTCGTCACGGCGCGGCCGTCACCAGCAGGAGCCTGGCACATCGACTGGCGGCACGACCTCAGGGGCATGCATGGGCCGTGCCATCATCGCCCCCTGTGACCGAGCCCGAAGCGGACTCCCGGCGCGCCCGGCACCTGCGGCAACAACAGCGGTTTCGGCGGGCGGTGCTCGTCTCCGGGACCGGTGCGCTGGTGCTGATCGTGATCCTCGTGTCCCTGTTCGCCATCGGGGGCGGACCCGCTCACCGTCGTGGGACGCCGGTCAGGCACGAAGGCCACACCCCCGCCCCACCCTCCACCTTCTCGGGCCCGGACGGCATCGAGGCGACCTGGGTGGTGCAGGAGAACGCCCGCCCGGGAACGACGGCGTGGCAGATTCCGTCGGGGAAGCTCGGCGGCATCGAGGGATACCTCTCCGCCGTGCAGGCCTCGGAGGGACAGCAGATCAGCCTGTTCGTGTCGACCAACGCACCGAGTTGGACCGTCACGGCCTTTCGCATGGGGTACTACGGCGGCGACGGTGCCCGCCAGGTTTGGACGTCGCCCTCGGAACCAGGCTCGCAACAGCCGCCTTGCCCACTCAGTAGCGGCGTGAACATGGTCGAATGCTCGTGGACGCCCTCTCTGCACGTCACGATCGACTCGAGCTGGGTGCAAGGGGACTACTTGCTCAAGCTCGAAGGCAGCGGCGGCCAGCAGAGCTACGTGCCCTTGACGGTGTGGGATCCGGCCAGCCACGCCACCTACCTCGTGCAGAACTCGGTGCTCACCTGGCAAGCGTGGAACACCTACGGCGGATACGACTTCTACGGCGGCGGAACACCAGGTGGGTCGGCCAGCTTCGCCAACCGCGCCCGCGTCGTGTCCTTCGACCGTCCCTATGCCACCGGTGAAGGAGCTGCCGACTTTCTCGGCGAGGAGTACCCACTGGTGCGCTTCGTCGAGCAGCACGGCCTCGACGTCACCTACGGTACCGACATCACCACGGCGGAGGACCCAACCGGGCTGCTCCAGCACCGGGCCTTTTTCAGCCTGGGCCACGACGAACAGTGGTCGCTCGAAATGCGCAATGCGGCGACCGCCGCCTTGGCGCACGGGGTGAACCTGGCCTTCTTCGGCGCCAGCCCGGTGTTGCGCAAGGTCCGGCTCCAGCCGTCGCCACTCGGCCCGGACAGGCAAGAGGTCAACTATCGCGACCCGAGCCAGGATCCGGAGCTCCAAACCAACCCCTCCGAGGTCAGTCAGAACACCTGGGACCAGGCCCCGGCCAGTTGGCCGCCCAGCGCTCTCGTGGGCTCGACGTACTTCGGCTACGGGATCACCGCGGCCCTGGTGGTGACCGAGCCGTCGTCGTGGCTGTACACGGGCACGGGCCTGGCGGCCGGCGCCCAGGTGCCCGGCGTCATCGCCTCCGACGTGAACGGCTACACCCCGGGCAACGGCGAGCCGGCCGGCGTGGAGATCCTCGCCCACTCACCGGCGAAACCAGCCGTAGGCAGGGCGGGCTATGCCGACACCGTCTACTACACGGTGTCAGGAGGCGGAGGCGTGTTCTCGAGCGGCACGAACGGGTGGATCCCTGCCATGGCGCCGTGCCCCGCTTCGACGCCGTCTGCCTCCTGCGCGGCCTCGGCCGTCCAACAGATGACCGGCAACCTCTTCGCCGTGTTCGGCACCGGACCGGCCGGCGCCACGCAGCCCTCCAAGGCGAACTGGCAGCAGTACTACGCATGACCGTGGTGGCGCTGGCCGGCGGGGTGGGGGCCGCCCGTCTTCTTCGAGGCCTCGTGCAGGTCGTAGCCCCCAGCGACGTCACGGCGGTGGTGAACACCGGCGACGACACAGAGCTTCACGGGCTGCACATCAGCCCCGACCTCGACACCGTGTGCTACACGCTGGCAGGGCGCAACGACGAGTCACGCGGTTGGGGGCTGCGCCACGAGACGTGGACGGCCATGGACGCCCTCGAAGAGCTGGGTGGTGAGACCTGGTTCCGTCTCGGGGACAGCGACCTGGCCACCCATCTGTACCGGACCCAGCGGATGTCGGAGGGAGCGCCGCTGTCGACGGTAACGGCCGAGATCGCCGAACGGATGGGCGTGGCGGTCAGGCTCCTGCCCATGACCGACGAACCGGTCCGCACCTGGCTCCGTCTGGTTTCGGACCAACGTGAGGTTCCCTTCCAGGACTACTTCGTGCGGCTTCGCCACTCCGTGGCGGTGTCCGCGGTTCGATTCGACGGCGCCGATAGGGCGGCACCGGCACCGGGTGTCGTCGAGGCCATCGACGGCGCAGAGGTCGTCGTCATCTCCCCGTCCAATCCGGTGGTCTCGATCGGCCCGATCCTGGCCATGCCTGCCATCACCGCCGCCCTGCGACGTCGTCGTGACCAGGTGGTCGCCGTCTCGCCCCTGGTGGGGGGCGCAGCCTTGAAGGGACCGGCCGACCGGCTGCTCGTCGAGCTCGGCGAGGAGGCCTCGTCGGCGGGGGTCGCTCGCCGCTACACCGAGGTGTGCGGCACCCTAGTCATCGACGAGAGAGATCGAGCCGATGAAGAGTCGGTGGCCGCCCTCGGCATGCGGTGCGTGGTGGCGCCGACAGTGATGAGCGGCCCCGGCGAGGCGGCTGCTCTGGCCAAGGTGGCCCTGGAGGCAGGACGCACCCACGGTTCCGGAAAGCGTCCGTGACCGAGACGAGCCGGTGACCGCCGATCTCGAGATCATCGCCGTCAAGAGCATCGGCGAGGTGACGCGGGGGGCAGACCTCGCCGGCATCATCGCCGCGTCGGTCGAACTGCACCACCGAGACGTGGTGGTGGTCACGCAGAAGATCGTCTCCAAGGCCGAAGGACGCCTCGTGCCTGTCGACGACGACGGGCCGGCTGCCCGTCTCGGCGTCGTGCTCGACCAGTCGGTGCGCGTGCTTCGTCGGCGTGACGAGCTCGTGATCAGCGAGACGAGCCACGGTTTCATCTGCGCCAACGCCGGTGTCGACCTGTCCAACGTGGACGAGGGATGGGCGGCGCTGCTGCCAGAGGATCCTGACCGATCGGCGCGGCGCATCCGCGATGGCCTGGAGGCCGTCACGGGCCTCGTGCTGGGCGTGGTGGTGTCGGACACCTTCGGGCGGCCGTGGCGCCGCGGGCTCACCGACGTGGCCATCGGCTGCGCCGGCTTGGCGGCCGTGGTCGACCTGCGGGGCAGCCCCGACGACCGGGGCCGGGCACTGCTCGCCACCGAAGTGTGCGTGGCCGACGAGGTGGCTTCGGCGGCGGAGCTCGTGATGGGCAAAGCCGAGGGCATCCCCGTGGCGGTCGTGCGGGGCCTCGACGCCAGCTGGTTCCGCGAGGGCTCGGTGCAGGCCGAGATCGTGCGCCCGACCGGAGAGGACCTTTTCCGCTGACGCGCCGGCGCCATCAGCGCCGGACCGCACCCACCCCCGAAGCCATCAGCGCCGGACAGCGGCCAGGTAGTCCAGGACGGCGTCGACCCCCCGGGACAATTCCGTCCACGGCTGCCACCCGAGATGGATGCCGGCTCGCTCCGGATCGAGGGCGCTGTGCGCCAACTCCCCCGAGCGGGCGTGGGCGTGCACCGGCGCCACGCTGCAGTTGGCCCGCTCACCCATGAGCCGGGCCAGCTCCTTGACGCTCACCTGGCGTCCGGTTCCGATGTTGAGCACCAGCCCGCCCCCTCTGGTGGCAGCACGCACAAAAGCGTCCACCACGTCGTCCACGTACACGAAGTCCCGAGTCTGTTCGCCGTCGCCGTAGATGGTGACCGGCTCGCCCCGAAGGAGGCGCTCGGCGAAGATGGCCACCACGCCCGCTTCACCGTGGGGGTCTTGACGGGGCCCGTACACGTTGGCGAGAGCCAGGGCACAGAACTCGAGGGCATGGAGCTCCCGGTAGGCAACCAGGTAATCGATGCCCGCCTTCTTGGACACCCCGTACGGTGACAGCGGGTGGTGGGGGTGCTGCTCGGGTAGCGGAAGTTCCGACGGCTCCGGCTCGCCGTAGAGCGTGCCCCCGCTGGCGGCGTACACCACCCGGGCGCAGTCGGCCGCCCGGGCGCCTTCGAGGACGCGCAGCGTGCCGAGGACGTTCACCTCGGCATCGAAGACCGGACGCTGCACCGACACACGCACGTCCGCCTGAGCGGCCAGGTGGAAGACCACCTCGGGGCGCCGCCGGGCCATGACCTCGACGAGCTCACCCGAGCAGATGTCGAGCTGATGGACCGTGAGCGCGTGCCCGGCGTGCGCTCTGGCATCGCCGAGATTGGCCAGCGACCCCGTGGACAGGTCGTCCACCACGTCGACGTGGTGGCCTTCGGCCAGGAGCCGGTCCACGAGGGTCGACCCGATGAAGCCCGCTCCTCCCGTGACGAGGGCGCGCATCGGCCGTCAGGGGACGAAGGCCGGAACGCGTCCCTCGGCCAGGTGCGAGCCGTCTTCCACCACGGCATCGTCGCCCACCACCGAGCCTCGCGTCACCTCGGCGCCCCGACCCACCAAGGCCCGGTGCCCGACCACCGAGTGGATGACCACGGCGGCGGCGGCAACCCTGGCACCGGACAGGAGCACGGAACCCTCGACCCGGGCGCCTTCCTCCACCACGGCCCCGGCGCCGACCACGCTGCCGCCCACCCGGGCGCCGGACTCGATGAGGGCGCCGGTGCCCACGTAACTGGGTGGATCGAAGGCGCCTCTCATCGTCGCCTGCCCCTGCACCCAGACGCCGGGGGACGCCTCCTTGGCGCCGGGAGCGGGCGGGACGCCGCGATGGCCGGCGATGAGATCGGTGTTGGCGCGCAGATACGCCTCGGGCGTACCGGTGTCGACCCAGTAGTCGTCGCTGCGCAGGGCGTACAAGGCGCCCTCGGACGCAAGGGCCGGAAAGGTCTCTCGTTCGACCGACACCGGGCGGCCGGCGGGGATCCGCTCGAGCACCGACGGCTCGATGACGTAGGTCCCGGCGTTGATGCAGCTGCCGGCGCCTTCCTCGGGTGACGGCTTCTCGAGGAACGCCTCCACGCGCCCGTCCGGCCCGGCCCTGACCACGCCGAAGCGAGAGGGGTCGTGCACGGGCACAACGGAGATGGTGGCGAGCGACCCCTTGCTGCGGTGGAATTCGAGGAGGGCGGAGACGTCGAGGTCGGTGAGGACGTCGCCGTTCACGACCACGAAGGTCCCGGCCAGGTCGGCCTGCCCGGCCGCGAAGCGAATGGCGCCGGCCGTGTCGAGCGGGTACTGCTCCACCGCATAGGACAGGCGTACGCCCGCCAGGGTCCCGCTCGGGAACGCCGCCAAGAACGCGTCAGGCCGGTAGCCGAGAGAAAGGACGGCCTCGTCGACGCCGTGGCGGGCCAGCGAGCCCAGCACCCGTGCCAGCATGGGCACCTCGACGATGGGCAGCAGCTGCTTGGGCGTCGTGTAGGTGAGGGGACGCAGCCTCGTCCCTTCCCCGCCCACGAGGACGACCGCCTTCACGGTGCGGTCGTGGTCGTGGTCGTCGAGGTCGGGGTGGAGGTCGTCGTCGACGCCGGCGTGGTCGTCGTGGGTATGGCGGGCGTGGTGGTGGTGGTCGAACTCGACCCCGAGATGTCGGTGAGCATGGTCTGCACCACCGATGGCGGGGGCTTGGGAATGGAGCTTCCGGCCGGGAGGAAGGCCACGGTGATGAGCTGGCCGGAGGCCAGCTTGAGCGTCGTCGGGTCCGAGGGGAGGAAAGGGCTCGAGGAGGTGAAGCTCGGCCATACCTTGGCCCTGAGCTCGGCCTTTCGGCCGGCGTCGGGGGTTCCCGCCGGGCACGTCTGCCCGTTTTGGTGGGTGGTCTTTCCCGGCAGGCGTACCGAGGTGGGGCTCAGGCCCAGTCCGGGATAGGTGCGGACGAAGCGACCCAGCGTGGCGTTGTTGCCGGCGTCGACGGCCTTGGCCGGACTGATCTGGATCACCCCGTCACCGGTGGTGTGCAGGCCGGGCGAGGCGGTGGCTTCGTTGGGGTTGGCCGGAAGATTGGGCTCGACGACACCACAGATGTCGAAGGCCAGGCTTGCGTACCAGGTGGTCCCGATGGCCGGTTGGGTGCCCGCCGACGGGTGCTGGCGCTCGTAGCGGCTGTAGACGATGAGGGCCACGCCGACCACCACGATGAGCACCAGCGACGTGTACCAGCGGACCGGACGCTTGCCGCGATAGGTCCGGCCGCCGCCCGTGGCGGCGGCGCGTGCCACCCATCTGCCCGTGTCGGTCCTCGCCATGGTCGGCTCGCCACCCTAGTCGGCGCCCTGCGCGCCCCCTTGTCGCCGGGACCTGGCCGAGCGCCGGCCGGAGGCGGCCTGACGCATCGCCACCACCACCAATCGCAACCCCAGTACCAGCGCCACCACAGGTAACCCCGCCCGCCGCCAACCGGAGGTGCTGCGAGCGGCGAAGCGCAAGGCAGAGCGGTGATGGGCGACGAGCATGCGGTAGGGGCGCCGGGCGGTGGACAGGCCTTGGGTGTGTGCCACGACGGCCTCCGGGACGTAGAGGACGTCGTAACCGGCGCGCCGGGCGCGCCAGCACAGGTCGGTGTCCTCCAGGTACATGAAGTACCGCTCGTCGAACCCGCCCAGAACCGAGAGCGCGGCGCGCCGGGCCACGAAGCAGGCGCCGGACACCCAGTCGACGCTGGTGGTGGCCGAGGGGTCGAGGTCGGTCATCTTGTAACGACGCGTGAACGGGTTGTCGGGGCGCACCGGCGACAGCACGGCATGGCCGGCGGCATCGACCCAGGAAGGGAAGCGCCGTGCCGACGGATACCGGGTGCCGTCGCTCTCGAGGATGCACGGTCCGGCCACAGCGGCGCCGGGCCGCTGTGAGAGGGCGCGGGCGAGCACCGGCACCGCCCCGGCGTGCACCACGACGTCGGGGTTGCACACGAGGACCAGCTCCTCGTCCAACAACGCCAGGCCCCGGTTGACTCCGGCGCCGTAGCCCAGGTTGCGCCCGGTGCGTACCACTCGGACGCCGGGATGGTGCTGCTCGAGCCGGTCGGCCGAAGCATCCGTCGACGCGTTGTCGACGACGACGACATCGTGCACCCCGTCGCCGAGCAGAGAGGCGACGCACGTGGCGAGGGCGGCACCGGCGTCGTGGTTCACGACCACGGCTCCTACCATGCTCACGATGCGGTCACGAGGTGCCGCCACCTTCGCCGAGGGCGGCGACCAGACGACCAAGGCCGTCCTGCCACGCGGGCAGCTGCTCGGCTCCCAGGCACCGCCAGGCCAGATTGTCGAGCACGGAGTTGGCCGGACGGGGAGCGGGACGGGGAGGGTCGAGCTCGGCGGTGGTGATGGGCTCGACCCGTCCGGCGTCGCCGCCGGCGGCCTCGACGACAGCGGCGGCGAAGTCGAACCACGTGGTCTCGCCCTGGTTGGTGAGGTGGAACACGCCAGGGAGGCGAGCCCGGCTCACCTCGGCCAGGGCCACAGCCAGGTCGGCGGTGAAGGCGGGGCTGCCCCGCTGGTCGTCGACGAAGCGCAAGGGCCCCGGTTGCGCCATGAGACGCAGGACGGTGCGCACCATGTTGGACCCGTGGTACCCGCACACCCACGACGTGCGGACGACGGTGGCATCGGCACCGAGCTCGAGCTCGCCTCCCAGCTTGCTGCGCCCGTACACCGACAGCGGGTTGGGCCGGTCCCATTCCACGTAGGGACGCTCCGAAGTGCCGTCGAAGACGTAGTCGGTGGACACGTACACGACGTGGGCTCGATGACGGCCCGCTGCTTCGACGACGTGGCGGGTGCCCATGGCGTTGACGGCGAAGGCTCGACCGGGGTCCGCTTCACAGGCATCCACCGCCGTCCACGCCGCGCAGTGCACGACCACGTCGGGGCGCAGCTGCTCGAAGGCTTCCGCCACCTGCGCCCGGTCCGAGACGTCCAGGCTGCGGTGGTCGGCGCCCACCACGTCACACGACGATGCCCTTCCCGTCGAGGCAGCGCCGAAGGATGCCTTCGGGCCGGGGCGACCGCCCCGGGGGACGGAGCCGTGCAACACGTCGACGAGGTCCCGGCCCAGCTGGCCGGCGGCCCCGGTGACGAGGACCCGCACGATGCCGGTCAGCCGCCGGTCGGTGCCCAGGAGGTCTCGACCACGGGGGCCCGGTCCCGCAGCGGCTCCCACCACGAGCGGTTGTCGGCGTACCAGCGCACGGTGTCGGCCAACCCCGATTCGAACTCGATGGTGGGCACCCAGCCCAGCTCGTTTCGGATCTTGGTGGTGTCGAGGACGTAGCGACGATCGTGGCCGGGGCGATCGGGGACGATGGTCTTGAGCGAGTCGGGCTTGCCCAAGACCTTGAGCACGGCGTCGGCGATCTCGGCGATGCTCGCCTCCACCCCGCTGCCGACGTGGTAGGTCTCCCCGATCCGCCCGCGCTCGAGCACGGCCTCGATGGCGCGGCAGTGGTCGACGACATGCAGCCACTCGCGCCGGTTCTGCGTCGAGGCGTACAGAGGCAACGGGCGGTCGTCGAGGGCGTTGGCGGTGAAGAGGGGGATGACCTTCTCGGGGAACTGATAGGGGCCGTAGTTGTTCGAGCAATTGGTGATGGTGGCGGCCAGCCCGTAGGTCTCCACATAGGCGCGCACGGCGTGGTCGGCGCCGGCCTTGGAGGCGTTGTAGGGGGTGCGGGGCCGGTACGGGTCCTCCTCGGTGAAGGCGTCGTCAGTGTCGAGGGGCAGGTCGCCGTACACCTCACAGGTCGAGATGTGGTGGAACCGAGGGATCTCGGACCGTCTGGCCGCCTCGAGCATGGCCTGGGTGCCGAGCACGTTCGTCCGGAAGAAACGGGCGGGGTCCAGCACAGCCAGGCTGTTGTGGGACTCGGCGGCGAAGTGCACCACGGTGTCGATCTCGTGCTTCTCGATGGCAGAAACGGCCGCATCGGTGTCGCACACGTCGGCTTCCACGAGCGGCACGACCTCGGCCACGTCGTCGAGGTTGGCGCGGTTCCCGGCATAGGTGAGCACGTCGTAGGCGACGACGCCGTCGTCGGGATGGCGCTCGACCCAGAAGCGCACGAAGTTCGAGCCGATGAATCCGGCGCCGCCGGTCACGAGGAGGTTCACGGCGGGCCATGGTAGACGCCGCTCGACGGGCGCCCGATCCGCCTCGTCAGTCTCCTCCGTGCAGATGCACGACATCGCCTGCACTCACCGTGGTGAAACAGGCTCCGACGTCGACGACCAGCTGTCCTTCAAGGGTGATGTCCACGGCCTCGCCGAGCACCTCGGTGTCCGAAAGGACCACGCGCACCGCCTGTCCGATGGTGGCGCAGCGGCTTCGGTACTCGCTGGCAAGCCGCGCCCGGCCGGCGCTGTCGCCCAGAGCTGTGACTCGCTCGTCCAGGGCGCGCAACAGCGGCTCGAACAGTGACGCCGGATCGGGCTCCGCGCCCGCCTGGCGCCACAACGACGTCGCCGAACGACGCAGCTCGTCGGGCACGGGCTCGGGGGCGTCGACATCCTCGGGAGGGGGCCACCTCACGTTGAGGCCGATACCGACGACCACGAGCCTCGTTCCCTCGCCCGAGGGAGGCGGCGTCGACTCGGCCAGCACGCCGGCCAGCTTGCGCCCGGCGGCGAGAAGGTCGTTGGGCCACTTGATGGACGGCTCCACCCCGGTCGCCGACCGGCAGGAATCAGCGGCGGCAAGCGACATCGCCGCGCTGCACAGATGCAGCTGCTCGACCTCGAGGTGAGGGTCGAGCAGGACCGACAACAGGAGATTGGCGCCGGCGGGCGCCTCCCATCTCCGCCCCATCCGGCCCCGCCCGGCGCTCTGGTGGTCGGCGACGGCCACCACGTCGGCGACACCCTCGCGCCGGGCCACGTCGAGCAGGTAACGGTTGGTGGAGTCGATCTCGGCGAACCGACGCACCTCGGTGAAGCGTGTGCCGGGAGGACCATCCTCCACTCGGTCGGGGTCGGGCGCCGGGCCACCCATCGCCACCCCGGACATGGCACCCACCCTAGGTGGCGTGCCAGTGTGGTGGGCCGTGTTCGGAAAGGTCTTGATCGCCAACAGAGGGGAAATCGCGGTGCGGGTGATCCGCACCTGCCGCGAGCTCGGCATCGCCACGGTCGCCGTCTACTCGGAGTTCGACCGGGAGGCCCTGCACGTGCGATTGGCCGACGAGGCCTACGCCTTGGGTGGGCAGAGCGCCGCTGAGTCGTACCTCAACACCGCCGCCATCCTCGAGGCCCTGGAACGGAGCGGCGCCGAGGCCCTACACCCGGGATACGGGTTCTTCTCGGAGAACGCCGACTTCGCCCGGGCCGTCTCCGGACAGGGCGTGACGTTCGTGGGCCCTCCGCCCGAGGCCATCGAGACCATGGGCGACAAGATCAGCTCGAGACGGGCGGCCGAGGCGGCGGGGGTGGCCGGGGTGCCCGGGCACACCGAGCCGGTGACCGACCCCGCCGAGGTGGCCGAGTTCGGCGCCCGCCACGGCTGGCCCGTCGCCATCAAGGCCGCCTTCGGGGGCGGCGGGCGCGGCATGAAGGTGGTGACGGGGCCCGAAGAGGCTTCTGCTGCCATGGAGTCGGCCCAGCGCGAGGCCCAGGCCTACTTCGGGCGGCCCGAGATCTACCTCGAGAAGTATCTCGACTGGCCCCGCCACGTGGAGATGCAGGTCCTGGCCGACACGCACGGCAACGCCCTGTGGCTCGGCGAGCGGGACTGCTCCAGCCAGCGTCGGCACCAGAAGCTCATCGAGGAGAGCCCGGCCCCGGCGTTCCCCGAGGACGTCCGCCAAGCCATGGGCGAAGCGGCCGTCACCGTGGCCAAGGCCTGTGGCTACGTCAACGCCGGCACCGTCGAGTTCCTGTACCAGGACGGGGACTTCTTCTTCTTGGAGATGAACACCCGCCTCCA
>DMNK01000016.1:0-172 GCA_003453695.1 Acidimicrobiaceae bacterium | reverse complement strand
ATCAACGCCGAGGACCCGGCCGGCGGCAGGTTCACGCCGTCTCCGGGGCGCATCGAGGAGTTGAAGCCTCCGGGAGGTCCGGGGGTACGGCTCGACGCCGGTTACGAGTCTGGTGACACGGTGAGCCAGTACTACGACAACTTGATGGCCAAGCTCGTGGTGTGGGGCGCCG
>DMNK01000008.1:28975-29205 GCA_003453695.1 Acidimicrobiaceae bacterium | reverse complement strand
GAAGTAGCTCACGTCATGCGCCAGGAGCACGGAAGTTCCGGCAACGCCGGGGAGCGGCGTGGAGTCAGCGTGTCCGACGGCGACGTTCAGCTCTGCGTCGTCGATGCCCTGCTCCACCGGGGCGGTGACGTTCAGCTTGGGCATGGCGAGCACCCCGGCGAGCTGGCCGTCACTCGCCGGCGCGCTCTGCGTGCAGGGCTTGCCCCTGCTGCGGTCGAGCGAATGGTTCG
>DMNK01000008.1:24816-28775 GCA_003453695.1 Acidimicrobiaceae bacterium | reverse complement strand
CCGCAGCAGGGCGTCCTGCCCCCGGCTGGAGTGGATCTGCCACCCCAGCCGGTATCCGAGTACGCCGAGTGCGCCCCATACCAGGACGAGCCCGACTAACACTCTTGTCCAGCTGAACACCGTGCACCCCCCGCACCTTTTTCCCGAGGGTTACCGGCTGCTCCGGGTGACGAGCCTCGCCACCATGGGCAACCGACGCAGCCTCGGCCAGCCGATCAGCCCACCGCCGAGGGCGGCGAGGATGGCGAGCAGGGGCAGGGACCCGGACCACCATTCACCGGTGTGCACTGCGGTCGGTGACGTGGCTGCCGAGGTGGCGACCGGGCCAGGTCCGCTCGGACCAGGACCGGCCGCAGGGGGGCCGGAGCCATTGGGCTGTGTGGCCGGTCCGGCTGGTCCCTGGGCGTTGGCGCCGGCGTTGGAGCTGCCGAGGTGCACGTTGATGGCTCCCTGACCCGGGGTGGTGCTGCCGCCCGGGAACATGCTGTTCTCGAGGAGCGACAGGGTCAGCGAGTCGCCGGTACAGCCGGCAGAGTCACCCACGGGGGCGGCCGACGAAGCGTTGGCGATCTCGAGGGTGCCCTGCAGAGGCGTGTTGTTGGCGAAGGTCTGGCCCGACCCCGACGCACCGGGGATGTGGATCGGGATGTTGTCACCCGGGATGTTCAGGTCCACATCCACCAGCGAGGCGTAGCTCGACGTCTTCCAAGTGGCGTCGGTCGGGCTCAGCGTCTCGGTGCAATTTGAAGGTCCCACCTTCACCGTGATGAGGGGAGCAGCTGTCGGGTTGTGGGCCTCGTTGCCGACATTGCTGGCGTCGTTGAGTGCGCACGTCGCCAGGCTGGTACCGGCCGTGCAGCCCACGCCGGGGAGCACGTCGATCTCAGCGGTCTCGCCGAGCGCCGTAGCGGTCACCGTGCCGTCGCTGGCCGTGGCGATCTTGCTCTGAGCCGGGCCCACCTCGAGGCACACCGAAGCCGGCGCCGTGGTGCTCGGGTAGAGCGGGCAGGGCACCGTGTCGTTGGTGGCGACGTCGCGCAGGTCCTGGAGAGCCTGGCTGATGCCGTCGAACAACCCTCCGATGGGAGCGGGGGCCTGATTGGCTCCGCCGCTGCCGATGCTGCCCAGGGCCTGGCAGATGCCGTTGAACAGCTGGCCGACCTGCTGGTTCTGGCCGGAGGCCTGGTTGCACAGGTCCTGTGCGCCAGTCGAAGCGGAGCCGCCGTTGGCGAGCCCGGCGAGGATGCCGCTCAGGTCGACGCCCACGTGCACCACGTCACCGGTGGCCTCCGCCGTCGGGTTGCCGGCGCCGTCCAACGAGGCGGTGGCCTGGGCACAGGACACGCCGAAGTCCAGCCCGACGCCATTTTGCCCCTGGAAGCCGCCGCTGCTCAGCTGCGAGCACACGAAGCCGTCCTTGCCCGATGCGGGCGTGGGTGTGCCGGTCGCGCCAGGGGATGTAGCGCTCGCCGTCTGGAGGCCGTGCAGGCCCGAAGACGTCAGCAGCGTGCCCTCGCCCTGGGCGTAGGCCATAGCTGGCGTTCCGCCCTTGGTGCTGTCGCAGGCGGTGGCGTTGCCGTTGCCGTCGAGGTTCTTCTGTTGCGGCGAGCCATAGTTGGCGCAGGCGAACGAGTTGCCGCCGGCCAGCTTGTTGCCGAACAGGTTCAGGTTGAGCCCAGCTCCGGTGACGTTCACCGAGTACGCCGCGTACGCAGGCGACGCTGAAGCCACCCCGCCGGAAGTGACGAGCGCGATCGTCATCGCCGCTGAAGCTCCGAGTGTCACCACTCCAGCGGTCAGACGACGACGACCTCGCGTCCCCTTCGCATGGAACAGTCGAGCCATTGTCTTGCAGTTCCTCTCCGTGTGGTTGAACGCCACCAGCCGTTCTCTTTTGCGCCCCCCGCTAAACCTCGTTCGAGAGCGCCCCTGGTAGCACTTGGCATAACCGCGCTGCGCGCGAGACCTTGCGGTGGAAGGTCGCCAATAGACGCCGAGTTGAGCGTGCCCAATGCAACAACCGGGGGCCGGTTTCGGGAATTGGTGAATAGAGCAGTATCCGAGCTCGGTGCCGGTCCCCGGGGGCGGCCCTCCCCCGGACCTTCTACACGCTCTGTGGTATTTTGGTCACGGTGCGTGATTCCCGCCAGATACCGCCCGGCGCCCAGTGGACTTCAGCGAAGCCTTGAGTACTCTTAGTGGTGAGCCGGGCGGCCGAACCAGCAATTTTGGCGAGGCCTGTCCGGGCGGCAGCGGAGGACCAGGGCGGTTGCCCGCGTAGTCGAAGGAGGGGGGGTCGGGGGGTTGACCACGCTTCTCACCGGTGGAGGGGCGAGAGGGACTGAAGCCCTCGACGACGACGTCGACCTGGCACGCGACCGGGTGCTCGTCACCCGCGCCCAGGGCGGCGACCGCACCGCCTTCGACGATCTGTACATGCGGTACTACCGGCGCCTGTACCGGTTCTGTCTCCGGCGTCTACGCGACTCCCATGAGGCGGAGGACGTCGCCCAGGAGGCCTTCGCCCGGGCCTGGCGCGCCCTTCCCAGCTTCGGAGGCGACCGCCGCTTCTACCCGTGGCTGAGCGTGATCGCCTCGCACCTGTGCACCGACGTGCTGCGCCGCCGCAACCGCTCGACGCCGGTGGCGGAGTTCCACCAATCGAACGTGGCCAGCACCGAGGACGGCGGTGAGGAGCTCATGGTGGCCGCCGTCGACTCCGACATGGTGGCCAAGGCCTTCACCCGCTTGTCCGATCGCCACCAGCGCATCCTCCACCTGCGCGAGGGATCGGGATGGTCCTACCAGCGCATCGCCGACCACGAGGGCGTCGGGATCACCGCCGTGGAGACGCTCCTGTGGCGGGCCCGGCAGGCGCTCAAGCGCGAGTTCGCTTCGCTGGCCGGAGCCGACAGCCGTCTCGGCGCCTTCCTGGGCGGCACGCTGTCGCTTGCCGGGCTCCGCCGGCTCTTCGGGCTCCCCCGCCGCGCGCTCAGCAAGGTCGCCGCCACCGGCGCCAAGGGCGCAGTGGTCGCCGCCGGGTCGGCCGTGGCCGCCACCGCCATGGTCATCGGCGCCACTCTGAACACCCCGGCGCCGGTGACGACCGTGACGAACTCGGGCTCGGGACACCCCGTCTTTCCGGGCGGCTCGACCGCTTCGACACCGGCCACCTCGCTGCCGCTGACCACGCCGGCCAGCCCCTCGGCGAACGCAGGGACCACGGGCACGGGGAGTGGCGGCGCGGGCGGGCTCGTCAGCAAGGCCGGCGTGCCGTTGCCGGCCACACCGGGCCTTCCCTCGGGGCCGACGACGCCGTTGTCCGGGGTCCCCGGGGCCTCCCAGCTCGGAAACACCATCCAGAACGTCGGCGGTAGCCTCGGTGGGGTGGGAAGCACCCTCGACAACACCCTGGGCAACACCCTGGGCACCGTCGGGAACACCGTGAACAATGCGACCGGCACGACGGCGGGCAACACCCTCGGCACAGCCGGATCGACCCTGAGCAACACCGGGCTCCTCGGCTCCGCCCTGGGCACGGTGGGGTCCACGGTGAACCAGGTGTCGGGCAGTCTTCTCGGAGGCGGCTGAGCGGTCGATGGCCTCCTGGCGGCAGGCACACACGGTGGGCTCCCCCACCCGGGAGCTCCCCGTCACCCGGCCCTACGACGGCCGGGGGACGGACGCCATCATCTCCATCCGCAACGTCACCAAGTCCTTCGGCAGCCACACCGTGCTGCGCGACGTCACCTTCGACGTCCCCCGGGGCAAGACCACCGCCATCATGGGCCCCTCGGGAACCGGCAAGTCGGTCATGCTCAAGGTCATCATCGGCTTGCTCAAGCCCGATGCCGGCCAGATCCTCGTGGACGGTGAGCCCATCACGGACGTGCGGGAGAAGGACGTCTTCCGCATCCGCCGCAAGTTCGGCGTGCTCTTCCAGGACGGCGCCCTGTTCG
>DMNK01000008.1:24427-24666 GCA_003453695.1 Acidimicrobiaceae bacterium | reverse complement strand
GGCGCCCTGTTCGGCTCCATGAGCCTGTACGACAACATCGCCTTCCCGCTGCGGGAGCACACCAGCAAGTCGGAGCGGGAGATCCGGGCCATCGTGCTGACCAAGGCGGAGCTCGTGGGCCTCGTCGACCACCTCGCCAAGCTGCCCGGCGAGGTGTCCGGCGGGATGCGCAAGCGGGCCGGGCTGGCCCGGGCGCTCGTGCTCGAGCCGAAGATCATCCTCTTCGACGAGCCCGACTC